>CAZOAK010000071.1:0-1525 GCA_964577785.1 uncultured Candidatus Saccharibacteria bacterium | reverse complement strand
GAGGCCGCTCCACAGCAGAATCAGGAATCAGGAAGCAAGAATCAAGAAGGAAATGCTTCCGGAACTGAACAGCCAAAAGATGCAGAGACTGAAGCTCCTGAGAGCAAAGTTGAAGAAGAAAAGAAATAAGTGTAGCATAAAAGCGGGGCATTTCGCCCCGCTTTTATTAATATACACATGGACCAAGAATCAACAAATCTAATGATTGCATCAGTAGCTCTACTTTTAGGGTGGCTTTCTTTCCGGGCTGGTCAATATAGTATAGTAAAAAAGGATTTAGATACACTTAAATCAACACTTGAAGTTTTAAAACTTTGGCTATCCACGAAGTACCCAGCAAGTATTGACAATAGGAATTGGTACAACCCAAAAAGTTTTGTTAATAAAATTGATATTGGGAACCTATATAATTCAATATTAAATTCCAATGATTATTTTAAATATAAAACTAAATATTTAATCCCATATTTTGTTCAATTACTTTCACGATTTAATGGCCTCGTAGAGCGTCATCAGCAATTTGTTTTATCAGACTTAAGCCTTTTTAAAGAAGCGATTGATCTATATAACAGAATTCCAAACAACCTTAAGCCTTCTGATATTAAATTTTGGATTGAAAATAATGAAAGTGATGATAAGTTAGTATTTTACTCGAGTCACTCTCATGAGCTTTGCCATGCAATACACCACGTTGGAATAGGTGATGGAAGTGAAATTTCTGATGGTTTACCTGACCTGTATACATCTTTCGGCAAATTAGAAGATATAACGTTGAGCATTAGTCCGTTTAAGATATTTTGGTGCCATTATAAATTTTTAATAGCGTTTGATTTTGCAGTATCTATCTTTTTTATCTATGTATTCTTACAAATTTTAATTCAAAAATTTTGTTTGGTTGGTTTCTAGTAAAAGAAATTTAGAAATTATGTTAAATATTCATTTAATAAACAAACTTACTCTAATCTTATTAGGTATAATAATAGGATATTTTTTATTTTACTCAGAAGATTTCAATTCAGACTTAAAATACAACGAATCTGGCCTTCCAAAAAATTGTCGAGCGATAGTATACGAAAATTATAAACAATACACTTTCGAACAACTACCAGCAAAAGATGCACTCGATTCAATTTATAGAAACTGCGGTGAAAATGGCTATTCGTGGGAAAAATAATCACTTTTTTGCTTTACAAAGGACAAATTAGGTGTAGCATAAAAGCGGGGCATTTCGCCCCGCTTTTATGTACAAATTGTATTAATTATGGAATCACCGCAATTATTTAGTTCGGATAGTTTACTTAAGAAGGCGGAGAAAAGTAACGAAATCGAATATTCTCAAGAGACCATCGATACGGTTGAACGTCTCAAGAAACCGTTTGATAATGTGAAAACAGCTGATGGAAAAATAGATATTAATATCGAGGGTCAAGCTCTTCATGTTGAGCTTGCGATTGTCGACGAAAACGATGCAGAAAATATCGAAAAATTTGCCTCTAGTGTTATTGCTCGAAATAACTACGATCCA
>CAZOAK010000070.1:0-1528 GCA_964577785.1 uncultured Candidatus Saccharibacteria bacterium | reverse complement strand
GGATATCCACATAAAAACAAAACTTCATTTCCTTGAGTAAACCATTTTGCTGCAAGACAAATTGTATAGAGCGATGCTCCTGAACCTTCTTTCCCATGAATAATCATAGGAAGACTATCAGTAACTAACGATTCAACTTCCTTCTCATCTAACAGAATTTTTCTCATACAAAAATGCTCAAAACAATTATGGGGTCGGCTAATATCCGACGTTCGCACTTACTATTCTAATGTAGATGGGAAAGAAAAGGAATTCTACAAACAATTTCTTACCCAAGAAAATACCGCCACTAAGCACGATTACTCTTTTGCTTAACTATCATTGACGGTATAATTGGCTTAATATGAAAATACTTTTTGTAAGACATGGTGAGAGTGTAGATGACATTGAAGACCGCTATGGCGGTAGTGCTGATTTTGACCTAACTGAAAAAGGCAAATCACAAGTATTAGAAAGTGCTAAAAAGATTGCTTCCTTAGATGAAAAGTTTGAAATAATTCTCTCATCTCCACTGAAAAGAGCATCTCAATCTGCAGAAGTAATTTCCAAAGAGCTGGGTCTTAAAGTAGAAATTTTTGAGTATCTTAAAGAAAGAAATTTGAATGGGGTGTTAACTGGATTAGTCAGGAGTGAAGCAAAGGTAAAATATCCAGTGGTAGTAGAAACACACAACAGATGGGAATATGTAGATGGAAGTGAGAGAACAGAGGACTTCATCACTAGAATGAGAAATGGAATTAAGTATTTATTGAAAATGGAATACAACTCACTAGTAGCTGTAACTCACGGTCTATTTCTGAAAACTTTTTTCAAAGAAATGATGGATATTGATATTGAGAAAGTCGGAGATGGAGGTTTTGCATTGCTTGAAGAGAAAGACGGCAAGTTTAACATCCTAAAAATGGAGGGTATTGAAACAAAAACAGATTAATAAGAATGTTTGAACACGCCCCCAAAGATTATAAATGCCCAATTTGTTTAGGAGTTAATGGTTTTGAAAATGAAGACACTTTACTTAAACAGGCAGACTTAATTTTTAGTGATAGAGTTGTTAGTGTTTTTGTTAACTCCTTTTGGATACCAACTTGTGAAGGACATGTAATTGTTGTTCCAAATGACCACTACGAGAATATCTATGAGCTTCCTGAAGATATTAACCACAGGGTCGCTGAAGTTGTACAAATGATGGCAGTTGCCATGAAAAGAGCCTACAAATGTGATGGGATAACTACAAGGCAAAATAATGAGCCAGCAGGCAATCAACATGCCTTTCACTATCATCATCATGTATTCCCTAGATACGATGGAGACGAGTTTAATATAAATTTGACTAAGAAAAGTGTGCTTTCAGAACCAGATAAGAGAGTTGATTATGTAGCTAAGCTGAAAGCTGTTTTAAAGTAATATGAATAAATATAAAGGCACGATAGTTCAAGAGAGCTTAATTGATGACAGACAACTCAATGACTTTGAAATTGTTAAATTTAAAGTTACGGATGATGAAAACCCTGAAGACAGATGGCATTTG
>CAZOAK010000069.1:0-1579 GCA_964577785.1 uncultured Candidatus Saccharibacteria bacterium | reverse complement strand
AGACATTTTAGAAAACACTCCTTCAAATGACATACGAATTGCACTAATCCAATTATCTTTGGCTCGATTTTTATCTTTCATGTTATTTTTCTTAATCGCTCCTGAATGACAATTGTTCGCTTTGATAATTTCTTGTGCCTTTTCTATACAATACGCCTTATCCGCAAATACCATCCCACTACTTGGACAGACATTCTTTAATCCAGCTCCATCTGATACACTTGCTGCTGTTACATCAATTTTATTAATTAAGCCATTGCTCATATCTACTGATATATGACGTTTGTAACCAAGCCAGATCTCATTTTTGCCTTTCGCTCCAAATCTAGCTTCAGGATCTGATGAATACTTTGACACATTATTATTGTTCATCGTTGGGTTTCCATTATCATCAGTTTCATCATTCTTGGAATCTTCTAATGCCAAGTCTCTAGCTTTCCAATGATCTACCCTTGAACGTAATTCACTGGCGTCTGCAAAAGTAAATACTTCTCTTATTAGCTTCTTATCCTTTAATGCCTCTTGAAACTTGTTAAATAATTCGGTTAGACGACTTATCCCAAACCTGCTCCGAATTTTGCAAAAATATGTGTGATCTGGGGTTTTATCTAGTAGCTCAAAACCACAGAATAATTTACCTGCTAGGCTGTCGTTGAAATATTCCTCTAACTCTCGATCGCTTAGGTCGTTCATGAATTGCAATAATAAACACTTAAACGCTGTTGTTACTGGATATCCTCCTCTTCCATTATTCGAATACGTAGCCTTCAAACCAGCTGTTAGTTTTTCAAAATCTACTATCTTTAATATCCTTCGGTATTTGTGTTCTGCTGGTACTAGTTCTTCCAAGTTTGGTACGTATAAACTCATCTGTTTGTTCTCCTCTCTTACACTCATGAGATGATTTTATCAAATTTATTTGATCTTGTATCTAGCTTAGTTTGATTTGAGGAAACTTTTTTATTAAAACGGCGATTATATCGTTAGTGATTTTTTTCTTTTAACACAGAGCCACAAAGTCACGGAGCTTTCACAGAGGCTAATGTTATATGGATAATCTTAATAAAATTACAGAAATAATTATTGACGCTGGACTAGTTGTGCACAAAACTCTTGGTCCAGGACTCTTAGAGAAAGTCTATCATGAATGCCTGATACATGAACTAAGATTACGAGATTTAAATGTAAAATCAGAATTATCTGTGCCTATTAAATATAAAAATAATGAGTTCGATGCTGGGTTTAGACTGGATTTGTTAGTAGAAAATTCAATAATTGTTGAAATTAAAGCCGTTGTTGATTTGAATCCTGTATTCAAATCCCAGGTTTTAACATACCTAAAACTTATGCATTTAAAAATTGGACTGCTTTTAAACTTTAATGTCCCTCTGTTTAAAAATGGAATCTATCGGCTAATTAACTAATTTCTCTGTGAAATCCTCTGTGCCTTTGTGGCTCTGTGTCAAATAAAAAAATAGCTCACCTATGATGTAATTTCGCATTTTTCAACAGTCCCATATGGTCTAAATTTTGTGAATTAGTTAATGAGCAGAAAGAAAAATCTTCAGAGCTTGAGCAA
>CAZOAK010000068.1:975-1583 GCA_964577785.1 uncultured Candidatus Saccharibacteria bacterium | reverse complement strand
CTTCTATGCCAGACTCGTAAGCCTCCTCTACCAAATACTGCAAAACTGGCCTGTCGACCAAATATGCCATTTCTTTAGGATATGCTGTTGATGTTGGTAAAAACCTTGTGCCCAAGCCCGCCATTGGCACGATTAGTTTTTTAACTTTACTTTTATTCATTTTAAGAGACGAACCTATACTTTATTATTGTCCAGAGTATTCTAAAGCCATGCTTCCAGTTTATATGCTTCCCTTCCTTATAGCTTCTAGGATAATAATGTATTGGAACGTCCACTACTTTATACCCCTTTTTAAAAATTTTACAAACAAGCTCATTATCAAAATCAAAATTATTTGTATTTATCACAACAGACTTGAGAGTCTCCATCTTAAAAGCTTTATAGCACCCTTCGTACTCACCATGATACACACCGTAGAGAATGTTGGTTGTCCATGTGATAGCAAAGTTACCTAGCCAAGCAAAAAAGCCGACAAAAATCTGTTTATCTTCCTTCATCTTATTTTCTTTCCTTACACCGTTTGTCACATCTGCCCTACCTTCTAAAATTGGTTTTATAACTTCAGGATAATCCATTGGGTCATACTCCAAATCCGCATCTTGAAAAAT
>CAZOAK010000068.1:0-965 GCA_964577785.1 uncultured Candidatus Saccharibacteria bacterium | reverse complement strand
CAGTAGCTTCTTTTATCCCAGCCTTCAGCGCTCCTCCTTTTCCTCTGTTTGGGTCAAGTCTTATTACTTTTATATCCGTTATTTTTTCTAGAATATTAGGAGTATTGTCCTTAGATGAATTATCTACAACAATAATCTCCTTTTCTACTGACAAAACGACATTCTTGACCTTACCAATTATTTCACTTATGGTTCTCTCTTCGTTATACGCCGGTATTATTATAGATAACTTCATAGCCTCTATTGAGTTGATGTTGCAACATTTGTCTGAGTTCCTACACCTAGATTTACGGAGGATATTTCTATTATTTTGTTTGATGTTGGATTATAAAGTATAGCTTTTCTATTTGCCTGATATATCAAAACCTTATCACCAATCTGTGCGTTAGCAAAAAAAGCTTGGTCTTTTAGTCTGTCCAAGTTTGTTACTGTTGCCACTGTTGCCTCTTCATCTGTAGGAAGCACCGTTAACTTACCCACCTTTTCGATTATATCTGCGACTTCATTCTTTGCCACCTCTTCTGGGCTTTTTTTAAGAGTGTTTATCTGTGTATACATATAAGCAATTGCAATAACGCATATAACGAGTAGCCCAAGTAGACTAAAAAAAATATTTCTTATTTTAGCAGTTTTAAACATGGTTACATTATAAACCAATAACTTTATACAAACAAATACATTATTTTTTGAAATAATCTACAAGAAACGACACAAGATATAAAACCGCCGCGATTATGTACATCGATTTTAAGCCAAAAACCATTGAACTGTATTCTAGGAATCCTCCAAACACTGCACCTGCCAAATTAACACCGTACATAGAACCAATGTTCTCCTTTGAAACTTGTTTAAAGGTATAAGAGAAAATAATAGCGGAAAAGAATATTGGTAGTGTTGCTATGCTTGTAGATAGAAGCCCCCTCAACCAGTAACTCATACCAAGAAAATAGTCCGGCGGTAAAACA
>CAZOAK010000067.1:0-1636 GCA_964577785.1 uncultured Candidatus Saccharibacteria bacterium | reverse complement strand
GTTTTCTGATTTAAGCCTACTGGAGATAGAAATAGTTTGAGTGACTGAAATAGTAGTTATTCCTAAAATAAAGGCTATTGCAAGACCTAAGCCGACTATAACGGCTATTAATTCGTTGTATGTTAATTTCATGGGTTTAATTTAAAGTTATAAGGGTGTCGATATCTGCTACTATTATCTCGGCTTCTGGCTCAATGGTCTCATATACGCTCAAAATCAATTCTCTAACGGCTCTTTCTCGCTGGCGTATTAGAAATTGACCGCCTTTTGAGTCCTTGATTAGCGTATCCAGAGTACGAATGTCGCTTTTTAATTTTGCTATTGCTTCTGATACTTTCATAACCATAATTTTTTAGCTGTTAAAACTTTTTTCTCTAATTCGTTTACGTCTTTTTTAGCGTATGTAAGTGAAAAAGAATGAGACCGCTTTTCGGGGTTGTTTTTTAGGTCTTCATGCTTTGCTTTTGCTTTCTCTAGTTCATACTCATAATACTCGAGACTTTCAGGCATTGACAAATTAATAGTATTGGCTTGTTTTGCCCAGTATTCAGCTCTGCTTTCATATTCATTTGCCTTTTCACTAAACTCTACGCATTTACCCATTCGATTCCAATTTCGGTCTATTAATGCTCGATGTCTTTTTTCTGAATGGTGACCTATTTTAATTGGTTCAGCTAAAACTAGAAAATCTTTACCCTCTTGAGACGCCTCATAATATTGTAGGCTCTTTTTTTCTGCACTATTTGCCCAGCCTTGTAGCCTTTCGGCTTTTGCCTTTGCTCGCTCTTGAATATTATAGCCGTCAGCCCTTACAACTGAATAGTAATAAAATCCGTCTCTTGCAAATAGTTCGTTAAATACAATGGCTTCGTGACCGTCACCATATTTAGTATTCATGTGAATAGTTGAGCCTTTTTCATGCTGTTCTGTACATTTTGCCACGAATACATTCGGGCAGTATTTTGAATAAGTGTTCATGTCTTTAAATTTTAATTGCCTCTATTGCTCTCAAATCTTTGCTCCTCTCTAAACTCTGCTTCTGCCTGTCTACTATCATAGTCTGCGTCAGAGGTTTGTTTTGAAATTTTGTCGAGTTGTTTCATAAATGCAGTCTCAAACTTTTCAAAATATGGTAAATAGCTATGGTCTTTTATAGAGAATTTAGCGGTTTCAATAATCTCTTCGTCTTTCGCATTATCATAAGCCACATTCCAATGTAATTCAACTTGGAAGTCCTGAGACAATTCGATAAAATAGACTTTCGCTCGTACGTTCAAATCAGTGTCAAAATCTGATAATTTGATAGCGCAGTCGGCGTACCCTTGTAAATATTCTTTTGATAGTTTCATTTGATTAAATTTTATTTGTTTGATTAATTACAGTGTAAAAGTAAGGCTTATCAATTACATAGAGCCAATTATTTTTACTTTTGGCTATTTTTTAATAAACTTTAACTTTTTATATACTTAATATATTGATTATCAATGTGGCTTTTCTGGCTTAATCTCATACAAAAACTTAGAAACGTAGGTAGTTTTACCAGTCATTTGCCCTAATCTTATAGCTTCTTTTATCGCTTCTTCTTCTGATTCGTGTATAAATTTAGGCACGTTGGTATTTTTTACGAATACTCTAA
>CAZOAK010000066.1:0-1660 GCA_964577785.1 uncultured Candidatus Saccharibacteria bacterium | reverse complement strand
GGAAATAGTCCTATAGTATGGGATCAAATTATAAAAAATGGAATTACTTTGTTTGG
Organism: uncultured Candidatus Saccharibacteria bacterium; assembly: GCA_964577785.1. Lineage (GTDB taxonomy): Bacteria > Patescibacteriota > Minisyncoccia > Phycocordibacterales > CAIRYW01 > JAQBQZ01. The sequence continues at coordinate 1,604 of CAZOAK010000066.1, read as the reverse complement.
TTCAGAACCAAAGGAAATTATTACAGATGTGCCTTGGAATATAATTAAAGAAGCATTAAAAAGTGAAACTAGTACCATACAAGAAAGGATAGATTCTTATTTTAATGATGTTAAATTTAGATATTATGTTGTTACCACACTTTGTAGAATTACCTATACGGTTAACAATAAGTCTTACGCCTCAAAAGAAGAAGCTCTTCACTGGTATTTAGAAAAGTATAATTCGCATATTGAGCTTATTAATGCGACTATCGCTTACCTCAAGGGTGACAAAAATCCTTTAGCTGCTATTGGAGTAGATGATTATAAGATTTTTATAAGTGAAGTGTTAGAAATTTTATAAGTATGGTTTTATGCTAAATACAAAAAGCGATGTCGTTAGACATCGCTTTTTGTATTAGTATCCTACCACCACAAATTCGTTCCAACTTTGTCGTTTGCAAATCGATGATTTACATCACGGTGAAGCATTTCATCTTTGATAGTAGCTTCAATGACATCTGTTAGGCGAGCATTTTCTGCTAGATTCCAATAAGACTTTGCAAGCGGTGTTGCTTCAACATTTCCATACATTCCTTCTTTTACAAGTGCAAGAAAGCATTCATAACTATGCACAGCTTCTTCTTCGAAGTAACCAACAACGCGGTGACCAGTTTTTGGAGAAATGGAATAAAGTAAAAAGTAAACAATGAAAAATCCAATCTGAACAATCATAATGAGAAGTCTTTCAAACCAAGTTGGTTTTGCGATTTCACTGTAGATAAGGAGGTGCATACGTTCATTTTCTGCTTCATCGAGAAGTGTTCGTATCCATCCGTTGTCATCACGAATAAGTTTAAGGGACTTTAGATGCTGGAGCATTCCTCCAACCATACCAGGTACAGCAGCGATAGTCTCGAGTACTATTGCTCGATGATTGTAGCGTCGCTTGAATAAAATAGTTGCAGAAAGAGCAGAGAGGTGGACTATAACTTTTGCAACTCTGTCCCCAAATGATTTTGGTGGGTAATGATATTGCTCACGATGTAACGTAACATGAGGAGTTGCATCCTCTAAATGTTCAAACATTTCGATATCTTTTTCTTGTGTCATATGAATACTAGTATATCAGTATTTTACTTAAAAATAACAAGATATATGTTTTTAAATTTATAAAATATAAGAATTATGTTAGAATTACTTCTATGTTAGATATCAAATTTATTCGTGAAAATAGTGACCTTATTCGTTTAGCTGCTACCAAAAAACACCTTTCTTTTAACGTTGATGAGTTAATTGTTCTTGATACGAAGCGTCTAGAACTTCTTAAATCAATTGAAGAATTACGTTCGCAACAGAATGCGTCTAGTGATGCGATTATGAAAGCGTTACCAGAAGAGCGTAATGGACTCATCGATTCAATGCGAAGAGTTAAGGATGATTTGAAGGTAAAAGAAGATGAGATGGAAGAAGTGATGAAGAATTGGAGAGTTCTTATGCTCGCTGTTCCGAATATTCCAGATATGTCAGTTCCAGATGGTGGAAGTGACGCAGATAACCTCGAGGTAAAGAAATGGGGAGCCGTTCCAACTTTTTCGTTTACTCCAATGGACCACATTTTACTC
>CAZOAK010000065.1:0-1685 GCA_964577785.1 uncultured Candidatus Saccharibacteria bacterium | reverse complement strand
ATTGTTATCCCTGTAAATATGCTTAAATAAGGATGGGATGTGACGACTGTTTATACAAGTGCCCCACTTCGTGAAGCTGCTGCAGCAATCTTAACTGAACAAACAATCGGACGTGGGCTCCGTTTACCATACGGGGAAAGAACGGGTGTTTCTCTCGTTGATAGGCTTGTAATAGTGGCCCATGAACAATTTGCAAGAGTTGTCTCAATGGCTAAAGATTCACCACTTATTCAAGGTAATGTTGAACAGATACCTGAAAAGGATGCAAAAGAAATAAAAGTCTTGTCTGAAGTTCAGCCAATTATTCTTGATGTTGTACAAAAAGAAATTACTCAAAATATTGTGGTGATGCAGGAGGTACAAAAGAAAGCAGAAGAACTAATTTTAAAGATGCCTCAAGTAGATACGATGGAGTCCGGTGTGCGAGAGCAATTTGTTGAAAATAAAAAAGATGAATTAGTAAAAGAATTAGCAAAAGAAACTACAAAAAACCTCACCTTTTCCAGCTTTCATAACCAGCAAACTAGCGTCCCCGCAGAAGTTTCCTATGGTTCTGATACTTTATTTGGATCATTCAGCAATGAAGCAAAAGATGCGTTAAATAAGATTTCACAAAAATCTGGGGAGGTTATGGAAAAAAGAAATATCCCAATTCCACGATTAATTCTTACTCCACATTTTGGAGAGCTAGAAATAACATCATTTGATCTAGACACTAGTGTGCTCCGAACATATACAAACGAAAGAGCTATTCTTGAGGAGCAATTACAAAGCGATCGTGAAAAGAATTTGTTTAATGAAGACATTCCTGGCCGTCGTATGACGGAAGTAACAAGGGTTACTGATTTTGGAGCGCACAATAGACAGACTCCTCAAAGTACTATTATCGCTGCACTTCTTGATTTTCCATTAGTGGATTACGATGATCAAAATCAAAAACAACTATTATTAAAATTAGCTGAACAAGCAGTTGTCCATTATCGTAAAAAAGCTATCGATGAAAATAATCTTGCACTTATAGTAGAAAGTAATGCTCGTTCTATTGGCGAAGATATCTATAAACAGATTCTGTCTCACAAAGAATTAAAATCCGAAAGTTATCTTGAATCAGATATAAAGGAGCCTAAGCCATATCTTGAGCAGTATAATATCTCTCAATCTTTTGATGAAAAAATAGTTTCTTTAGATTCTCAGAGAGATACATTCAGTGCGAGAATGTTATACGGGCAATTTCATAAAGCGTGTCATTCTAAATATCGTTTTGACTCTTCTGATGAAGCACGATTAGCATATTTACTTGATAAGGATGAATCAGTGGAAGACTGGCTAAGACCATCCCCAAATCAATTTGAGGGGTTATATTGGCGTGACACTGAAGGAGAATCACATCACCGATATGAACCTGATTTTGTAGTTGAATTAGAAAAAGAAATTGTAATGATTGAGGTTAAGCCTGAATCGGAAATAGATACTCCAAGCGTACAAGCCAAAAAACAAACAGCTGAGAAGTATTGCGAAATTGTGAATAAAAAGATCGGGTCTTTGGGAATTACTAAACATTGGAAATATGTAATTGTGCCAACAGAGAAAATTACTATTACTTCCACAGTAATGAATCTTCTTAGTTAATTTTATGTCCGAATATTACAACCCAAAAAGAATAGCGAGTTGGAATTATGGCGGGA
>CAZOAK010000064.1:0-1702 GCA_964577785.1 uncultured Candidatus Saccharibacteria bacterium | reverse complement strand
TCTTATAATAGATTCCATTTTTCAATTGATTGTAGAAAAATTCGGTCTCGTCTAAGATAGTAGCATTTGCCATTTGTTCAAAAGCTAGATTTATCATAGGGTGATACTTTTCAGCTTTGGTCAATATCTCTTCGCATATAGCATCGTCTTTTGCTATTTCGTGGATAAAAAAACGCTCTTCTAATGGGAATGGGTATTCAGTCCAATTGTCCTCTCCGAATTTTTCTGGTTTAGTTAGGTAGTTAATCAAGTAGGCATTATCGACTTTTAGAGCGAGCATTTGAGTTTGAACTTGATAATTATAAGCCTTTGAAACTTTGGCATTTTGTTCTACAAATCCTTTAATTGTGTATTGACATTTAGCGTCACCAGTCCAATCAATGTCGTATGCATCAGGCGTTGCTCCAATGTAATCATTGATTTTGAAAAACTTTTGTTTGCCTTTGTCAAAATCGAAGTTATGTTGACCGCCTTTTTCTGCTATCAATATATCTAATGCAGTAGCTTCGTTATTTATACCGTGATACATAGCCTGAGTAGTTATGTCAGGTTTGCAATCGATTAACCCCAAAGCTACCTCATAAATATAAGATAGCCTTGTAGCTCCTGTACCTTCGGCGCAAAGCCGAGAGGCTGCACTTGCTGAGAATATTCCCTTATTTTGCACTTAGTTCTAGTTTTCTTTTAGTAAATTTAGCTATTGTGGCTTCGTCTTTTGGATTCAGTTCATTGAATAGCTTAGTTAGGTCTCCTTGAGTTTTGCAGGCGGCTATTCTAGTATCTGTATCGCCTTTTATTTGCTCACCTGCAGCGTCAATATCTGAATCTGTAATAATACCTAGAGCCGAACTTAACGCATAGCGTCTCATATAAGTTATTGCAGAACCCAATACTTGGAACTCGTTCATTTTAGCTAATTGAACACCCTGCGGAATATCAAAGATACTTTCTAAGGTCTCACCGCTTTCAATGTGAAAAATAATAGTTTTGATTGACTTACCTTCGCCTAGCTGAGTGAATCCTATCCCATTCTTTTTAAGTAGTGGATTAATGACTTTAAAGATTGCAGGAAGGTCGGCAAACTTATAGCCATATCCGCTTGTATCTTTTAAAATTACTGGCACTTCGTTTTGAAAGTCGCTTAATGCTTTGAATAAATTTTTCATTTGTTTATATTTTAGTTTAATTACGTTGGCAAATATACACTTATTTATTTAAGTGTGGGGTTTTATTTCTTTTAAAGCTATTGTAAACATATTGCTTTCAGATATAGCTTGTATTAATTCTCTTTTATATTGGTATTCGTATGTTTTAAAAACAGGCATACCATTTTTCACTATTTTTACTTTCTTTTTTGACGGTAAATGTATAACTTCATAAACCCAAGCTCTAGCACCGAATATGTCATTTACTGAATCATAAGCCACTTTCAATCTTGCATTAAATTTAAATATACCTTTGTCAGATATTATCTGTAAATATTTTCCGTTATTTATAATAACCTTTGATTTTACTTCAGTCATTTCTATTTTGTTTAATTACTCTGCAAAGATAATATTTCTAAATCAATGTCAAAGATAATAATTAATATTTAATGATTTTTAACAAGTATAGCAAATTTCGCTTAAATCTCCTTGCTTTTTTCGGATTGAGTCTAGGTCTTCATTGACATCTTGTGGTTTCATTTTCTCTTGCACATATG
>CAZOAK010000063.1:0-1718 GCA_964577785.1 uncultured Candidatus Saccharibacteria bacterium | reverse complement strand
ACGTATTCAAGGATATGTTAATCAGTTAGAACTATGGTAGCACTTGCAGGTAACTCGCAGATTGACGAATGTTTTGTAACACAAATTTGACTTAAATGCTTGAAAAGACTGAAATATTAAACATTCGCATATCTGCCGAGCAAAAGAGGACATTAGATAAATTAAAAGAATATAATGTTAATGTAGCTCAGTTTGTAAGGAACGCAATAAAAGAAAAACTAGAACGAGAAAAAGCACAAATAATTAATAAAAATTTATGTCCATTTTAACTGCCGACCAACTACTAGACAGAATGCTGAAATTTGCAGCCTCTCCCGAATGTCCACCCGACCGAAAAATAGAAGTAGAAAACGGTGCGTGGAAAACGTGGGCTGATAGCATAACAAATATTAATCCATATCCTTACAATAGTGTAAAGAACGAAGCTGTTAGATATTTTAATGGTTCACCTCTTTTGCCAAGTAGAGACGCAAATTTAAACAAGTATAAAAGAGTTTGCCAAATAGACAAAACTACCTTAGAAATAGTTGAAACATTTAGAACTATAATAGAAGCTGAAAGTAAATTTGGCATATCAAATAATGCAATATTAAACTGCTTAAAAGGTAGAACAAGTAGCTCTGCAGGTTACTTTTGGGAAATAAGAGAATTTGACAATTAAATTATATAAAAATGAAAAGCACAATTAAATTACTTCAAAGCCTTTTAGAAGGCAAAATCTTAAACTGCAAAACAATAATGAAAGACTTTGGATATTCAAATGCAAGTCGGGAGATTATACGCAAAATAGAGCAGCCTTTTGAAATCACTCTAAAAAGAGAAAAAGTGACCTCTAAAAACAGATATGGTGAGTCAGTAACCTATCTTAATTATTCACTAATGGCTAAGGATAAGAAAAAAGTATCTGGTATTTTAGCTAGATTAATTAAGGCAAATTAATTCGATTGAGTTAAAAAATAATTTGTATATTTGTACTCATAAAAGCGACTAATAATGACAAATTTTACTTTAACAATACAGGGTACGGGAAAAACTGTTTTCAATAGTTGGGCGGTCGCTTGCCTCAAGTACCCTTATTTTATAAAAAAGCGACAAATATGCGAAAATCAATTATAGTTCATTTAGATAGCTTAGAAGTTTTAAGCGAACTAACAAACGAACAAGCAGGAATCTTATTTAAGTCTATAAAATCCTACGCAAATGGCATAGACCCAGAATTGGATTTTTCTATGAAACTAGCTTTTTTACCATTCAAAAATCAATTTATTAGAGACTCTGAAAAGTATGAAAAAACTTGTGAAGTCAGACGTGTAGCTGGTTCTATAGGTGGAAAGCAAAAGGTAGCAAATGCTAGCAAAAGCAAGCAAAAGGTAGCAAATATAGCAGATAGTGATAGTAAGAATAAGAATGACAGTAAGAAAGATAGTGATAATAAAAAAGATAAATACGGAGTTAATGAAAATATTATACTTCCCATTACTGATTATGAAAAATTAATAGTTGACTTTGGCGAGCAAAAAACAAAACAGGCTATTGACTATTTATCAAATTGGGGTTTAGAGAAACCCAGTAAATTTAAAGAGTATAAAAATCATAACTTAGCATTAAGGAGGTGGGTATTTGAAGCTATTGAAAAAAAATACAATGAATCAAAAGCAGAACAAATAAACCCATTAAAAGTAAATGACTATCCGATTGGATATAAGAAAAAAACTCAC
>CAZOAK010000062.1:0-1735 GCA_964577785.1 uncultured Candidatus Saccharibacteria bacterium | reverse complement strand
ATACGCTAGTAGTTCAAATGAAAGCCGATAATATATGGACAAAAATGAAAGCTATTTATCCGTTTGTTGGTGGTTCTGCTAGTACTCATAAATGGAATTTAAAAGACCCTCGAGATTTAGACGCAGCGTTTAGGATAGTATGGAGCGGTGGAATAACTCATTCGGCAAATGGAGTTTTAGGAAATGGAATAAATGGATATAGTGATACAAAAATTTCTCCTTCATCTGTATTGGGTTTAAACTCAACTCATATTTCTTATTATTCAAGAACAAATTTGAATAAGAATGAAGTTGAAATAGGCGCAAGAAATGGGGCTTCAATCCTTTTTATTCAAACAAGACAAATAGGAAGCGTATCGGATTGCTATATGAATGATTCATCTTTTATATCTTTAGCGAGTCCAAATTCTTTGGGGTTTTATATTGGCAATAGGATAACATCTGGAACTAAAACTTTTTGGAAAAATGGTAATAAAATACATACTCAAAATACAGTAGCTACAGCAAGACCTTCTTCTAATATTTATATTTTAGCAAATAATAATGGTGGGGTATTAAGTGAACCATCATTAAAACAATGCGCCTTTGCTTCAATAGGCGAAGGATTATCTGATACAGAAGCTGCCAACTTATACACAGCAGTACAAGCATTCCAAACCACACTTTCTAGACAAGTAGTTTAAATGATAAATATTACTTTGATATTCCAATTATTATTTGTATCTTTGTGTATGATTAAAATAACTCAACCAGAAAAAAGTAAGTACACTATATTAGGGTACAGTCATACGAACAAATATTATATTAAGTATTTTGATGCGGTTTGCATTTGTGGAAATAAAAGGCAATTGACTTCACAAGAAGTAAAGAAAAATATTTCTTGTGGGTGTATTTCTAAGTATATAAAACATAAGACTCACGGGATGTCAAAAAGTTTAGAATATAAAACTTGGATAGGCATGAAAGAACGATGCTGTAATGTAAATAGTCCATATTATCATCAATATGGAGGAAGAGGAATTATGATAAGTAAAAATTGGATTAATAGTTTTGAATCATTCTATAATGATATGGGCGTAAAGCCTTCAAAAAATCACACAATAGAACGTATAGATGTGAATAAAGGATATTCAAAAGAAAATTGTATATGGGCAACCAAAAAACAACAAGCAAATAATAGACGTTCAAATTATTTTTTAACATACAAAGGAATTACAAAGACACGAGGTGAGTGGGCTGATTTAATTAATGTAAACATTAGAACAGTTGCAAGTAGATGTAGAGCAAATAAACCTATTGAACAAATTCTAAAAGAGTATATATCATGAGTAAAATATTAGTTGGTCTTTTAACCTTAGAACAAAAGGATTCTCTTGTGGGACAAATGTATGATGAAGACAGTTTTTTTAATCCCATCGCTGATTTGTATGATAGATTTATTATATCAGTTGAAGAGATTGACAAATGCGTCAATGAAAAATTTTTATGGGTTAAAGATTTACCACAGATAGAGTACGAACCGAAAGAAGTAAAACTAGATTTAGAAGGCTAGTAAAAAAACTCCGAGTGAAAGGCGGAGTCAAAAGGTATAAGGTTATGGTTAAAAAATATTGCACAAAGCATTATTAAATAACCACACCTAAAAATAAAAAAATGGAAGTAGTACAAGTAGTTGAGTTGATGACATTGAAATTATTTTTACCTTTTGCTAAATTTATATTTAGTATTGGTGGAT
>CAZOAK010000061.1:0-1760 GCA_964577785.1 uncultured Candidatus Saccharibacteria bacterium | reverse complement strand
GACGGAATTTAGTAGCATTAAATGAGTTTACTCTATAACCTACAGAGATTATCATATCTAAGTTATAGTGATTTACTTCACGCTCTATTTCTCGATCTCCTTCCTTTTGAACTATCCGGAATTTCCGGAGGGTTGATTTTTCCTCTAATTCATTCGTCTTATAAATATTCTTAATGTGCTCATTAACAGTTCTCACATCAACATCAAAAGCATTAGAAATTTGCATCTGAGTTGCCCACACAGTCTCACGGGTAAAGTTTCCTTTGAGTTCGAGGGCTCCTGACTTTGTCTGATAAACGATAACGTTATTATTAAAAACTTTATCCGACTTTGGTGCTGTTTTTTTCTTTGTCATAAAATTAAATTTTTAAATTATATTTTTATTCACTCCCCCTATCTTAAGTCTAGTATAACATTTGTTCTACTAGTTAGAACAAACTGTGGACAACTTATCTAACGATATGTCTTAGTTATTTCTCTACATTTTTATCCCCATCAGCTAATTCTGCGAACTTGGCGGTCATTGTCGGATTGTTGCGAGCAAGCTTCTTGATAGTAAGTTCTTCAGCTTTATTGTTAGCTAGGCGGAGATTGTTCTCTGAGGAGAGAAGTGCATCCTTGGTCTTCTGGAGATGGTCGATTGTCTTATCGATTTCATCTATTGCTGTCTTGAAGCGACTCGAAGCTAGTTCAAAATTTTTATTGAACCCCTCTTTGAACTTATTCATATTTTCTTCAAAGTTGGTGATATCAACATTCTGATTTCGTATCAGATTAAGCTCCGCTTTATATTTGAGTGAATTCATCGCTGCATTACGAAGTAGTGTAATGATTGGAATAAAGAACTGTGGGCGTACGACATACATTTTTGGATACTTATACGAGACGTCCACAATACCAGCGTTGTAGAGCTCATTATCAGCCTCTAGAAGGGTTACAAGGACAGCATACTCACATTTCTTCTCATTACGGTCTTTGTCGAGCTCTTTGAAGTAATCTTCATTCTTATGCTTGGTTGCAGTTGTATCTCCCTCATTCTTCATTTCAAACATAATAGAAACTATTTCATTTCCTGACTCATCATTTTCTTTATAAATATAGTCACCCTTACTCCCAGTCTTTGAATCATTATCTTTTTCGAAGTATGCATTCTGGAATCCTGTAGCACGGAGCTTGTTGAACTCTGTCTCACAGTGTTGCTCGAGTGTCTCTCCTATCATCTTGGTACTCAATTTCAATTTCACATCCTTGTAGCGCTCGATTGTTTCGTCTTTCAATCTCAACTCACTTTCATACTTTTCTTTTTGTGAAGCCGAAAAGAATTGATATTCAATATCCTTATTCTTAAGCTTTGAAGTAAGCTCATCTCTTTCCTTTTCAACAGAAATAACAGCCTCAGTGACTGCAAGCTTTTTCTCCATCTCCGCATTTGTGATTCTGGACTTCATTTCAGCGAGCTCAGCATCTTTTTTCGCATCAAGTTCTGCAAGCTCTCTATCTTTCTTTGCCTTTAACTCTGCGAGCTCTACATCCTTCTTTGCTATATCTGATTGTAATGCATTCTTGAGTGTAATCTCAGCAAGCTTGATAGCATTTTCTTTTTCTGCTGCGAACATTCTTTCCCTTTCTTGTATGTCGTTATTAAATGCCTCATCTCTCACCTGCTTGAGAATATCAGCAAAACCAGCCTCATCGAGTTCAAAAGCTTTCTTACAATTCGGACATACAATTTTGTTCATATTTTTTTATTTTAAATTAAA
>CAZOAK010000060.1:0-1806 GCA_964577785.1 uncultured Candidatus Saccharibacteria bacterium | reverse complement strand
TTATACATTCGTTTCTTTGCTCTATGCGAACTTTGTCAAATGAGTGCGGTATCATGTGGATTCTTTCGCTTTCTGGTATTTCTATGAAGTCAGCAAACCAATCTAGTTTAATCGCTTGGTGTTCATTACAGAATGACTCTAAGCCTTCACGAGTGTAAATGTGGTTGTTTACTTCCCGTACAACTAATTCTATACTATCTGGGTTTGATATTTGACCATCAATAAAATTATTATGTCCTAAGTCTAAAATGATATGATTCCAGTGTAGTTTATGTAGGTGCTTAATTATTATATCGAATGGCGTATCTATTAAGACATGGCACAATAAAGACTCTTTTACGTTCCACAAATCCATATAGCAGTCTAATTGTCTAAGGTATATTTCATTAGAACTATCAACCAACGCAGCGTTAAAGGTATTAAAATCAAACTTTGACTTTATATCTATTATAACGTCCTGAGTATTTATGTCTCTTTTTCCCGATACCCATTCATTAATTTTCCGCTCATCATCTTTTACAAGTGGTATTCCCAAAACCTTAGTCATTAAATCCCTTGACTGCTTTTCAACCCTCAATCCTTTATCTAAATAGTCACTTTCAAGGCTTGTTATACGACCATGCTTTTCATAGAATACTATCTGGTTAAGTAGCTTTTTAGCTCCGTCAGTCAGTTTGAACTGTTTGGACTCATTATGCTTATATTCAAGTGAGATTAAATCCTTCTTTTGCGTGTCAGTTAATTTGTCCTTTTTTCGGTAAGCTGCTAAAGTTTCAAGCTGCTTTCCTGTCAATGGCTTTGGAACGCTTATAATATTTCCTACAAACGAACTTCTAAATATGTAGTTGCTGAAATCCATTATAACAACTCTTTTTGCTGTGAGAATATAGACTTAAATTTGACTTGCTCGGTTTCGCTTAGCGATGACCATATTCGAGTCAATTCGTCAACTGATTGCGCACTCATTAAAAGTTTTTTAGCATTGACTTTTATAGGCATTGTGTCGGATAAGGTATCGCCATTCATTTGCTCTTCTTTTTGCCATAGGTTTAACCCTAAGCCTGTAGATATTGCAACCGCCTTAACAAACCCTCTCAATTCTGCTTTGTGTATTTGCATTTGATTAGGCGCGGTTATTATTGTATTGCCGTCTATGATTGGGTAATCGGTTTGCGTTTCTTTGCCGTCAACCTTTAAAGTTATTCGCAAAGTATTAGTTTTCTTTTCGTGGAGTTCGCTAGTATATTCTACTGATTCAGCACCATTGATATAAAGCAGCTCTAAAACTTTCGCCCATTCAATGTAGTCTAACCATTTGTCTTCAGACGTTTTAACCATGTTTCCAGTGGCTTTGTCCTTAAAAAATGTAGGTTTCTTTTGGGTGTGGCTAGTCAAATCTAGCTGAGATAATTCTAAGAATTTTTTTATCATTTGTTTTTATTTTAATTACGTTGGCAAAGATACACTTATTTATTTAAGTGCAAGTTTTTATTTTAACAAGTGTAGCAAATATCGCTTAAATCGCCTTGCTTTTTACGGATTGAGTCTAGGTCTTCATTGATAGCCTCTGGCTTCATTTTTTCTTGCATATAATTTAATGCTTTGTTAATTCCATCAATAAAGCCCAGACAGCAATCCGTGCTGTTACCTTCTTTTATGTAATCATTTAGCCACGCTTCCTGTTGCTCTTTAGTTACTAACATATATCTTTTTCTGTTATTTGAATAATTTGATTGATTTTTTTGCCTTCAAGTATTTTAGCTAAGAATATTATATCCCCTCCAGAAGTCAGACCACTAGAATACA
>CAZOAK010000059.1:0-1813 GCA_964577785.1 uncultured Candidatus Saccharibacteria bacterium | reverse complement strand
AATTGCTATGCTTTCAGCACATTCGGTTTTATATTCTTTATCGTAGATTCTACATGTGTTTCCACTACATTTTTTCAGTGAATTTACTAAACATACAAACTTTGTGTATCTGACAATATTATTTTTTATAGTTGAATATGAATTTGTAGTCTCGTATGGATCTTTTTTGATCTCAAAATATTGTCCATAAATTGTAGGGTTGTTTGTATCAATATCATTAAAATATTCGGTAAATTTTTCTCCAAGATTATTCCTCATGCTAATAAAATCCGGAAATTCCCAGTAATCTGTGGTTCTAAATCTCCAGTTTTCTACTATAAAGCTGTTTCTCCATTCTGAACCTGCTTGTGCAAGGTTTAGGGGTCTACCATCTATATTGTACTTTGAATCTTGCCAGTTTAACCCAACAAGAGAGAGTATTGTTGGAGCGATATCAATATTTAATGCGATGTGATCATTACTAGTCCCAGGATTTTTTATTGCTTTATCGTATCTGATGAATAATGGGACTCTAATAGATTCTTCATATATTGAGATCTTGTTTCCAAGATTGTGTTCACCCATTAGGTAACCATTATCCGAGGTGAATATTATTATTGTGTTTTCGAGCTCATTATTTACTCTTAATGAGTTAATCACTTTTGATACCATCAAATCTACAGATCTCATAGATTCTATTCGATCTAGATGAAGTCTAACAAGGCCTTGAAAGTTGGGATCAGTAGTATTTTTGGTTAGTTGTTGCCAGTTGTTATTCCAAGGGGCTCCGGTCTCAAAGTTACCAAATGCTGGCGATTTTAGTGAGTTCGGATAGTATCTTGGGTCAGACGGAGTGTAGTCATTTCCATTTCGTAGTGAGTTGTTTGGACATTTATTATTGTCAAACTCTTCTGCATTAAAGCCTCCAACACCGCATTGTGTACTTTCTGTTCTTATGCTCCAAGCAGGATGTGTATTACCAATAGGTCTCAAAGCACTCGTAGCATGGGGAGATAGTGGGGTAATCATAAGAAAAAACGGGTTTGTCGAGTTCGAATGTTTGTTTATAAAGTATTCTGATTGTTTAAATATAAAGTTTAATTCTGTAAAGTTCGGATATACTACCCAAGGACCTTCTGTACCTTGTCCTTTTTCCACCTGTATTGTTTGATACTCTCCTGCATTGTAATTGTATGGTGGTGTAACTATTGTTTTGAAAAAGTCCCAGCCATTATTAAAGATTTGCTCTTTTTCATCTGGGCGCATTGATGTGCTATTAAAATTATGAAAGTATTTTCCTATAATACCATTGGTATACTGAGCATCAGTTTTAAGCCATTTAGCAAGGGTGTTATCTTCAACATCTTGAAATGCTGGCCATGCCCCTTTAGCTGGCACAGTGCGTTGAACAGTAGTACTGTTTAAAACGCTTTTTACCAAGTGGTTATGAGGGTACTTGCCAGTTAAGATAGATGCTCTAGAGGGGCAACAGGCAGAGTCAGTTACAAATGCATTGTTAAATTTTATGCTCTTGTTATTTATTTCTTTTTGTATATTAGGTAACAAGCCTAGGTTAATCATTTGATCAAATAGGGATTTGTCTAGGTCATCCACTAGAATAAGGACAACATTAGGCTTGTCAGAAGCTAAAACTGGTGGTACAAGATGTTGAAAAAGTACTGCATTGAGTACAGAGAAAAGAGCTAGTGTTACTACGGCTACTTTTAGGATTTTTTTCATATTAAAGCGTGAGTGAATCAATAGTTTTTGTTTGCCCATTCTGGTGAGGTTGTTTTTTCTAATTTCTAAATGGGATTAGAGAACTGAAACCTGA
>CAZOAK010000058.1:425-1844 GCA_964577785.1 uncultured Candidatus Saccharibacteria bacterium | reverse complement strand
TTTTAAGAATGAGATCATTGTAGCTAGCTAAAGTATTTTCGTAGGTTGTTTTGTAGCTAGCTATCATTCTGTCTAACAGATCTAGAGAAGCTTTGCTCTTGTTTTTTCTGGAAACACTCTTTGCTCTCATGTATGTACTATATCTCTCGTCTACTGATTTTTTCTTCATTTCTAAATAGTAATCACTGTAAAGAGATAGCTGTGATGAGATACTATTTATATTATTATGATTTGTTACTAGAGATTCTCCTAGAAATACAACATTATTATTGTTTTCTGTTATCTGGTAGTCAATGTTTAAAAGTGTAGATTCTATAGATGACTTAGTAGAGACCATTGAGTTTATGTCTGATTGGGTGGAGCAGTTGGCGGAGGCGAGTTGGTTAGTTTTGTATTGGTTGAGACCAACAAGGATTACAGATACTATGAAAAGAGAAGATATTAATTTAATAACATGACCTGACTTGTATTTGCCAATTCTTTTAAAGACAGGAGTGAAGTTTAGATTCATGTAAATATATTATTTTAATGTTTTAATTATATCAACAATATTCTAATAAACAAAAGCACCGTGGCTTCGCTACAGTGCTTTTGATTCTATACCAATTTAATTTAAACACCTCTACTCACTCTTAAACATCTTCAAAACTAAAGATATAACAAGTAGTGCTAATACAACAACACCAACAATGCTCAATGAGCGAGAAAGGTAGTCAGAAAACTGGACACCATCTATTAAACTCGCAAGATTCAAAACCCAAAGCAAAGTGATATCAATAATAGCCACAACAACACCTAAACCTAAAATATATTTTATAGATTTCATATACTAATATAATACATATAGCGAATGTAGAAGTAAAGTATAAAATAAACCGCGCCTTTAGGCGCGGTATTTTAATTAAAAACTGACAGCTGAAAGCTACTACAGCAGTGATACCCGTGAGCGGTACTAAGCTCCAAACTGATTTCCTATTTTCCGCGACTTTCTTGTATCTCTTTTTCTATATTAGGCGGTACTATCTCATAGTGATCGAATTCCATTGTTGATGATGCTCGTCCTTCTGTTAGAGATCTGAGGGACGTTACGTAACCAAACATTTCAGAAAGTGGTACCATGGCTGCGATGACTTTAAGCTGTCCTCGGTCTCCCATAGATAGAATCTGTGCTCGTTTTGAACTTAGGTTTCCAGTTACGTCTCCCATGAACTTTTCTGGAGTTACAACCTCAACTTTCATAACTGGCTCTAGAATAACTGGCTTTGCACGTCGTGCTGCTTCTTGGAATGCTTGTGAACCAGCAATTTTGAAGGCAATTTCTGATGAGTCCACATCGTGTGATGAACCGAATGTTAGTTCACAAGATACATCCACCATTTTAAATCCAGCCACAATCCCCCTGTCCATCGCTTCATGAAC
>CAZOAK010000058.1:0-406 GCA_964577785.1 uncultured Candidatus Saccharibacteria bacterium | reverse complement strand
AAATTCGTTTGGAATAACACCTCCTTTAATAGAGTTAATAAATTCAAAGCCTTCTTCACGACTAACATTTTTAGCAATTTTTGCTCCTTCTTCTAATGGCTTCAAAGGTCTTAACGTTAGAACTACGTGACCGTATTGCCCCTTACCTCCAGACTGCTTAACATATTTATGTTCTGCTTCCGCTTCTGTTGTAATAGTTTCTTTGTATGCTACTTGTGGCTTACCAACATTCGCTTCCACATTAAATTCTCTCTTCATTCGGTCAATCATAATTTCAAGATGTAGCTCACCCATACCCGCAATTAGAGTCTCCCCTGTTTCTTGGTTTGAAGAAATACGGAATGTTGGATATTCATCAGAAAGTTTTTTCAAAGCCATACCCATTTTTTCTTGATCTGCTTTTGTT
>CAZOAK010000057.1:0-1846 GCA_964577785.1 uncultured Candidatus Saccharibacteria bacterium | reverse complement strand
GGATAAGAAGAGTATTGTCGCTGATGGAACAATTTTACTATCGATTGATGATGATGCAATTTTTAATTGGTTTAAGACTGAAAGCCAATTATGCGATTCATCTAATATAACAACAATCGATAATCGGAAGTTATTTTGCGAAGATAAATCATCTTTTAAAAATTTGAGTAGATTTTCATCTATTGTAGTCTCTCCTGATAAAACAAAAATTGGCTTTACTATAGAAACTGACACACTATCACCTGATAATGTCGTCGGCTTCTTTGAGCGCTCTACGAACAAAGTAAGTCTGCTTACAAAATACTATATAGGAAATAAGTTTATTAGTTTTTCGCCCAATGGAACAAATTTTGTTTATCGTGGTGGTTGTTGGGAAGCAATATGTGCATTTTACATAAAAGACTCAGAAACATTGAATGATAAAATTGACTTTATTCCTAAAGAGGAGGATATGAGGGGAAATTATGTATTTATTAAATGGCTTTCAGATAATCAATTTCAATACAAAATTGGTAATGAGTTAAAACAATATTCATTCTAATTTAGGAAAAGTGAGTTTATTTTACGTTCTTTATGGTGACATTCGAGCTTTCCAATTAACGGAGTCAGGCGCATCTAACAATACCTGTAAAAAACTCACAACACGTTTACGCTCTTGATTTCAAGATCTATCGCCGTGGTAAAATTGTGTTATGGAAGATAAAATCATTATCTATAATACAGAGGATGGACAAACCAAAATCGATGTCCGTCTTGAGCACGACACAGTTTGGCTATCACAAAAACAGATGGCTAAGCTTTTTGACTGTAGCATTGACAATGTATCTCTTCATCTTAAAAATGTATTCGCGGAAGGTGAACTAAATGAGGATGCAACTACCGAGGAATCCTCGATAGTTCAAAAAGAAGGAAATAGAACCATAGTAAGACTACTAAAACTATATAACTTGGACGCGATTATTTCTCTTGGTTACCGTGTCAATTCTATTCGTGGCACTCAATTCCGCATATGGGCTACTCAAAAACTGAAAGAATACATCATAAAAGGTTTTGTTATGGACGATGAGCGTCTAGCTGAAGGACGAGTGCGCAAGACATATTTCGAAGAGTGGGAGGAGCGGATCAGGAAAATTCGAACTTCAGAAGCAAATTTCTATCAAAAAGTCAGAGATGTTTTCGCCACTAGCGCGGATTACAATCCGAAGTTGGATTACGCCAAACAATTCTTTGCCACTGTTCAAAATAAATTTATTTCGCTATTACAGGTATGACTGCTACAGAGATTGTAGTTAAGCGAATTGATAGCAAAAAGATAAATATGGGACTTACAAATTGGAAAGGAGAGGTTATCACACGCAACCAGGCGGAGATCGCCAAGAATTATCTAAAGGAGTTGGAACTGAAAAGATTGAATCTGCTAGTCGAGCAATTTTTGTCTTTTGCAGAATTGCAGAGTGTGGAAAGACGCGTCATGTACATGAAAGATTGGATTCAAAAATTGGACAGCTTCTTGATCTTGAATGACAAAGAGGTCTTAGTTGCTTCCGGCAATGTGTCTCGTAACATCATGGAACGAAAAGTCCGCAGCGAATTGTAACGATTTAATGAAAGACAATTGAACTAAATTGGTTACTATAGGGTCTAGTAGTAAAAGTGCAATAAAGGACTGGAAACTTGATCGATATGCCTGCTATCTCATTGCTCAAAATGGCGACTCAAAGATACCTCAAATAGAGATGCGTTTTAATCCCCCACCCGATACAGCACATTATCACCGCTTACAAACTCGCGGTCGAATACTTGATCAAAATTTTTTGTATTTTCAATAAAATCTCCGGCGATAGTG
>CAZOAK010000056.1:0-1936 GCA_964577785.1 uncultured Candidatus Saccharibacteria bacterium | reverse complement strand
GAACAGATACAATCACTTATACTAATATTGATACGTTATATTTAGAGGCGCAAAAGGACATATTTTCACTCGATACAGCTATTAAAAAGTGTGATACGGCACTAAATGCTTGTCTAAGTCTAAATGAAGCGCAAAAGGACTTAAATAAAAGCCTTGAAAAGCAGAATAAAAATCAAAAGAAACTAGGTTTTTTAAAAGTAATCGGAGCTATTGGAGCTGGAATGCTAATTGAAAATGCTAGAAAAAAGATAGATTAATTTTCGGTAAAAAATAAAATCATTGCTATTTAAAAATAAATAGTTATCTTTGCCAACGTAATTAAACAAATTAAAAATGATAAAAGCAAATGAATTAAGAATAGGCAATATTATTGAATGGAATAAAAGCATATTTAATGTATGTAAAATTTCAGAAGACTCTATAGAAAATGAATTGTGGTGCAAGCCTTTAACAGAAATACACCCTATTCCATTAACAGAAGACTGGTTGTTATATTTTGGATTTAGTGGTAAGGATAATTTTACAGATTATAATTTACAAGCAGATAATTTAAAATTTTATTATGGCAATAATGAGTTAACAATAGCTGAATTTGAATTTGGTCACGCAATATCTGTTAAAATTGAATACGTCCACCAATTACAAAATATATACTTTGCTTTAACTCGTCAAGAATTAAAAGCCAAATGAAAATAGCCTTAATAGAAAATAGTTCAATAGGAGTCAATATTCACAGGCTTTTAACTCCATACAAACATTTAGCAAAAGACCACGAGGTTATAATGACAAACGGAGTTGTAACGACAGATTATGACGTTGTAGTGTTTAACCGTTTGCCTAATCAATGCTTAACCGATATTGAGAAGCTGAAAGCCAAAGGAGTTAAAATAGTTGTAGACTTAGACGATTGGATAGAGCTGCCTAAATATCACTGGTTGCACTCAAAAAACAAAATTAAGCAGATAGCACCTATATTAGATTCTTTAAACCTTGCAGACGTTATTACAACCTCGACTTATACGCTCCAAAAGGAACTTAAAAAACTAGGTTATGACAGTGAAGTTTTGCCGAATTTTATTCAGCACAATGTAAAAAACGAACCAAAAGAACACGCTATTGGTTGGGTCGGCGGTGCTGGTCACGTAAATAATCTATTCACAATGGCAAAGCCTCTGCAAGCTGACTATAAATGTAAACGGATTCTAGGAGGCTACACAAAAGGCGAAATTCAAAGCGAATGGTACTTAAAAATAATGACAGGAAACGGAAAGCATAGTATAGGGGTGCGAAAGCCGACAGGTCAAAACTATATGGAGCTTTACAAAGATATTACAATAGGACTTCTGCCAAGTTTTAACGATACTTTTACGCTCTGCAAAAGCGATTTGAGAGCCTTAGAGTATGCGAGTATGGGTATTGTAGGCGTTACCAACGGAGGCTGCTATGAGAAAACCAAAGCACTAAAAGTAAATGAAAAGACCTTTGAAAAAGCGGTTAAAAGACTAATTAACTTTGGCGATTATTATTCAGATATGCAAGCCTTGCAAGTGGAATGGTTTATACAGCGGAACGATATTAAAAAAATAACTCAAAAGAGATTACAAATAATAGATAGTTTAAAATAAAATTAGTATTTTTGCAGTGTAATTAAATTTAAAACAAATGAAAGATAGTAATTTATTTCAAAATGAATTTACAAGACGTCCTAATGGATTGTTATATAAAATGAGATTATTATTTAATAATAATGAATTAACAACTTGGGAATTTGAAGAGTTTAGAAAAATGGTTAGGTCTTTTTGTAAAGAATATGAATTACACTTTGACGAAAAGAAACAAATGGTATATAAGTTAGAAAATACTGAATTATAATGATTAAATACATTCAATCACTTAACAATCCTAGAACATTAAACATAGACATTCACGGTATATG
>CAZOAK010000055.1:0-1966 GCA_964577785.1 uncultured Candidatus Saccharibacteria bacterium | reverse complement strand
ACTCCACTTTTTGTAGCTTCGATTATCTCTGAAACTAGCGGTCTATTGTTTATCAGTGCTGAGCATGCGCCAATTTTGACAACTGCTTTTACAGGGCAGCCCATATTTATATCGACGCCATCAAATCCTAAGTTTTCTACAATTTGAGCTGATTTATAAAAGTGTTCAGGATTTGTTCCCCAGATTTGAGCTATAATTGGTTTTTGTTTTCTACTGAATTTAAATCTATGAATTGTTTTTTCAAAACCCTTTGAATTAAGAGCATCAACATTTGTAAATTCTGTAAACAAAACATCTGGTTTTGGAAGTACAGTAGATACAATTTCTCTGAAAACAAAATCAGTTACGTTCTCCATAGGTGCAAGCACACTAAAGGGTTTTGGTAATCCCCCCCAAAAATTGTTTGTGATATTTTTCATTTTGTAATCATAAATAATACTTAATATTCAAAAGATGTTCCTCGTATGTTTTTGCGCAATGTATTTGTTTGTTACTATCATGAAGATAAAAAATACATTCTGTTGCATCTGGGTTTAAAGCAGCCTCAATAAAATCAATATTTGGACTACAAATAGGTGTAGGCGGTAGACCTTCGTGTTTATAGCTATTATATGGTGAATCGCTTTGTTTTTCTGCTAAAGAAATGCTGCCCCACCAGCTACCATTCTCATTTTTCCCAAGTGTGTATTGCATTGTTGCATCAATTTGTAGTCTCATATCTTGATTTAATCTGTTCCAAATAATACCTGATATTAGTTTCGAGTCTTCTTTGCCGGCTGCTTCTCTTGCGATTAGTGAAGCAATTTTAATTCCTGTTGTCCATTTTACATTTTTTTCTAAATACTGATTTTTATATGGTAAAAACTTTGATTCAAAATTATGAATAAATCGCTTGGCAACATCAGCTACTGGTTCGTTGACTGGAATTAAATAAGTATCTGGATAGAATACACCTTCGTAGTAATCGGTGTTTTTATACAGCTCGTTCCATTCTGATAATTTAGTATTATCCCATCCAAGGACGCTTGCTAGTTTTTCACCAACTTGCTCTTTTCTTGGACAATACAAGATGTTGACCCAAAGTAGATCCGGTTTGTCATTTATAGCCTTAATTATTTCCCAAGAACTCATAGACCCTGATAATTCATATCCCCCTGATTTGACATCTAAAGATTTTGAAAAAAAATCGTATAAAATCATAAATGACTTTTTATTTTTTATTAATTTTTGGTTGTATAGAGATTCATACAAATTGAAAGATTCTTTATTTTGAGGAACTACAAACGTAACAATAGCATTATCTTTTGCGACTGGCCCAAGGTAAATGTAGTAGATTGTAAACACAGACAGTACAACAAGAGATATTGGTACAAAAATTTTATAAATTACTCGCATTATTATTTATTAGTCTAAGTACCATATTTTACCTTAGTTTCGGAGAAAAGTATAAATATATAAATTAAATTTGAATGTCTAACACCTTTTGTTTTAAGTTTTTTCTTACCAGAGCAGAAGTGATTAGTGAGAATATAATCATAGAAACTCCGCTTATACAAAATCTGTCAAAACTAGCTTGTCCTGTAAATATCAAATAAATACCTGTTGAAATAGAAGCCAGTGTTAGAAAAAGAATTTTAAGGTTTGATTTTCTAGATGGGAAAAAGACAGAATAGATCGAATATCCTAAGTTAAAAACAGATATTAAAACATGAACGACTAAATACATTATTTATAATAACATATTTTTTGCTGCCTCGCTTCGATTCGAACGAAGATAAAATGATCCAGAATCATTTGGCCTACCGTTAGCCGACGAGGCATCATTTGCCAAATCAGATAAAGGCCAAGCTTGCTTGTAAATTGTTACAAGTTTACTTACCGTTAGCCGACGAGGCATCGTAATTGGTTTTACCAATATGGTATGATTATATCATTATGTTCACACTTCCTAAACTTCAATATGAAT
>CAZOAK010000054.1:0-2019 GCA_964577785.1 uncultured Candidatus Saccharibacteria bacterium | reverse complement strand
TGGGTGTCATTTGCTTATTTTTTTAATAAATACATTTCATACATAAAGTCGTCACCACCACAATCATTACCTAGAAATTCTAAAAAAATGCAAGGATTTAATGTACTTTTATGTACCCACCCTTCTTCTATTAATGAGTCGTGCTCTTTTTGAGAATTTTCTAAACTTAAGACTTTTATTTTAAAATCCTTACTATATACAAATACAAACATATCTTTTACTTTACAATATAAAATTAATTATCAAATCTAAATACTTCACTTTGTAATCTGAATTAAGTTATTAATAGGGTTTACCGTTCCCATATACTCTCTAGCTAGTTTTATACATTCGTTTCTTTGCTCTATGCGAACTTTGTTAAATGAGTGCGGAATCATATGAACTCGTTCTGAAATTGGTATTTCTACAAAGTCATGAAACCATTCAATTTGTAAGTTTTCTGAACCACTACAAAGATTTTCCAGCCCTTCACGTGTATAAATTGAGTTTTGAACTAAATCCACTACTGATTGGATTGACTCGTCTCTAACATTTCCTGTCATATCTAAAATGTTTTCTTTGTAGTCTAGTTTTCTTATTAGGCTATTTACAATATGCTCTGGAGTGTCAATAAGAACGTGACAAAGTAAAGATTGTTTAACCTCCCATAGTTCCATATAGCAGTCTAATTGTCTTAGATATACTTCGTTTGTACTTTCCAAAAGTGAGTCACAAAATGTATCATAGTTGAATTTACTTTTAATATCAATAACTACGTCTTTAGTGTTTATATCTCTTTTACCACGTACCCATTCATTTTGTCTTTGCTCATCGTCAGCAATTAAGGCTATATTTAAAACCTCACTTAATAAGTCTCGACTGCTTTTTTCTACTATTAAACCTTTTTCTAAATATTGATTCTCTAAAACCTTTCTTCTATTGTGCTTTTCATAGAATACAACCTTATTTAGTATTTTTTTAGCTCCGTCAGTCAATTCATATGATTTGCTTTGATTATGCTTATGCTGCAAAGATATTAGGTCTTTTTTTTGCTTTTCAGTTAATGGTTTTTCTTTTTTTAAATAAGCAGATAAAGTCTTAATTTGATTTCCTGTTAATGGTTTAGGAACTGATATAATTTGCCCTACCATATGACTGCGAAAAGTATAATTGCTAAAGTCCATTTAATGAAGTTTTAAAAGTTTCCTGCAAATCTATTTGTTGAGCCTCCGTACATTCAGACCATATCAAATGACATTCTTTTGAGTCCTTAGCTTTTGCGAATAGTTCTTTTATAGCCTCTATGGATAAATTTCTATGTTTATATGGCTGCTTTTTCTCTAATTCGTAACCCATTGACTCATTATCAATGTCATTTAGTTCTTCAAACTCTTGTTCAAAATGAACTTTTAAACACTTTCGTATAACCGTTTTCTTATACAATTCACGCCACCATTTATCATATAAATATTTCATATTGGATAAATTTTCGTGTACTTTTAAGTCTTCAATAGACATTGTTATGTGGTACTCTCCAATATTAGTAACTCTTAAAACACAATAAGCACCTTTTAATTTAGTTCTATTGTATGTAAATGGGTCTGCTATTTTATGAGTATAAACTACTTTTCCGCTTTCCTTTTGTATCTCGAAAGTATCACCTTCAAAAAACAATTCAACGTCAATAGCTGCATTAGGAAATAGTTTCTTTAGCTTAATTGTATAAGCAATGTAATCATAAGTTATTCCACGAACTGTTAAAGTGATATGTTTTCCGTCTAGCTCTAATCCTATTCTATCTAAATCATAAATAACTTGGTCTAAATAGTTTGCTTTTTTTGACCATAGCCATTTATTAGTATAGTCTTTATCTTTATTAGTTGCTGAGGCTATTTGATAAACTATATTTTTAAAACTCTTTATGTAGCTATCTGTCTTATTCTCGTTTGAATAATCTTTTAGCAATGTTTGAAAATCTTGCAATGTCATTTGTTTATATTTTAGTTTAATTACGTTGGCAAAGATACACTTTTTTATTTA
>CAZOAK010000053.1:0-2323 GCA_964577785.1 uncultured Candidatus Saccharibacteria bacterium | reverse complement strand
CTTCATCAGAAAGTTTCTTCAAAGCCATACCCATTTTTTCTTGATCTGCTTTTGTTTTTGGTTCAATTCGGAGAGACACCACTGGTTCAGCAAATTTAATTGGGTCTAGAATTATAGGATTCGCTTCATCACAGAATGTATGAGAAGTTTTGGCATTCTTGAGTCCCACAGCGGCTGCGATTTCTCCAGCAAAAACTTTCTTAACCTCTTCTCGCTTATTAGCTTGAAGTCGCACGATTCTTCCAAGTCTCTCCTTCTCTCCTGTTGTTGAGTTATAGATATAACTTCCTGCTTCAATAGTTCCAGAATATACTCTGAAGAATGTGAGTTGTCCTACGAATGGATCAGTCTGTAGTTTGAAAGCAAGTGCTGCGAATGGTTCTGTGTCAGATGCCTTTCTCTCCATTTCTTCACCTGTCTCAGGATTTAATCCTTTTACTGGTGGAATATCAAGTGGGGATGGAAGGTATTCGATAACAGAGTCTAGAACTAATTGCACACCCTTGTTTTTAAGTGCTGAACCTGTAAACACTGGGAAAAGCTCGTTAGCAATTGTTGCTTTTCTAATTGTCTTTTTCAAATCTTCGATTGAAATTTCTTTACCTTCAAGATATGCATTTGTAAGCTCGTCATCAAATTCAGAAACTTTTTCTACGAGCATCGCGCGATATTTCTTAGCATCTTCTAGATATTCAGCAGGAATTTCTTCTTCCTTGATTTGAATTCCCATCTCTCCTTCAAAATAATATGCTTTCATTTTCAAAAGATCTATCACTCCGATGTGATTTTCTTCAAGTCCAATTGGTATTTGCATTCTAACTGCATTTTTATTCAAACGATCTAGGATAGAAGCAAAACTTCTTTCGAAAGATGCACCCATTCGGTCAAGCTTGTTGATGAAACAGCATCGAGGAACTTTATACTTATCAGCTTGTCTCCAAACTGTTTCTGATTGTGGCTCTACTCCGGCCACTCCGTCGAACACAACAACTCCTCCGTCTAGAACTTTAAGAGATCGTTCTACCTCCACTGTAAAGTCCACGTGTCCTGGTGTATCAATAATATTAAAACGATGTAGTTGTGACTGATCTTTACCCATGTAAGTAGGATTCCAAAAACAAGTGATAGCAGCAGCAGTAATCGTGATACCTCGCTCCTTTTCTTGTTCCATCCAGTCTGTAGTTGCCTCACCATCGTGCACCTCTCCAATCTTATGACTCATACCTGTGTAATACAAAATACGCTCAGATGTGGTTGTTTTACCTGCATCAATGTGGGCTCTGATACCGAAATTTCTTACTTTTTCTAATGGATAGTCTCTGTTCATAAATAAATAAGCTTAGGGCTTAGAAGCTTGGCAGCTTATAAGCAAATATATAATAATTATTTTAATGCAAATTAAAAAGCGAAGACCGAGCTTCGTAGACGATAGAATACATCAAAATATGGAAGAAAGCAATATGAATAAGTCGCACCCTTTAGGTGCGACTTATTCATATCAACCAAGATTAAATATAACTAGAATATATTTATACTGATAACCAGTTACCATTAGGACAACATGGCCCAGATGGATTTACTGGAGCACAATTATTTGGATTACTAGCACTTTCGGTAAGACACCCACTCTCTAAAACACATTTTTGTTTTACGATTTTACCCGAACTATTCTCACAATCGATAACATCTTCATTTCCACTAAAACTACAAACACCTCCACAGGCAGGATAATCGACAGTTACTACTGGACAAACATTTACTGTTATAGTACCAGCACAAGTTGAACCGTATTTATAAGTATTAAAAGGAGCTCCTACTGCCTGATTTGCTTCTAAAATAAAATCTATCCCATATTCTTTTGAATATATTCTAAGACGTTGTGCACCGGCTACAAACTTATCTTTCCAATATGCCACATAACATCCGCTATCATCAACCTTAATCTCTGAAGGTAATTTAGTGCCTTGCGCCAAATACTCTTCAACTATTGCAGCAGAAAGATCTGAACAATAATTATTATAGCCTTCACAACTATGATCTTCTTGTATAACAAGAAGTTTATCACCATATTTTTTATCACCACAAATTGACTCTACCTGCCTAGCTGAAGTTTGATATAAATCCTCATTAGGACCTGGATTTGGTAGCTCCGCAGTCTTTTCACAAATCCCCTGACTCTTGAGAGCTTTGAGTTTACCATCACAACTTTTTTCAAATGTGCAAGAATCTTTGTTAACCCCATAGAAACATACGCAACACTTACCCCCACCTCCCCCCACCGCATCAACATCATTTACCCCTTGAGTCCCACTACTCGATCCTC
>CAZOAK010000052.1:424-2556 GCA_964577785.1 uncultured Candidatus Saccharibacteria bacterium | reverse complement strand
CGGACTCGCGTCATAAGATTGGAAATCTCATGTACTACCATTGTACTATACCCGCTAATTTATCTTATTTTAACATATTCAAATTATAAAACACAAAGTAACATTAAATTTTTTAACATAAAACCGTAATAACCCCTAATTTTTATTTATAGAAATGCTAAAATTAATTAATGACCAGTGTTAAACAACAGATAATACTAAGTGGTTTATTTACAAATCCAAGTAAAAAAGAAAAAAGTGGAAGATTTAAATTTATAGATTTATTTGCAGGTATTGGAGGAATTCGATTGGGATTTGAAAGTATTGGTGGACAATGTATTTTTACATCAGAATGGGATATACACGCGCAAAAAACATACAGTGCTAATTTTGGCGAAGTCCCATATGGAGATATAACTAAAATTAAAGCTGAGGAGATACCTCCATTTGATGTCTTACTTGCAGGTTTTCCTTGTCAACCATTTTCTCAAGCGGGTTTAAAGAAGGGATTTGGAGATATCAGAGGTACACTTTTTTTTGATATAGCTAGAATTGTTGATCATCACAAACCGAAAGTTGTTTTTCTTGAAAATGTAAGGAATTTGGGAACTCATGACAAGGGCAATACTTTAAAAGTTATAGTAGGAACTCTTGAAAAGCTGGGGTATAAAGTTTTTCATCAGGTACTCAATGCAAAAGATTTTGGTTTACCTCAGAATAGAGCGAGAATTTATATAATAGGATTCAAGGAAAATGTTAATTTTAAATTTCCTGTAGAACCAAAAACAAAAACAAAACTTGGTGACATTCTAGAAAAAGAAGTCGATCCAAAACATACTATTTCTGATAAATTGTGGGCTGGGCATCAAAGGAGGAAGAAAGAACATAGAGAAAAAGGTAATGGCTTTGGATATTCAATGTTTAATGAAGAATCAGAATATACAAGTACCATTTCGGCAAGGTATTACAAAGATGGATCTGAGATATTGATTGAACAAAAAGGTAAAAATCCACGAAAGATAACACCAAGAGAAGCAGCGAGATTACAAGGATATCCAGAGAGTTATATTATCCCAGTGAGCGATATGCAGGCTTATAAGCAATTTGGAAATAGTGTCGCGGTACCAGTGATTAAGAAGCTTGCAAAATCAATTTACTCAACAAAAATTTTTAATTGATAATTAAACTATTCCAGTATTTATTATTTGCTCTCCACTGAGAATAATTTCTAGCATTTCCTTGATACATACCACTATCAAAAAAGATCAAGCCAGCCTTAACTCCGGTAATCCACCTTCTAAAGTTTACAGGCTTGCCAAAAATGATATCTATGTAAACTCCTTCGTTATTTTTTATACATTTAAACCAGCCGTTATTGTCAAATTTACGTTCAACACTCTGTTTTAGATTTTTTGCATTCCATCTTGCTAAAACAATTTCCTCCGATTGCATGTTATTAGGCACGATATTTTGCTTATCTGCTCTTGTATCAAATTTGAAATTGTATACTGCCAAGATATTATTATTCTGATCTATTTTTATAGTTTGACCAAACTTATTGTGGATGTCGATAATTTTTGGACACGGTTCACCTGACCAAGAATATCTGCCGTTTTTCTTTGGATTAGGCTTTCCAAATATTTTTAGAAAATTATCACGATCAATTCCATATTTAGAATCATGATATATATAATAGTTTGCGGACCAGTCACCAAAAGTTGTTTTTGAATTTGTTTCGTTTTTCATCTCAAAACCTAAAATATCTGGTGCGTTGCTTGCGTTGTGAATAATTCCCATTTGTGTCTCTAACCAATGACCCTCTTTTCCAGAATGCTTTTTGTTGTAGCTTGAGGTATCAGATTTTTTACCTTTTACATTATTTAGAAACAAATTAATTATCTTCTGCTTGTTTTCATCTACATTCTTATCGTTTAATGATTTCATTTGTTTATTTAATGAAGAAGCTAATGTCTTTTTTGTATAAAGCAGCCATTTTTTTAAGCTCAGTTATATCGATTCTACGATCACCATTTTCTGATTTTGAAATATATGATTGAGGTTTGTTAAGTTTTCCTGCGACTTCAGACTGCGTAAGTCCTGATTCTAACCTTGCTTGTTTAAGCTTATTTATTATTTTTTTGTGATCTTCAAGA
>CAZOAK010000052.1:0-414 GCA_964577785.1 uncultured Candidatus Saccharibacteria bacterium | reverse complement strand
TCAAGCTTGCTTTGGCTAGTATCCGTAGTCTATTTAAATCCGAGGGGGTATTAATGGTTAATATTTCACTTGTACTAACTGGAACGCAACCGACAACTTTTTTTTGGTTCAGTGCAACTTCTATAATTCTACTACCTGTGTACTCACCACTCGGTAAGGGTTCAATAAATTTTTTGTGATCTTCAAGATATATATTGTTTGGCATACGATAGATTTGATAATATAACCTATATTCGAATATCCCAAAATAGGATATTTAAGGAATTTTATTGTTATTTTTGGATAAGGGATTAAAGGGATTATATGAAGTTACTTTTAATAAAAACCTCTGTCGGCTTAACTGGACTAGGATTGAACTATGTGTTTGCCGACTTAAACAAGCTTATTTTAGCATATCCAAATTACAAAACACAG
>CAZOAK010000051.1:0-2566 GCA_964577785.1 uncultured Candidatus Saccharibacteria bacterium | reverse complement strand
TAGTATGACTATTTTCGGATCCTGTTTTTTGGTTGTTGTTCCTGATGCAGTACTCTCTCTCGACCTCAAGGTTTGTGGGGGCAAAGTGCTCGTGGCTATGTTTTATTGCTGTGAGATAGGTGATGGTTTTATTACTATTAAGCCAGCAAAATCATTTGTTAGCGGAGGACCTTGTTCGATATCAACTAGTTTGGTTAGACGTATCGAGTCTCCTTTTGGGAGAGTGTTGTGGCTAAATGATAAATTGCCTTGCTAACCATGTTAGTAGGCATTTTTTTATTCTGGTGGGTTTGGATGGCTCAGATTGACCAAATAATTATTGTCTGCTAATATACACCCCATGTTAAAGATCAAATTGCAAAGAACAGGTAGAAAGCACGAGCCAACATTTAGGCTTCTTTTGACTGATTCAAAAAATAGTACCAAGACTGGTAAATTTCTAGAGGTTCTAGGATCTCATGATTTTAGAAAGGATAATACAGAGATAAAGAAAGACAGAGTGTTGCACTGGATAAAGAATGGTGTTAAACCGACTCCAACAGTACATAATCTATTGGTCACACATAAAATAATTGAAGGCAAGAAAATTAACGTCCAACCGCGCAGAACCCCAAAAGTAAAAAAAACTAAATAGGAAGGTTGTAAGCTAGTTAGGTTGTTAGGGAATTGGAAAATACGGCGCCATAGGCGTCGTATTTTCCTTATAAACTTACCACCTCGCCAACTAACAAGCTGTTTCCATTTTGTATTTTTATTTAACTTTGTGGTATTATGTTATCAAGCAGTAATAATACTGCGGTCGCAAATTAAAAATAAAAAATAATTCTGATATGCAAGAAAAAGACGCACAATTTCTTGACTTCGTAGTCAAGTCACTTGTAGACAATCCAAGTGCAGTAGTTATAGATAGAACAGTAGATGAGATGGGGGTATTACTTTCACTCTCAGTAGATCCGCTAGATATGGGTAAGGTCATCGGTCGCCAGGGGAACACTGCGAAAGCTATTCGCACAATGCTCCGAGTTGTTGGTATGAAAAACAACGCTCGAGTTAATCTTAAAATAAATGAGCCAGAAGGTTCGACAAGAATGGATAATAGAGAATCAGCAGGTGCTACAGCTCCGACAAGTAGTGCAATGAAGACAGTTGATGAGGCGATGGATGATTTGAATATCTAGTTCGAAAGTAGAAGGTAGAAGGTGGAAAGTAGAAAATACAATTAGAAAAGAAGCCGCGCCCTTTGGGCGCGGCTTCTTGCTTTTATTGTTATTTGTTATAAGTTATGTATATGAATTTTCATATTATAAGTTTGTTTCCCGATCTAGTCGCCTCGTATTTATCCGAGTCTATTTTGGCGCGGGCGATAAAGGAGAAAAAAATCAAAGTAAATTTCTATAATCCTCGGGATTTTGTTAAGGCTAATAAATCTCAAAAGGGTAAGGATAAACCGTATCTCCGAGTTGATGATAAGCCATATGGTGGAGGCCCAGGGATGATACTAGAAGCCCTGCCTGTCATAAAGGCGATTGAAGCGGCTTTGAAGAAAGTAAAAAGTAAAAAGTTAAAAGTAAAAATTATATTTTTTAGTCCGAGTGGGAAAAAATTTGATACAGATTATGCTAAAACTGTCTCTAAAAAATATACAGATATGATTCTGATTTGTGGACGATACGAAGGGATAGATGCCAGAGTTAAAAAGATATTTAAAACAGAGGATATTTCTGTGGGGGATTATGTATTGACTGGTGGCGAAATACCCGCAATGATTGTAATTGATTCTATTTCTCGTCAAATTGAAGGTGTTTTAGGTAATTTTGACTCTAGAGAGGAAGAGCGGGTGGCTTCGAGTGATGTATATACAAGACCAGAGGTTTTGGAATATAAAGGTAAAAAATATAAGGTACCGAAGGTATTGCTATCGGGAAATCATAAAGCCATTGAGGATTGGAGGGCAGAAGGTTCTAAATAGATATCCACACCTATTGCACTTAGGAATGGTTGTGATATAATCACGCGTGACATAGCAAGATTGTGTTATTCAGAGCTTGTCAATAGTTTTATATTATTAATAGGTCTAACATCTTGCTCATCTATTAAACAATAAGATATTACAATACTTCTTTTGAAGGAGGAGGTATTGTGTTATTTTCTGTTTTGAATGAGAAAATAATTATGTCTAAAACACATACTGAAGGTGCTGTATCGCAAAAGTTGGGCCTCTCTGCCAACACGAAGAATAAGAAGTATTTTAAAAATTTTAAGGAGCCTCTTGCACCACTACCAAATTTGGTAGAAGGACAAGTAAGTTCATATAAGTGGGTTGTAGAAAAAGGACTCGGTGAAGTATTTAACGAATTCCAAAACATTGCCGACTACTCAGGCAAGAAGTTTGAATTCTCATTTGGAAAGTTTGAAATAGGAACTCCAAAATTTGATGAGAGATTTGCAAAAGAAAATAAGATCAACTACGAAGCACCGTTAAAGATATTTGTTAAACTAAAAAACAAAGTTTTTGGAGGCGAAAAAGAGCAGGAAATTTTCCTTGCTGATTTTCCTGTGATGACAG
>CAZOAK010000050.1:1090-2604 GCA_964577785.1 uncultured Candidatus Saccharibacteria bacterium | reverse complement strand
AAGATGGAACCTAAGGAATTAGAAAAACTTCTAGAATACTACGAAAACTTAAACACAACAAACACACAAATGGTTAAATATTTAGATTACTTAGCTGAAAAGGTTCAAATTGTTGTAAATGACAATAAAAATCTTAGAGAAGTATCTGAAAAACTAGTAGCATATAACGATTATATTGCTGAAAATCTAGAGCAATCAATTACTTATTCAGAAGATTTAGCAAAAAATCTTGATAGATCAATACAATACACAGAATATGTTGCTGGTAAAGTGGATGAGACTATCGAATATACAGGATATATTGTTGAAAATTTAGATAGAGTAATTGCTTATAGTGATTACATTGCTGAAAATCTAGATAAAGCTATTGCTTATAGCGAATACATTGTTGAGAATGTGGATAATTCAATTGCTTATGTTGAATATTTATCAGAACATATTGAAGGTAACATAGCATATAGCGAATATATAGCAGAACATTTAGATGATACAATAGCTTATAGTGATTATATTTCTGAGAATTTGGATAAAGTAATAGGCTATGCTGGTTTAATCACTGAAAGATTAAACGGAACTAAACTTAATGAAGACGTATCTAATTTAATTCCTACTTTAGAAGAATGGGGATTTGATGATGAAACTGATGTATTAGAGGAAGAGCCAGTTACAAAAATTGAAGATGAGAATATTGTTGGTGCTGAAATAAATCCAATTAAATCTGATGAGCCAGTTGATAATACTTCTTCAAGTTCTGTTTCAGAACAACCAACAGATGTAGTTGCTGAACCAATTGATACAATTGAAATTAATGATGTAATCGCCGAACCAACAGATGTTGTTACAGAAGAGCCAACAGATGTTGTTACAGAAGAGCCAACAGATATTGTTACAGAAGAGCCAACAGATGTTGTTACAGAAGAGCCAACCGATACTATTGGTGATGTTGATACTACAAATATCATTGATTCTGTACCTACTTCTGCTCCTGCCATCACGGATGTAGCACCAACATTGGAGCCATCATTCCATGGTGAATCAGATACTGAATTATCGGTTTCTATTGATAAATTAATATCTGAAGCAACTAAACGTAAAGTAGTTGAAACTAATGATCTACATTTTTTGAAATTCTTAAATAAATCTCAAGTGGATGGTTACTATTCATTGACAAATGAAGAACAAGAATTAGTTAAATTACATGTTAACGAAAATAAAAATTACTATAATGCAGCTGATGTGTTAAGGTTAATACAAGAAGCGTTATCGGTAAAGAACGAAACTATAGAAAATAGAGTGGTTAGATTAATGCCTGATAGCATTAAACCAGTATGGGAAAATTTAAATGAAAGCACTAAAAAATCGGTTCTTTCTCAAGCTAAATTATATCCTGATCTAACTAATGAATCAGCTATTGAGCATTTTTGGTACACAAGAAATATTAGTAAACCAGAAACTTCTTCTAAGAAATTGGTTTCTCATGATGCATTAATTCAAGAGGATAAATTATCTGAAAA
>CAZOAK010000050.1:0-1076 GCA_964577785.1 uncultured Candidatus Saccharibacteria bacterium | reverse complement strand
GACTTAAATAATACTTTATAGATTGATAAAAAAGACTCGGAAACGAGTCTTTTTTATTTAAATCATAAAAAATCCATATATACAAAAGGAAAGAATACAAACTAATATATAGAATATGAGTTTTCTTTAAGGAAATCAATAAATTATAAATATATAAAAAATCCACCTATTGAAAATAGTAGGTTTAGAGCAAAATATATATTTAAAATAAAAAAAAACAAAAAATTATGTCACAAATTAGAATAGACAAACAAAAAGCATTTAACAAATGGTCTCCTGTGTTGGAGAACATGGGTGTTTCGGATGCAGATAGACTTGAATGGATGTCAGAATATGCTGAGTTCCACTCTATCAATGAAAACGCTTACTCTAACGTATCAAACGTAGCAGGTTTGGGTAACGTAGTAGCTCCTTCGCCTTCAATTTTACCAGGTACCACAATTGGTTCAAACTGGTCAAATACAGGTGTTGGTGGTTCTGGTGATTTAGGTCAAAACCTTCTACCAGTAGCTATGAAAATAGCAGCACAAACAATAGGTTTAGACCTAGTTGCAGTAAAACCATCACCAGGTCCTAAAATGGACTTATTGTACATCGATTTTCAATACGATGATACAAATATGGGTCTATCTGATGAAAGACCACAAATCTTCAAATTAGATTTCTCAGCTGGTTCTTCCGCTACTTACTCTATTTTCACTAGTGTGATTAATTCTGTAATGGCTACTTATTCTATAATCCAGAATTCTGGTGGTTTAGTTAAGACTGACGGTACAGTTGCAAGAGTATGGACATCTATTAACGGTACAGTTTCTGTATCTGGTAGCACGTTACCTTCTACACTATTAAGTACGATTTCAATAGGTTATGGTTCTTATACCAGTCCTTATGGTGGTGCTAATAAGGCAATAGCAACAACTACTGATCCACAGACAGCTTATTCTAACTTAGGTAATGTTATTGAGTTCTTAGGATACTCTCGTATTGATGGTTACCCAATGTTTAGGGCTTACAGACAAGCTAACACAGCTCAAACAAACAATTATCCGTATGTGAATAACACTTCTAACGGTGCT
>CAZOAK010000049.1:0-2773 GCA_964577785.1 uncultured Candidatus Saccharibacteria bacterium | reverse complement strand
TATTTCTTGAAATATGCATGTATTTATTCAAAGATGGTAAACTTGAATACGAAAGTTAACAAGAACCACAAAATTGAAACCGCATAATATTTACATTTTTAATATCACTGAGGACGTTTGGCCTCTAATTCAGTCTATCTCAAATAAAAAGGATTATTACTATGAAATTGAATGGTGTGCAAATGCGGCTGAGCGAGATTTGATTACTATTGCCAAGGAAGATAAACCTATTTTTATTTGTCCAAAAAGCATTGATAAAAATTATATTGAATACGTAAAGCAATTATTCAGTATCAAAGAAATTACTGTTTTAACACCTCATAAAAATACTGGTGAAATTTCTAAAGACATTCTAAACGACGATGATATTACTAATAAGCTGGTAAAATTAAAAAATGTTGTTATTACAAGCTATTCGGCAAGCAAACAATTTTCAGATCTTACTGATTACCTGAGGAAAAGGGGGCTAAACATAAATTCACCAGAATTGCCTGATAAATCAAATCTGTGGACTGTCGACTACTTTGGCAGTAAGTCAGGAATAAGAAAAGTGATACCAAAACTGATGGCAAGCGGGATTATTTATGATTCAACACATAAACTAATTAACGAGGCAATCAAATTAAAAGAGAAATATAAGTTAGGAATTGTAATAAAAACCAATAAAGGCCACGGTGGAGAGGGGGTTAAGATAATTAAAAAAAATAAAATAACAAAACTATTTTTAAATAACATTTTCAATAAAAACGACTATTGGAAAAAGTTCCCAATAGTCGTTGAAGAGTTGATTAAAGTAAGAAGCACCCCAAATGTTGAGTTTTTTATAGATTCAGAAGGAAAAGTAAATTTTCTATATTACTGTTCAATGAGAGTCGACAATAATGGATTTTATAAAGGACAAGAAGTGCATAACACAGTTATCCCAAAAAAATTGGCAGACGAATTAATAAAAATCGGCTCAGAGCTGGGAAAGAGGTATTCAAAATCTGGCTACAGAGGATATTTTGACGTTGATTACATAATCGGCAAAAATAACAAAGTTTATGTTACAGAGTCAAACACTAGGCACACTGGTGGTACACATGTATATAAAGCTGCAAAAAGCTTAATAGGAGACGATTTTATGATGAAATCATATGTTTTATCCAATAACGACTATTTATTACCAAGAAATAATCTTAATTTTTCTAAAATAAAAGACATACTAAAACCAATCCTTTTTGATTATAAATCAAAAGAAGGGATTGTTATAGCTTCTTCAAATCTTATAAAACTAGGAATATTTTCTTATATTATTTTCGGTAAAAATAAAAAAAGATCATTAGACACAGAGAAACGAATGGGTGTATTATTGGAAATATAACATAATCAATGAATAATACAAATAGAATATTATCATTTTTAACCTGTTTGATATTATTGGGTTTATTTTTTTATAAAGTATGTGTAGGAACAATCTACGCTGCCACATCACCAGATTTTAATTCAGATGGTAAGGTCGATATTTATGATTTTAACATTCTTATTGAAGGATTTGGCACATCATATACAATTTTAGATTTTGATAAAGTTGTTGAATATTTTGGAAAACCATACGCTCCTTATGATCCAAACCATATTAATACAGGTGTAATTTATTTTTCAGGGAGCACAGGTGAAACCTCTGGACAGAGAAATGAGATAGAAGGACTCATTGCTTTTCCAGAATTTAAACATGCACAACCATATTTTACCATCGTTCGTTCAGATACAACTATTGATGTCCACGAAGATTCTCAAGCTGTAATGGATCAAGAAATACTTTTAGCTTCTACTGCCGGTCTCGATTACTTTGCTTTCTTGGGTAATGGATACGGATTAAAAAATTATCTTTCGAGTCCCAACAAAAATATGATGAAGTTTGCTTTCATGGGTGGTGCTAATGTTGTTATAAATCCATCAGTATTTGATAAAATTGTTGAATGGACAACAGATCCACAATATCTTACAGTTACTAAATCTGCTAACCCTCTTATTTATATATATAATCCTCAAGAATATTTATCCGGCATTACCCGCTCACAAGCCATCACTGAGTTTAATGCATTTATCACTAGATACAAACGGGTGACTGGGAAAACTCCTATTCTTGTTGCGGTTCAAAATAAAATGGACTATTCGCAACTTGTTGACCTCGGTTTTACAGATATTAGTACTTATTTAATTACTGTTCCTGGAAACGGTGATAATTATCAGACATTAGCACAAAATGCGCGCACGACTTGGGATAGCAAGCTTAACATGGCCAAACCGGTAGGTCTTGGAATTATTCCTACCGCTGCCATTGGGTTTGATCCAAGGCCAAAAGGTATTAATCCACTTTTCCATGATTTTGGAGCAAATCCTAATTGGGCAATTCAGGGCACACCAACAGAGATTGCTAACCATGTAAAAGAAGCAATGGACTGGGTAAAGGCACATCCACAGGATACACTTACAAAAACTATTCTCATATATGCTTGGAATGAATTTGCAGAAGGTGGGTGGCTTACCCCAACCTTAGCAGGTAACGACAAAAATCAACGACTTAATCAGATAAGTAAATTGTTAGGTGGCACAACTATGTCTACACCTGTATCACCGTACGCAGAAAATCCTCCCCCTGCTCACCCACAGGGGATTATCACCATCACAAATCCTGTAGCAGATTCAATTGTAAGTAGTACTAATTTTGTTGTCGAAGG
Source organism: uncultured Candidatus Saccharibacteria bacterium (assembly GCA_964577785.1). Lineage (GTDB taxonomy): Bacteria > Patescibacteriota > Minisyncoccia > Phycocordibacterales > CAIRYW01 > JAQBQZ01. The sequence continues at coordinate 50 of CAZOAK010000049.1, read as the reverse complement.
TACAGCACCAAATGCTGCACGCATTACAATTAAATATGGAGGCCAGACAA
>CAZOAK010000048.1:0-2878 GCA_964577785.1 uncultured Candidatus Saccharibacteria bacterium | reverse complement strand
CTGATATCCCCACCTTTAGTGGCCAGAGAACGGCACTTAACTTAACTGTTTTAAGTGGCGGTAATAATTCTGGAAAGTCCGCAGTATTAAAAGCTCTAAAGCAACAACTTGGTCGAACTGCATATTTAGTGGGACCCTCTCGTTTTTATCATATTCATCAGATTTCTACGCAAACTCGTGACCCGAATGAAATTCAAAGTTTAGAGAATCAATTTCAAAATAGTTATCTTCAACCAGAAATTAACCACGAACAAAATTTCCTTGATCTAGGAAGGGTTATAGCGAATCTATCAGACAAAGATCGAGTTAAATTATTTTCAGTTTGTAGTGAACTTATTGGCTCAGAGTTTAGCCTGCAAAAGGTCGACCCAGAAAATGAATTGAGCATGCGATATATAGACATGGATGGCCAAAGCTTAGGCTTAGGTAGCACTGGCACAAGATTACTAATGACATTAATTGGTATATGTTTAGATACGCGATTTAATACCATTTTAATAGATGAGCCAGAAATTGGGCTTAGTCCTAAAGTTCAAGAAGCATTCGCAAGCTTCTTACAGGATCAAGAAAAACGTGCTCTGATGTTTCCTCATCTTTCAAATGTTTATCTAGCAACACATTCGCATCTTTTTCTTGATAGACGTGAACCAAAAAATAATTTCGTTGTTTCTAAAGAAAACGATGTCGTTACCATAACACAAACAGAAACAATCGGTGAGCTTCATCGTCTTCAATTTAACCTACTTGGAAACTCTTTGGAGAAAATATTCTTACCCTCGGCGATTTTGATTACTGAGGGACCTAGCGATCACGATTACTTAAAGCGTGTTGTAGAATTAAAATTTCCTAATAAACGCATAACAGTAGCTTCTGGCCAAGGTGACGTAAAACAAAAAGTCTATTCAATTAAGGAGACACTAGGGGGCGATCTCCAAAAAAGCCCATACGGTAACAGACTTTTTGTTGTCGTCGATTTAGTTCATCCGAATGGTTTAAGTGCTGAGCTGAAAACTATGGGGGTAAAGGAAGATAATCTTATAATATGGTCAAAAAATGGTATCGAATATCTTTACCCGTTGAGCATTATGGCGGAAATTTTTAATGTAGATAAGACCGCTGTAGAAACTGAATTAAAAATTGAGGGTGATGATGTAAAAATTAGAACTATCTGTTATAAAAAAACGGCTTTAGCAAAATTAGTAGTAGATAAACTCAAACACGATACCGTTCTCCCTAGTGAATTAGTCGAGAAAATGCTAAAACCGCTTTCTCATGCCACAAGCTAAATATGGCAAAGAATCTTCGCTTTATTTCAGATTCAACCCTTGCAAAGTCACATGAAGCAGGTGCTGTTATCGAAGTTGTGCAACCAGTGTTGCATGAACAATTTGGAGCAATTCACTATCTTTGGCCTAAAATGTATCCTTATCATCTAAATGTAGCTGACACTGCTTTTGAGAAATTAGAGTTTTTTCAGAGCAAAATTCTTGAATGTCCAATCGGTACAGATAATGCACGGATGATTACTGATCTAGATTTTCTTGGGGAAATATATCGTTTTGGCTTTGATTTGGTAGCTCATACATTCCTTGCGTTTGATCATTTTATGCTAGAAATTCTGATGGCCGTCTATCAAGATAATTCAGATGCGCTAAAAATATGGAATAAGAGAGAGATGTTAGGGAGAGTAAATCATGTCATTAAAAGGGTGTTAGAGAAAACAGAGCTATTTCACACCAAAGAATATGCTGGCCTTGTTGATATCGAGCAAAGACGACACGCATATAATCATCCAACATCTCGGCGAGTTTACAACGGGGAAGTGGGGACATGGGATGAAGTGCCGCTTGCATGGATTATTTCGGGAAAATATAAAAATTCATATCTTGAAGCGATAAAACTTTTCAATGAACTACATGAATTATGGGAGGTAGAAAAGAAAAAATATGACAGACCAGGAATTATTACCGGACAGAGGGGTATCAGATCACTACACCAAGTAAAGAAGCCAAATTGAGCTAGCAAGGGACATTTCGGATGAGACTATAGCTATTCTGTCGACTTTTAAGTTTTTACGTTAATTAAGTAGGTTCCAACAGCGTCCCATGTTCTCAGCATTTGCAGTAAAATAATAAAGTGTAAATTTATGCCATCATTCAAATATCCAATAATCATTGCCCTCTCCGTCGTATTTTTTGGGATAGGGATAGTTTTAGGGATTTCCTTACAACTACGGCCAACGCAAATTACAACGCCGACCATAGAGACAGATCAGGAAGAGAATGGTTCACTCGAGTTTTTTTACTATCAAATCCCAGAGATTGGTTTGCAATTCTCCATGCCTACATCATTAGAGGGTCATGTTACGCATGTCTATCAAGAACGTCCTGACCAAAGTTGGTTGACCGAAAAAGAAATGTCGCCTGAAGCAAGATATGCCGGTCTAGAAAAATGCATCTCTCGCGGAGAGAGAATTAAAGAAGTAATATTCCGATATGATGTACCATTCTACTATGGTGATGACGAAAAAGGGTACACGAAATTGGGAAGTCTCACACAATTAAAAAACATGGGCTCAGATGACTGTGGCACTGGGAAAATTGGGGCTTCCTACTTCGTGAAGGGTCCCGATAGTAAGCTTTATAAATACAGTAGTATATGGAATGGTATGGGACGCTTTATTATGAATAAGGAGCAGGAGCCCAGATTGTTCCCCCTTTTCTTTATTTTTGATGCGTACGTTGGTCCATCCCTTAGGAAGATTGACTAATTCCTTCCGTATTCGTATTTTCTAGCAAATAGGTTCCAACTTCGTCCCAGAGCCTCAGCCACCAACTGGTTCACGTAGCAGAAGCGACGTGGCCAGCATAAAAAACGA
>CAZOAK010000047.1:0-3017 GCA_964577785.1 uncultured Candidatus Saccharibacteria bacterium | reverse complement strand
CGATATCAGATTTTAAAAAACTATCACAAAGAAAATTAAACAATAATAAATTAGAGAAAGATTGGGAAAAGTTCTTGATTGAAAATCCATGGATAATATCTAACTTATTTGCCGTTCCTGTTTTCTTCTTCCAAAATCAAGCATATGCTGGCGGTAAAGAGATCGATAATAAAAATGGGAAAGTAACTGATTTTTTATATAAAAATGAATTTACCGATAATGTGGCAATTATTGAACTCAAAACACACAAAACCGAACTTCTTTCGGCTAAGCCATATCGAGGCAAAGACGTATATTCATTATCTGCAGATTTGTCTGGATCAGTAAACCAAGTTTTAAATCAAAGACAGAACTTAATTCATGAATTTACCAATTTGAGAACAAAAGAAAATTGGTTTGAATCGTATCATCCAAAATGTTTAGTTATTGCTGGAAGTATTTCCGGTTTACCTAAAGATGGTCTTAAAAATTTCGAAACTTTTAGAAACAGTCTTCAAGGTGTAGAAATTATTACTTTTGATGAATTATTTAAAAAATTAGAATTCTTTAACGATCTTATAAAGGGAAAAACCAAAAAGAAAAAAGTTAAGATTTCTAAATAGATACTACTTTATTTTTCAAAATAATCTTACTTTTGAAACAGGTCAGCAACTCTCGTTTCTCCTCAATTAATCCATCTTTTAAAATAAATTTGGCGTAGTCTCTAATGTCTACGTCTTTTATTTGTATCTGCTGTTTTGTATTTAATACAGATTGATTAAATCTCTTGATTCTTTCAACTTCATATTTAATTTTATCCTTCATTCCAATCTCGTTAATATTTACCTGATCAATTAACTTTTCAAATTGCTGTATTAGTTCAATTTCGTTTATGTACCCACACTTACAGTTCTTATCCTTAGATCTCGTACACCCATAATAGATATGCCTATTTACCGATCCGTCTTTTAACTTTTTAAACTTTTCGTCAGCACAGATCCCTGATCCACAAAGCCCACAAGTCATCATTTTTGTGAAAGCAAATTCTTTTGGCTCTTGGGTTCGTAACACTTGGCTTTTGGTTTGTTCTTGGACTAGATCAAAAAGCTCTTTATTGATTATCGGCTCGTGTTTTCCAGTATAAAAATTTCCACTTTTTCGTGGATACTCGAAAACTCCATAATAAAATGGATTTTGAAGTATCAGATAAATGTTGCTAAGGGTAAGACCTTTGGTACCACTACGAGTTTTGAAATTCAGATCAAATTTAAGCCAATGGTACAATTTTCTACCTGACCATTTTTCGTATGCCACTTTTTCAAACATTTGTTTAACTATCGGTGCTCGTTCTGGATCTATAACAACTTCGCACTTTTTATCCATTCGTTTTTCGTTGAGATACCCAACCACAGCAGGACCTGGGCGAAGTCCCATTTCACATCTTGTTCGCAGTCCTCGTTTTACATTGATACTTTTGTTATCGTTTTCAAGTTTTGCTTGTGAACACAGGATCATCAAAAGAAACTTCTCATTGGGAGAATTTTTGAAGTGTTGCCCGTATGTTCTTATTTCAAGAAGTTTTGTCTCGTCCATAAGGTCAACTACTGATCCCAGATCACCGGCGTTTCTTGATAGACGATCTGGTGCCCAGGTGAGTATGCCGTTATATCTACCACGTCTTACATCCTCTAATACCTCTCTAAACACAGGTCGTTGACCAGATTCTTTAGCTGAATGAGATTCACGTCTAATATCAACAACTGTTAAGCCGTCACGGTCGGCTATGGCAAGCATTTCTTTAACCTGTGATTCGATAGATAAGGCTTGTTTTTCGTCTGATTCGGTTGATTTTCGAGCATACAGGACATACCGAATCTTGGTTTTTGGTACTTCTGTCTTTACTCCTAAATTGCTTATATATTGCGTCTCCATATTATATTGATGACGCAATTTGAGCGTTTTGCTAAGTCTATGCAGAACTAGCGAAATATTGCATACTCGTGACTACTTCACTGACTCAACATCAACATAATCAGAATAATAAATTGTACTGTCGTCATCACCACCTAGCCAAAACATTATTATGGTACCTTCATTTGAATGCTTATCGAGAGTTGCATTTATGAGTAGTGAAAATGCGTCTGCAAGATCATCGTGCTTTTCAACCCCAAATCCAACTAGTTGTTCAATTAGATCTTCACACCCTTGTCTGGGGAACTTTATAATCCCTGATTTTATAGCAGTCGAAGTAAGAGAAAGTCTAGTTCTTTTATCTCCTTTCGGCTTAATTGCTTCTGCGGTAATTCCATGAAGTTCAAGCATTTGAGGTAGTGCTTCTTGATATGCGACGCTCTCAACAAAAAGAGTGTCGCTAGATCTTGGCATATTAGTAGCTTTAAAGTTTTTCATTAAATCCACTTGCGCTGGGAAATTTAGTTTCTGCTGGATTGGATTTGGGAGTATGTATATACGCATTTTTTCTCTTCTGCTATACACATGAGCAGAAACAATAGTTGTAAAATCAGCTGAATCCTTTGCCGAAATAGCAAGGTCTACTCCTGCATAAGTACCTCGATATCCCATATGCTTGGTTCCGGGCAGATCATCATAATATTGAATCCATTCTCTATAAATAACCTGGTCGTCACTCGGAATAATACGAAGTAAATATTCCCGTTGCCATGATATTTCACTAGCAACTTTTAGTTTTTCCTCTTCAATATCTTTTGTATCTTTGTATTTTCCAGGCCACAAGCATAGATCATTTTTATCTAAGAGTGGGTATTCTTTAAAAATACCTTTTGCTTTGCCTTTTGAGATTTCGTCCTTGATACGCATTAAGAGTGAATCCTCGTGGAGCAAGTTTCCGACAATGATTAGTCGGGTATTTCTATCTCCAGCAGGAATAACTTCACCACGGAGCCAATGATAAGTCTTTTCTCGACCCTCACGAGTTTTGGTTGATTGCACATCTTCAACGTCGTCACAGATTATTAAGTCTGGACGGTGTTCGTTGTGGCGAATACCACGAATACTTT
>CAZOAK010000046.1:0-3356 GCA_964577785.1 uncultured Candidatus Saccharibacteria bacterium | reverse complement strand
TTTTAAGAATGAGATCATTGTAGCTAGCTAAAGTATTTTCGTAGGTTGTTTTGTAACTAGCTGTCATTTTGTCTAACAGATCCAGAGAAGCTTTGCTTTTGTTTCTTCTAGAAACACTCTTTGCCCTCATGTATGTGCTGTATCTCTCGTCTACCGTTTTTTTGACCTGAGATATGTAATAGTCACTGTAGTTTGAAAGCTGTGAAGAAATACTGTTTATATTATTGCGATTTGTCACAAGAGACTCTTGGAGGAATACGAGGTTGTTGTTGTTCTCTGTTATTTGGGAATCTATACTTGCAAGCGTTGACTCTATAGATGATTTATTAGAAACTATCGTGTTTATGTCTGATTGTGTGGAGCAGTTGGCACTGGCGAGTTGATTAGAAAATTGGTTGAATCCTACTACTATGACTGAGAGAATGAATATTATGGAGATAATAGAGACTGCCGGATCAGGTCTGAATTTGCGGAGTTTTTTGAAGAAAGGAGTGAAGTTTAGATTCATTTATTTTAGATTAATATTGTAATATATATATTGTATCAGAGAGTTAAAAAAAAGTTAGCAGTGAGGTGTGGGAAAGTTAAAAAAAACACAAAATCCCCTTTCGGGGATTTTGTGTTTTTCTCAGGCCTGAGAAAAAATGGCCGATTAACGTCAGGCCAGGACGGTAAATTATTTACAGAACATAAGATACGATGGATTGGATTGTCTAGGAGTTAATGGATAAGATATTACTTGGAGCGTGAGGCAAATAACCAATAATCCGCTACTCAAATTTGTGAACTGAAACCAAAGAATGGTAGTTGCAATTACTGAAACCAAATGACCCCAGAAAGCCCAAACTTGATTTTTCCTAAACCCTAACATGGTCGGAAATGTTCTTGCCCCATCATTCCAATCATCTCCAATATCCCGAAAATCCCCCACAAGATTTCTAATTGCATACAAAATAAATGCTAAAAGTGTAAATTTCGGCATAAACGCAAATGCAATCAGAGCACCTTGAAGCCCTCTCCATATTGATGATGTACAACCAAAAAATCGATTTCTCTTTTTCTTGGTATACAAAACTGCGCACATCGTAAATGCACACGGGAGCCAGAGTGGCAACAGAATCAACGTTGGAAGACCAACAATGATCCAGGCACACCGAGAAACCTTAAGACGAAGTTTATCCCTGTGTCTCGATTCCAAATACAAAAGAAAACTCATCCAGAGCAATCCCAGCCCAATCATCTCACCCGCATCACACTGAAGTGCTTTTGCAAAAATCAAAATATCGATGATTCCATAAATACGCATCTGTCCAACGTAGTTAACAATTGTTTTCAATGTTCCCCCTTTTGTTGAGTTTGACTATTTCCAAGCGAGATTATGCGATTTATTGTATATATAGTCAATATTTTTATAGATATATTGCACAAATATACAATATATGGTAAATTAGTGCCTATATGAGCAAGAAATCAAAAGAAAAGGAACTTGATATTATTGATAAGCGTCTCCTTTATGAGTTAGATATAAAAAGTGACATCGTCTATCAGGACTTGGCAAGGATACTTAAAATTCCTAAGGAAACGGCAGTATTCCGAGTTAAGCGTCTGATTAAAAATGGATTCATTAGAAGCTTCCCTACCACAATTCATGTTTCGCGCCTTGGGTATTATTACTACAAATTCTTTCTTAAATTTCAGAAAACAACAGTACAAAAGGAAGAAGAGATCACTGAGTATTTGAAACATCACGCATCGATCGCCTATTTCGCTAACCTAGAAGGACGTTTCGATGTTACTTTTTTAGTTATTGCCAAAAATATTGATGATCTCCAAAATTTCTTAAATCCTTTTAAGGCAAAATTTGGGGAATTCATTCTTGACCAAGAAATACTTACAATGACTCAAGTTCATCGATTTAACTTTAGGTTTTTTTATTCCGATGGAACAATTGAGAGGGATACGTATCCTGAAGATTTATTGCAGACAAACATAGACGATATTGATTACTCAATCATTAAACATTTAGCAAAGAATTCGAGAGAAAACATTTCCTCGATTGCTAGGCAAGCCAAAAGTCATGTGAATGTCGTCCGCTATCGTATAGATAAATTGCATAAAATGGGTATTTTAGGGAAACCGGTTCTAGGTATTGATTTCAATAAATTTGGTGTTGAGCATTACCAAATAAATCTATTTTTAAAAAACAAAACATTCATAAGTCCGATCATTGAATATACCCTTACAATTCCTGAGTCCACATTTGCCACAGTAACTTTGGGTAAATATGATCTAGCACTAGAGTTTGCAGTTCCAAATAATCTAAGATTAAAGAAAATACTAAATTCGATTCGAAATAAATTTCCTGATGCAATAATAGTGAGTGATATATTCACCCTACACGAACACACCGCTAATTGGTTCCCAAGAAAACCTCAGCACTAGTCATAAAAACTCAGTATTTTTATCTAACCAAAAATTTTAGAGAAGTTCGAGGCAGAATATGACGAGGCGTGACCAAGGTGTATGAAAAATACTCCGCGGGAACCCGAGGAGTATTTAACGATGAAATTCTCAAAATTTTTGGTTAGATTACCATGCAAAATGGGCAAATGCTTTGTTCGCTTCAGCCATCTTGTGTGTATTCTCTCTCTTCTTAACAGCTTCACCTTCATTCTTAGAAGCATTGATGATTTCTTCAGCAAGTTTCAAGTGCATTGGCTGACCCTTTTTACTACGAGCTGCTTCAATAATCCATTTCATAGATAGAAAGTTTCTTCTTTCAGCACGAACCTCACGAGGTACCTGATAGTTAGCTCCTCCCACTCTTCTACTTCGAACTTCCATTAGAGGACCTGTGTTCTTAAGGGCCATTTCAAATACTTCTAGAGGATCTTCCACCTTTAGTTTTTCTTTTATCGCCTCTAGAGCTTCAGAAACAATCTTTTGAGCTGCACGCTTCTTACCACTCTCCATAACATAGTTAGCAAATTTAGAAACCTTTTCAGATTTGTACTGAACGTCTGGACGGATAACTGGTTTGTTTTTTATTTTTCTTCGCATTTTAGTGTATTTTTTTCTCCTTTGAGATTATCTCTGGATACTGCACTTAGATTATTAATTATTTAAACTTTCTTTTCCTTTACCCTGACCAATCATAGATTGGTCGAGTATTTCCGAAAAAATGACCTACGAAACTCTGACCTCAGTGTTATTTTTTCTCCTTTACCCTGACCAATCATAGATTGGTCGAGTATTTCCGAAAAAATGACCTACGAAACTCTGACCTCAGTGTTATTTTTTCTCCTTTACCCTGACCAATCATAGATTGGTCGAGTATTTCCGAAAAAATGACCTAC
>CAZOAK010000045.1:0-3579 GCA_964577785.1 uncultured Candidatus Saccharibacteria bacterium | reverse complement strand
GACCTAGATTAAAAGCCTTGTTTAGTTGTAATATATTAGATAGACCTGCTGCTGTGCGTTGGCTTCCTGTAGCGTCTGTAGTCATACATAATGAATGGACTTGGTTTGGATAGTTGGCTTTTATAAAGTCAATTAGTAGTTGAGTGTTATGAATACCCTCTCTTGGTGTAATCTTTATTTCTTTTAACCCTCTTATCTTGTGTCCTGTTTCGTCTCGGTATATTTGAAATACTATACAGGCTAGCGGGTCGTTGTTGAAATCTATAAAGAAAAGTAATGGAATGCCCGAAACCATTTCAGTTTTTCCAACGTGCTTTTTAATGTCAAATGTAGGGAAGGCTGGACTTTTTATTTCTTTTATACCCCATTCACCTTTTGCGTATGGTAAATATAAAGCTGGATTAGTGAATTTTAGATTATGATAGAGTGCTTTTCTTTCAGGCGGACAATATGGATTGTCTTCAAAAGTTGTATGAGTTGCGCGATATTTTATAGTTAATTGTTTAGTAGCTCCATTTTCTACATAGTCAATCATTTTTGTATGAGTAAATGATTTTTCGCTTGTATGACTAAACCAATCTTTCCAAAGCCACCAATCTTCTTTTTTATTAACTCCTTTTGGCATTTCAGGGTTAAACATAAATACGACCTTAGTTTTTATAGAGTTATGCCTAAGTGTAGTTAGTATCATTGTTAAATCGTGGCTTGTAATCTGGTCGCCCTCCTCTATAATAGCCATTGTCGGATTTTCTAAAGACTTAATCTTAGTTGCTTCGTCTAAGCCTCGACATAAGAAAATACCATTGTCTATATTTGACCTTATCTCCATTGGACTTTTAGAAGTGTCGAAATACATATCTAGTTTCCATTCATTAACTACACTTATTACATTTGAATAGATTGAATCCTTTATAGTATCTTTTACTTTACGGATTAATATACATTTAAAATCTTTTCCTGTTTTAGTGTAGTTGTATAAACCTAATTGACTGCCAGCTTTTGTCTTTCCTGAATCCCTTGTGCCATATAAAAACTCTATTTGAATATCGTTTGGCTCAAATAGATGTTTATAGCATGGTAAAATCTTATCTTTTAGGGTTCGGGTGGCTTGCATTTGTTAGATATACTTTTCGTATTTTGTTTTTATCCACCCTGTGAAGAAATGATACTTATTTTATTTAAACATTTGATATTCAATAAAAATAAATATTTAACTTTTTGCTATTTTGTTAGATTACTCAATAATTATATCAATACCTTCGATAGTAGTCTTTTGCTCTATCTTTTCAGTTAATCCGTTTAATCTTTGTGTTATACTAGGGTTGTATATACCTACCATACCCCCCTCAATTTGGTCTTGTTTGATTATTAGCCTAATACGCGAACAGATACTTAGAAAATCTTTGTATAAGCCGTCAGTATTAGCAAAATATTGGTCAATATTAGTTGTAATATCCTTTTCAAAGCACCAATTAGAAAAGCCTTCTAGTGTTAATGGTCTCTCCTTTTTACGCTCCACTTCTTCAGCGTCTTTACCTACAAAGTCGTGTACTTTTATTGGAGTACCTTTTATTGATTGTTTATATTCTAGGAATAGCTCCCACATTTTTTCAGGAGTTTCTATATTTTTCGGTCTGCCTACTTTTGCCATATAATTGTTTTAATCCTTAGTTTTAGGTATTTTCGTTTTTTATAAAATTAGAGCAAAAAAAGTCATAAGCAGTAATCACTTGGTTATGGCTAGTCATTTTAGGACATTGTCCGTGTTTATTGTTTTCTGAACGCCATAAGTCACAATTCTCGCATTTAACACCTATTGCATTAGCATAAGCCTTTAAATCGTTTATGTCGCCTTTTTTTACTGGTTCTACTTCCATATTGCAAATATAGTTAAATTTTAGTTAATTGGCTAGAGTAATTCCTTTGCCGTTTCGATTAAGTCTTTGAATTGTTCAGCGAATTGGTCTCTGAGTTGTTCTGATTTGAAATGCAATACGCAATTAGTTGGTGTGTTATGGTGAAACATTATCTCGTTTCTAACTCTGAAAATAAGGTATTTTATTTCATTATTACTAAATTCTGCTTTCCAGTCACCATTCCAAGCGTCTCTAAGTTCTACTAATTGCATTAAAGCTAGAAAGGCTTCGGCTCGTTCTTTTGTGGATACTTGGTTTTTATCTTTTGCGCCAATTCCATTTGTATTGTAAACTATACCATCCCCGCCAATAAACCAATTTCTATTCGGTATTTCTTCAACCGACATAGGTAGTTTATTCTCAATTTCCTTAAACACTATTTTTTCAAATGTGCTTTTTTCTTTGTCTACTTCAAAGCCACTTGGGCACTCTATTATAAATTCTTTCATTTGCTTATTGTTTAATTCTTTTGTTTTTTGCCAGTCTATTCCAAAATCATTAAATGGATATTCTATTCCACAACGCTCTATAATTACCTTATCCATATAAATGTCGTGGATTCTTATTGACTTAACTTTTACTTTTCCAAAATGATAAGTAATTATATCGTCACCTGCCTTTAAATCTGATATTTTATTCATTAGAATGGATTGTCATTTTTAGGCTTTGGAACGTATGTATTGAGTTTTGCCGTTAGTTTAGTTTGGTCTTTGCCTTTTAATATATCCACGTTGCAATATCCTTTCTCATTCGTATTTTCGTCAAGCCATTGTTTAAAATCGCTTGTTTTAAATGAAAGTCGGCAAATTAAGAAGTCTGGAGCGGTTTCTAATTTTGGATTTGCAAATAATCCTTTTGCGTAAATTGTCTCTGACATATTGTGTTTTTTAAAGTGTAAATATAATGATTATTAGATAGTTATGGCTATTTTTTTAGGATTACGTGATACATTGTGTCGTTAAATTGTATGGCTTGATAAAACTTCCATCCTTTCTTCTGCATAAATTCAGTCTCCTTTTGGAAACTCTTATAGTGGCTTAAATAGCTGGTTGTTTGCTCGACTTTACAAGAGGTGAGTATTAATAGCGATATAATTAATTTTTTCATTGTTTTTTATTTTCTGGTTCATTTATTTTCTTTTTGCCGACCACCGAAAAAGTCAGTTTTCTGTTATCCTTAATCTGTTTGAACATATCTAAGAATAGATACTCGCTGTCAACTGTATTCATATACTCAATAAACTTTTCTTTATTGATGCGCACCTGTCCATAATATCGAGGGTTTCTTAGTTTCTTTTGCCCTTCTATTGAAGGCTCTCCGAATATGCCCTGTGGGAAATTTATTTTTGGTTCTTCCATTGTTTATTTATTTAAGTAGTAAAATATAGTCCACAAAATTATAGATATGAGCGCGCCATATTGTTTAGAAGGCTCTTTATTTATAAAGTATTCTAATATTTCCATTATAGATGCAAATGAGAATGATAAAGATGCAAAAAATAAGATTGATAATAATATTGTCATTTTTTTATTGTTTAATTACTTTTGCAAAATTACAAATTTATTTATAAATATCCATTATTTTTTTTAGGTCTTCACTTGACCAGCGATATTGTCTAGTTTCATTTGCTAACTTTTCCAATTCAACTACTTTTGATTCTCCA
>CAZOAK010000044.1:0-3648 GCA_964577785.1 uncultured Candidatus Saccharibacteria bacterium | reverse complement strand
GAGGTCGCGGGGTCAGCACCCTTCAGCCGCGCAAAATACAAAAAACCACGAGAATTATCTCGTGTTTTTTTGTATTTTGCGCGGCTGAGGAAGTGATTGGCATCACTTCCGTAAGGGTGCTGACGGGCGCAGTCATGTTTTGATAGTAATCAAAAAAGACGAGCCGGGGTAGCGAAAAATTTTTGTGACGACAAAAATTTATTCGTGACCAGCACACCCGATGTGGTGCTGACGACCGATTGAGAAGATTTTCGAGTTTGTACTCAAACAAGGAAAATCTCCAATCGGTGTACTGTCCATGTAATGGAAAGCACACCCCTCTGTATTTGCGAACAAAATATCTATGACCAGACACCCTTCAGCCTTGAATTTTTTTGTTATAATAAACCTCATGAAATCCAAAACTATCCAACTCGCAAAAAAATTAACTGATATACCAAATGTAGGGAAGATCATTGCTGTTGATTTGGAATTAATCGGAATTAAAAAACCTTTAGATCTGAAAGGTAAAGACGCCTTTAGACTTTATAATAAAATGTGCAAGGTTTTAGATCAAAAGATTGATCCTTGCATGATTGATGTTTTGATGTCAGCGGTGGACTTCGCAAACGGGGGTGATGCACGCAAATGGTGGCATTTTACGAAGGAAAGGAAGAGGATTATGAAAAAATAGAAAATACGCTATACTTTTAGGATAAATGGTCAAATCAAAGAAATTCTGGAACGATGAATACAAGAACCCGGAGCATCTAAAGATGTCTTCGGAGCCTTCTTCGGATTTGATAACTTTTGTTAGATGGGCGGAAAAGAATGCCGAATGGGATCCGTTCCCAAAAGATGGGTTTATTCTTGATATTGGCTGTGGTAATGGACGGAATATTGTAGCGCTCGCAAAAGAATCTGGGATGAAAGGTTTGGGGTTTGATATATCTCAAGAAGCAATTAATCAGGCAAAAGTGGCTGGTAAGGGATTGCCTTTAGAGTTCAAGATACAAGGCGCAGAAGATATTTTGCCTGTGCCTGATCAATCTGTGGATGTGGTGCTTGATATGATGTCTAGTCATGTTCTAAATGAAAAGGAGAGGGTTAAACTGGTGCAGGAGATTGTCCGGGTTATAAAACCATACGGATGGTTATTCTTTAAGACTTTTGTTTTGGAGGGTGATAAGAATGCACAAAGGTTGCTTGAGGAAAGTCCTGCAGGAGAGAAACATTCATATATTCATCCTAAAATAAAAGTCTTGGAGCATGTATGGACTGAGGATGAGATATATGAATTGTTCTCACCATATTTTAAAATATATAAAATGATAAAGTCACATAAACATATTAAGGATGGGCAACCACATAAGAGAAGAACGGTGTCGGTGTATATGGAGAGGATGAGGGATTAGAAGGGGTATATTTAAGTATTTAAAAATTTAAGGATTTAAAATTTAAGTATTTAATTATTTTAAGCTACAAAAAAGCACCGCGGCAGAGCCGCGGTGCTTTTTTAATTAATTACTTCTTTTTTGAGTCAGATTTGTCATCACTATCAGCTGATGAGAATGCTCCTTTCACGTGTTTAATTGAATCAACAAGACTTTTTGTTAGTTCAGGAATTTTCTTTGGTCCAAACAAGATTATAAATATTATTGCTATGATTACTATTTCTTTTGTTCCTAGTCCAAACATGTTTTTATTTTGTTATATATTAATTTGAGAACCTGTTATACATTATTGTGAATTCATACATCACAACAAGAGGCAATACCATTAGTAATAATGATATACCATCAGTAGGGGGAAGTAAAGAAGTAAAAATGAACATTCCAAGTATTGCGTGACGTCTCTTGTCTATCAAATATTCGGTCTTTATGACATCAAGCTTAATAAATATGCTGAGTATGATTGGGAACTGGAATATTAGTCCAAGTAATGCTGAGGTAGAAACTATTTTAGATAGAAATAGCGTAATATCCCAGACATTTTCTATACCAATACTTACATTTATGTTTGCTAGTATTTGAATCGTAGAATAGAGTATTAAAAATCCATAAAAGAATCCGAGTAAAAATAAAACCATACTAAAAGGAATAAGCATAAAGAATGCTCTGCGCTCACTCTTTTTTAAAGCCGATTTTATAAAAGTGTAAGTATGATAAATCAATATTGGTATGCAGATGAGTAGAGCAATAAACATCCCCAAAGTTATGACAAGGTCAAAAAGTTGGAACGGGGATGTGGTGTTTAGTGTTACATCTGTAAAATTAAAAAACTTCACAGCATATTTTAAAACTGTTGTTGATGCTAGAATTCCTAATCCGAAAGACACAATAAAACAGAAGGTTATTATTTTTAACCTTCTGGATAAATCATCTAGATAAGGGGAATAAGTATCTATCTTATTATTTAATTCTTCAAGCATTTTATTCTGACATTATAAAAATGTTTCCTCCACCTCCGCCTTGGTCTATCACTATCGGTATTTCTGAACATATTATAGAACCCTCCGATTCTATCAGAATATCATTTGGTACATAACCAGCATTTCCTGTTGGTATTTCAACAATAAAATCTTGGTTATCACCAGAGCTTGCTACTATATCTGTAATGGCCATAGTTTTATGGAGTTATGTTTGTATTTGTGCTTGATGCAACATTTTCAACAATATCTGAAACTGTATTTAATTGTTCGATTACGTTTTCGATTGTTGGAATTACTTGTTCTACTGTAGGTTCTATTACTGTTTCAACAATTGGAGTTGAGGTAGCAGTACTTGTAGCTATGGGTTCAGTTATTGTTTCGATAATTGTTTCTGGTGTTGTACTTGAAGTGCTAGTAGATGTTGATTCTGTTGGAATAATAACTTCCGGAACAGTTTCTTCGACTACTGGAGTGGTTTCTGTTTCTGGGGTTGTAGACGCAGTTTCCTCGGTTGTTTCTGTTGTTGCTCCAGCAACTTCGCCTTCAGTAACAGTATCTGCAGTAGTTGCATCGGCGGTAGTCAGGTCTTCAGATGTAGATGTTTCAATATTATTTATTAATTTATCAACAGCAATCTCTTCTTTGTTTTTGCCAAAGAGGCTTGCTGGATCGAGTTTTTTTACTTCCTCCAATAATTGAGCGGGATCGGAAATATTGTAAACCATATTTCCGTATGCAATGTACTGCGCTTCGTATCGACAAACTGGCTCTTCTGGAGCAAAGGCCATCGCACAAATGATAGAATCACCATCATTATAAAATCCGGTCTGGTCGTATACAACCATTCCTTCAGTATCAAATAATTTTTGTCCTTTTTCTAAATGTATCATATGGCTTGAATTATTTTTTTAAATAAATTATTTTAATTTGCTCTCGATTAGCTGTTGGCGATTACTATAATCACTGAGTAAGCACCACCCTTACATTAATATTATCACCTAATGAGTTCGGTGTGTAGCGCACATACGTCGTCTCATTACCTTTGTCTGTCGTATTGTACGCACCCCAAGCACCACCACTGTTGGTTGATTTCTCCCATGTACCCGTAGGGTTCACGGTGTAATCGTCGAGCAGTATGTCATTCGTAACCGCATCATAAATTCTAACCCTAAGCGTCGGCACCGTACCTCCAAATGCCGTGGCGAATCTCCACACGAACTTTTTGGTTGTGGCACTAG
>CAZOAK010000043.1:3480-3832 GCA_964577785.1 uncultured Candidatus Saccharibacteria bacterium | reverse complement strand
CACGGAAAGACTACTCTTACTGCGGCTATTCTTAATGTATTATCAAGAGCTGGTAACAACGTAAAGTTGAAGGCTGTTGATCAAATTGACAACGCTCCTGAAGAAAAGGCGCGAGGTATTACTATTAACTTGTCTCACAATGAATATGAGACAGCTAATCGTCACTACGCTCACATTGATGCTCCAGGTCACGCCGACTACATCAAAAACATGATTACTGGTGCAGCTCAGATGGATGGTGCGATACTTGTTATTGCAGCAACTGACGGAGTTATGCCACAAACACGTGAACACGTTCTACTTGCAAAGCAGGTGGGAGTGCCAAAGATCATCGTTTTTCTAAACAAATGTG
>CAZOAK010000043.1:0-3470 GCA_964577785.1 uncultured Candidatus Saccharibacteria bacterium | reverse complement strand
GAGGTGCGAGAACTTCTACAAAAACAAGGTTTTGACAAAGATTGTCCAGTTATCAGAGGTTCAGGTCTTAAGGCTCTAGAATCTGCAAATAACGATGACGAATGGTCAAAGAAAGTTCTAGAACTAACAGATGCTCTTGATACTTATATCCCAATGCCTGTTCGTGATACAGAAAAACCTTTCCTAATGCCTGTTGAAGATATTTTCTCAATTGAAGGACGAGGAACAGTGGTTACTGGAAGAATCGAAAGAGGAATGATCAAAATCGGTGAAGAAATTGAAGTTGTTGGTATCAAAGATACACAAAAAACTACAGTTACTGGAATCGAAATGTTCAACAAACAACTTAACGAAGGAATTGCTGGAGACAACGCCGGAATTCTAGTTCGAGGTCTTAAGAAAGAAGACATCACAAGAGGACAGGTTCTTTCAAAGCCAGGATCAGTAAAACCTCATACAGATTTCGAAGCAGAGGTTTACATCTTGAAGAAAGAAGAAGGAGGAAGACACACACCATTCTTTACTGGATATAAGCCACAATTCTACATCCGAACAACAGACGTTACTGGAGAAGTAACACTAAATGCTGGAGTTGAGATGGTTATGCCTGGAGATACAGTTACATTCAACGTAAAGCTAGTTGCACCAGTTGCTCTAGAAGAACAAGTAAGATTTGCTATTCGTGAAGGAGGCAAGACTGTTGGAGCGGGAGTAGTAACAAAAATCGTAAAATAATACACAGATAACTCATAACAAATAACTTATAACTAACTTCATCGATTTTAGTTATAAGTTATGGGTTATATGTTAAAAATTAATTATGCCTGCTGAAACAAAAAAAACAAAAAAAGAGAAAGCGCCAGCTACAAGTGGTACAAAGCTTCGTATTCGAGTACGTGCTTATGATCACAAGATCTTGGATGCATCAGTAAAACAAATTATTGATACAGCTTTGAGATTTGACGCAGAAATACTAGGGCCAATACCTCTTCCTACTGAGATTAGAAAATATACAGTTAACCGTGCTTCCTTCGTATTCAAGAATGCTCGTGAGCAGTTTGAAATGAGAACTCACAAAAGACTTATCGATATTACTAACCCTAATCCAAAAATAATTGAGGCTCTGACTAACATGTCATTGCCATCAGGTGTAAATATTGATGTGAAGATGATGTAATTTCATACTACATAAACATACAAGATTAAATACTATAACCATGAAATACATTTTAGGAACAAAAATCAATATGACGCAGATGTTCGATGCTGATGGAACAGTAAATCCTGTGACTGTCATCGATGCGACACCATCAAAAGTCACGCAAGTTAAAAACGTTGAAAAAGACGGATATGTTGCTGTGCAAATTGGATATGGAGATAGAAGATCAAAAAATATTTCTAAAGCAGTACTTGGACACACAAAGAATGTAGGATTCAAGGTTCTTCGAGAATTCAAAACAGATGGAAAAGAAATTCCAAATGTTGGAGACGATGTAACTATGGATTCATTTAAGGAAGGGGATATTGTAGAAGTGTCAGGAATCACTAAAGGTAAAGGTTTTCAAGGTGTTGTAAAGCGATACGGATTTAAAGGAGGACCAAGAAGCCACGGTCAGAAACACTCAGAGAGAGAGCCAGGTTCTATTTCTGGAGGAACAAGAGAAGGAGGAAGAGTTCCAAAAGGAATGAGAATGGCAGGAAGAATGGGTGGAGATAGAGTGACTGTTACAAATTTGAAAATCGTAAGTATCGATAAAGAAAATAATAAAATAATGATCAGAGGTGCAGTTCCAGGACGAAGGGGAACCATTTTAGAAATAAGAAGCGGAAGAAAGAATTAATATGGAAACATCAATTTACACAAAAGAAGGAAAGACAGCGGGCAAAATAACTCTACCGGAGGAAGTTTTCGGATTGAACTGGAATGCTGACTTAGTGCACCAAGTTATTTCATCTCTAATGACTGCAAAAAGAATGGGTACAGCTCATACGAAAGACAGAGGAGAAGTTCGTGGAGGAGGTAAAAAACCATGGCAACAGAAGGGTACTGGACGAGCTAGACACGGATCTTCAAGATCACCTATTTGGGTTGGTGGAGGTGTGGCTCACGGTCCTAGAAATGATAAGAATTTCGAGAGAAAAATAAATAAGAAAGTTAAATTAAAGGCGATTGCTACAATATTATCTGCAAAGTATCGTGATGGTGAAATAATCTTTTTGGATTCTGTAAATATAGCATCACCAAAGACAAAAGATGCTGTAGCAGTTATAAATAGTTTGTCTACTATAAAAGGTTTTGAAAAGATTGGAACAAAAAGAACAAATGCACTTTATATAGCAACACCTACAAAAGATAAGAATGTTTCAAAAAGTTTTGCGAATATCGGCAAAGTTTTTGTATCAGAAGTTCGTAACATGAATCCAATCGACCTTATGAAATATAAATATTTGGTAATCGAAAGTCCTGATACATCAGTAGGACTTATTAAAGATAGACTTGTTAGTAAAAGTAAGTAATAAATAATAAGTAAAAACATGAAATTCGATCCAAGTACAATTTTAATAAGACCAAGAATCACAGAAAAAGCTGCTGTTTTGAGTGAATCTGCTAATGTTTATACATTTGAGATTACAAAATCTGCTACTAAAACTACAGTTAAAAGAGCGGTAAAGGAAGTTTATAAAGTTAGTCCAACAAGAATAAACATTGTTAAGCTTCCAAGTAAAAAGGTGATTGTAAAGGGTAAGAAGGGAAGTACGAGAGATATCAGAAAAGCATATGTATATTTAAAGGCGGGAGATAAAATTGAAATAGCATAGAAATAAAAACATGAAAACCTATAAACCATATACAAAATCAAGACGAAATACAGTAACGATAAACTATCGTGATCTTCTTACTAAATCTACTCCAGAGAAATCTCTGGTAGGTGGATTCACTCGCGCAATGGGACGAAATAACAGAGGAAGAATCACTACTCGACATAAGGGAGGAGGAAACAAGAGACTCTATAGAGATGTGGATTTCACTTATGACAAAAAAGATATAGAAGCAAAGATTGTTTCTGTAGAATACGATCCAAACAGAAGTGGATTCATAGGGCTTGCGGTATATAAAGATGGTGAGAAGAGATATGTATTGGTACCTAAATCAATCAAAGCTGGAGATAAATTCATAGTTAGCGAAAATGCTCCTATAGCTCCCGCTAACCGTCTAGCGCTCAAAAATATTCCAGTTGGAACATTTGTATACAATGTAGAAATAAAACTTGGAGGAGGATCAAAACTTGCTCGTTCTGCTGGTAACTACGTAGAAGTAATTGCTCAGGACTTGGGATACACTTTACTTAAGCTCCCTTCAACAGAAGTTCGTAAAGTTAAAGATACTTGTTTTGCATCTGTGGGACTTGTATCTAATGATGAACATCATTTGGTTAAATTTGGTAAAGCTGGAAGAAGTAGGTGGAAAG
>CAZOAK010000042.1:2665-3878 GCA_964577785.1 uncultured Candidatus Saccharibacteria bacterium | reverse complement strand
GACACTATTCATCCTAAAACCTCCAAAAGTTAAGGATAAAATAAAAACTGAGACCAATAAAATTGGAATGTTTAGATCCTCCAGTTTGATCCTTGAATGGAGGATCAGAAAACAAATTACTCCAATAGATACAATAGACAGCAACACTAAGACAAAGTTGGGGATGTTCAGAATGTCTGTTAGAGCTACACCGAAACAAAATCCAATTATAAAAAGGTAGAAATAATTCCTTGAATTAAACACCAATATATTATCTCATATATTTAAGAGGTTTATTAAGTCAGAGTAATCAGATTTATGGTAGTCGGACTACCATAAAAAATTATCGGTGAGTGAAGCTTCGCACAAGTTCATTCTCTTCTTCTTTTGAAAAGACTTTTTTATACCGGGCATTAGATTTACCACGGACCCTCTCTTCACATTCTCCCCAAGTCTTATGAACTTTTACCACCCCTTGAATACTGCTAACATATGAATATGCTTTTTTACTAGATGTTTTTTCCTTAGATACCACAGATGAATTAAATATTTGTTTTGTTACATCTAGATTAACCTTGTAGTCATTAGATAAACCATTAAAAAGTCTCGGTGCATTATCATCTGCAAATTCTGTGGCTATCACATCACACCTTTCGTTTCCAGCAATTCCAAAATGCCCTGGAATTACTTTTATCTCAAGTTTGATATTTGGAACTAAATCCACCATTTTTTGCCAGAGATCCTTGTTTAAAACATCTGATTTTGTACTTGTCTTCCAGTTATTTTTGTACCACCCATACATCCACTCCGTAGCACCTTTCTTTACATATTCTGAATCTGTATAGAGAACAACCCCTTCTGATAACTTTTTACTTAAAACAAAATCAAGTGCTTCAATAACAGCAGTTAATTCCATTCTATTATTTGTAGTCTTAACACTTCTACCTCCTAATTCTTTTACTCTACTTTCTCTCATCTCATCATACTGAACAATAGTCCCCCATCCCCCCGGACCCGGATTTCCACGCGATGATCCATCTGTAAATATAATTGTCTTACTCATACTACTTAGTATAAAGTATTATGTATCAAGTATAAAGTATCTGAGGGTAAAATATCATTGCACAAGGACACAAATTATATTAGACTCACTTTAGAATGAATGATGAAATCAATCTCACACCAGGACAAAAGCTCTTTTACAGGGTCTGGAGCGACAGATCAGGCTGCCCCC
>CAZOAK010000042.1:0-2655 GCA_964577785.1 uncultured Candidatus Saccharibacteria bacterium | reverse complement strand
AGCCGTAGTAATCTCCACGCTTTATAAAGATGATCCTTCACACCTTGATGAAGCTCTTTTGGAAGAAGGAATTAGCCTCGTACAAATGCGCAAAATCAGGGATACCAGACCGGATTGGAGTGGTCTAACTATCGATCCAACACCAGATCCAAGTGTTTCGGCACTTATCGCAGAAGCACTAAATGAACCCGAGGAAAATCAATAGTACTCCGTGTATATGCATGGAGTTTTTTTATTCTTTAGTGAAGGATATTTTCTATTCATTGAAAATTGATCAATTGAGTATTGAAAACTTTTGTTTAGAGTACTAAGCAACTATTTCCTCAATCCTAATCCTCAAACTTTCCCTACCTAAGAAAAATGATCTCTCTATCATTCCAACAATCGAGAGTTTCTGTTTACCCTTTGCCTTCTCAAACATTTTCTCTGACGCAAAGAATGAAATAGCTTCTAGAGTTCCTCCCCCTGGTTTCAAAAATATGACTTTTAAATGTTCTTTTGTTTTACCAAACATTGTAACTTCCACCACCTCTGCATCATTGATTAAAAATATTGGTTTAGAGTTACCGATTCCAAATGGTGCAAGTCTCTCTAAATTTTTAACAAAATTATTATCTATTTCGCTCAAAGTTAAGACAGCATCAACAATCTCTTCCACTTCATCTGCCACTCCCCCACATTTTTCATAGGCGCGTGACAATTCTTCATCAAGCAAATGCACTGTCTCATGAGATACAGAAAACCCTCCAGCCAAATGATGCCCACCAAATTCTGTAAAAACACCACTAGAAACGCTTGTCATAATATCTGTTACACTAACACCTCCCACAGACCGACAAGACCCTTTGAGAGCCTCCTGAACGCCGTCTCTACCCCACAAAAATACTGGTTTCATTTCTTTCTCAGCTAAACTATTTGCAACAAGTCCTAAAATTGAAGGTTTCCAAGAGGGATCGCCCGCTACAATTACTTTGTTATTAAAATATGGAGAATATTTCGCTTCTATATGTTTCTTAACTTCTTTAGTCAAATACGCTGTAGTACTTTTTCTTTCTTTGTTTACTTTCTCAAGCTTGTCTACAAGCATCAAAGCCTCATTTTCATCTGTTGTTGTCAGAAGTTTAAACGCATCATAAGAAATACCCATTCTTGAGGCAGCATTAATGCGAGGTGTTATCATAAATCCAACATCATCCTCTGTAAGTTTGGATTGATCTATGTTCAACTTTTTCAAAAGTTTGATAAGTCCTATGCGACGTGATTTACGCAAAACTTTGAGTCCAAAAAGTGCCAAAATTCTGTTTTCATTTATGAGTGGCACCATATCAGACAAAGTCGCAATACCAACCATGTCCAAAAGCCATTTTTCTTCACCCTCTTTTAATCCAAATCTATTTTTAGCCAAGATTCCCTGCGCAAGCTTAAACGCTACACCCGCGCCACAAAGCATTTGATCAGGATAATCTGGACTAATCTTTGGATTCACTATTGCAAATGCTTTTGGTAGATTCTCGCTCGGTAAATGATGATCTGTCACAATCACATCAATACCTAAATCATTGGCAGTATCAACATGTCCCGTGTCTCCAATTCCACAATCAACAGTGATCATCAAATCCACATTTTCCTTTTTTAATTTCTCTATTGCTTCTTTATTCAAACCAAATCCTTCCTCACTTCTATCTGGAATATAATTAATGAAATTCTCATATCCAATTTTTCTAAAAAGATCATGTAATACCACTGCTCCCGGGATTCCATCTGCATCATAATCAGAATATATAACTATTTTTTCCTTCTTTTTCATTGCTTTTAGAATTCTCTCTACCGCTTTATCCATATCATGAAGCAGGAATGGGTCATTCAAACCTTTATCATACTCTGGAGACAAAAATGCATCTGCTTCCTGCTTATTTTTTATTCCACGATGAAACAATAAATGTGCGACAATATCATGGAATTCCACAAGACGCTCTCTGTCTTTATCAACCAAATTTTCCCTAACTTTATACTTATGCATAAGGTGATTTTAACATACAAAGACAAATCTGATACAATATACAAATGAATGAGAACTGTATATTTTGTAAAATAATCAGAGGAGAAATACCCTCACACAAAGTCTATGAGGACGAACACACTTTGGCATTTCTAGACATTCGACCAAATAATCATGGGCATACTTTAGTAATACCTAAAGACCATTTCGAAAATATCTATACCCTACCTGACGAAACTTTGGCTAGACTTAGTTTAGCCGTTAAGAAAGTTGCCATCGCGGTTAAAAACGGAATGGATGCTGATGGTATAAACCTGATAATGAATAACGAAGAAGCTGCGGGACAAATCATATTTCATGCACACATGCACATAGTCCCTCGTACCAAGGATGATGGTTATAAACATTGGCCTCAAGGAGAATATTTAGAGGGTGAGGCCGAAGCGGTGGTGGAGAAAATTAGGGGGAGCTTTTAGCTTAGTACCACTCACGGGTATCACTGCTGTAGTTGCTTGGAAGCTTTAAAACTTGAATTAAAATACCGCACCTCTGGGCGCGGTATTTTGTATTTCCCTTCTAAGCTCCAAAGCTTGTTAGCTTCTAAGCTCCAAAGCTTGTTAGCTTCTAAGCTGAATTTAGAACATCTCCCCAATTCT
>CAZOAK010000041.1:0-4112 GCA_964577785.1 uncultured Candidatus Saccharibacteria bacterium | reverse complement strand
TTGAGTTATATTGTCGCGCAAATAATCAAATCCAAATTCATTGTTAGTTCCATAAGTTATATCCGCCGCATATGCCTCACGACGAGTACAAGGCCTTAGAAATTCATGAACAACTTTAAATGAAGCAACTTCATCGCGCTCTTCATCTAATTCTTTGTGTGCTGGATCATATATAAATGAAGCATCGTGATTTATAACTCCAACACTAAGTCCTAGAAAATCAAAAACTTGAGCCATCCACACAGCATCACGGCGAGATAGATAATCATTGACGGTTACGAGATGTGCACCTTTACCTTCTAACGCATTTAAATATAGAGGGAGTGTTGCCACCAAAGTCTTACCTTCTCCTGTTCGCATCTCTGTAATATTACCTTTATGAAGCATAATCCCACCGATAAGTTGAACATCGAAATGGCGCATACCGAGAGTTCTCTTAGAAGCCTCTCTAAGGACAGCAAATGCTTCTGGGAGAATATCGTCCAAAGTCTCATCCTTAGTGATTCTGTCTTTAAATTGGAGGGTTTTTGATTTTAGGTCAGCATCAGATAACAGCCCGATTTCTTTCTCTAGATCGTTTATCTTTTGGACTATTTTGGTTGTTTCGGCAATAGCTCGTGTAGATGCATCCCCGAACAGTTTTTTCATAATTGACATAGACAGGTATTTTAGCATGAAAAACACAAGCTTTAAAGGCTTGTGTTTTTCATGCTAAAATACCTAATTTTCAAGTAACAAGTAACAATTTTCAAAAAATACAAACAAAGTATATAAGCTCTTCAGAAATTGTTTTCCCCTAATTTTCCTTCCTGGGAACGAAAATTAGGGGAAAACAAAACCCCTCTGTCGAGGGGTTTTGTAGAAGATTATATTCTCTTCTTTGTAGCCTTCTTCTTTGCAACTTTCTTAGTTGCCTTTTTCTTTTTTGCTGCCATGTTATTTGTTGCTTCGTACTATTCTAATAAAATATTATTTAAATTTTGAAAAGAACGAAGTGAAAAAATTATTTTTTAAAAGTTATATCTCAAAAATAATTTACGACCATAAATTAATCTCGAGCGATAACATAATTATCTAATTAATTTTTTATTAACACAATACATTTTATAAAATAATTGTGGATAACTTTTTTTATTTTTATTTTTTAAATTTTTAATTATAAAAATAAAAAAATAATATTTAAAATAAAAATACTGAATTAAAAAAACTCTCGACAACAAGTTGTCGAGAGTTCGTAATGAGTGAATGAATTATTTCTTGAGCAGATCTACCAGAAGCCAGTCAACTAGACTCTCCAGCACTTCTTCTGGAATGTCCCATTCCAGAACTGGTGCATGGTAGGCACCAGCAGATTTCTTGGTTTTCGCTGGGAGCTTTTCACGCTCTTGGCTCTTTTTGTCTTTCCACTTTTTCACTTGTGCTCGGAGCCTTGTCATTGCCTTTTGACGAAGCTCGGCCGTCGATGGAAATGGTGCCACAAGCATTTTATGAGCCTTGAGTTCCTGAAGAAAGTGGGCGGTCAAAATACTTTTTTCTGCCATTGAACGCAGAACGATCAGAGCAGAGAGAGCATTGTCCTCGAGAGACTGGAGGCACGCCTCGACGTGTCCATCAGGGTTGCTGGTTGAAATGTCGCACATAAGCTGAGTGTTTGGATTGTTGGTTTGACCCGACTCATTCATTAATTGAAATATCGCCAGGGTAAAGATACAACATATAAATGCATTATCTTTACCTCGGCGATACTAACCTCAAAAGAACTTATCCACAGCACCATAACACATTTACTATATTTATG
Organism: uncultured Candidatus Saccharibacteria bacterium; assembly: GCA_964577785.1. Taxonomy (GTDB): domain Bacteria; phylum Patescibacteriota; class Minisyncoccia; order Phycocordibacterales; family CAIRYW01; genus JAQBQZ01. The sequence continues at coordinate 2,314 of CAZOAK010000041.1, read as the reverse complement.
CAAGTACCACCTCCTCTTCGATTTGAATACCAGTTTTTTCTTTGACAATCCCTTTAACCTTATTTATAAAAGTCCTGACCTCGGAAGCTGTAGAGTTCCCATAATTCACCACCACAAGTGTTTGGTTTTCAAATAGCCCAACCTCACCCTCTCGATACCCCTTGAGTCCACAAATTTTATCTAAAATAAATGCTGTAGAAACTTTCACTTTACCCTCTCCTACATCATAGACAGGCATATCTTCATATTGTTTTTTTAATTCATCTATATCACTCTCATCACAAATAATATTTTTAAAGAATGATCCTGCCGTGCCATACACATTCAAATCTGGAAATTTACCTTTACGTATTATTATTACTGCATCTCTAATCTCTTTTGGTGTTGGAGAAGTATTTTCCTTAAAATAATTCTGTAAATCTTTGTAGGAAATATTTATTTTTGGTACAAGTGAAAGTTTAAACGTAACAGAGGTTACAATTAAATGTTTGAATTCTTTTGTTTTAAAAATACTAAATCTATAGCCGAAATTGCATTCCGCACTTGTTAACATCCTATGTTCTTTAGAGTTAATATCAAACACTTCCACACTATCTATATAATCTTTTACTTCGGTGCCGTACGCACCAATATTTTGAACAGGGCTTGCACCGACAGTTCCAGGAATTGCCGATAGATTCTCTAATCCATAAAATCCGTTTTGGATTGTCCATAAAACAAAACCATCCCAATCCTCCCCCGCTTCCGCGGTAACCAACACATCTGAATCGTTTAATTTATTAAAAACAATTCCTTTATTATTAATCTTAATTAAAAGCCCATCAAACCCCTTGTCTGAAAATAAAATATTAGAACCTCCCCCTACTACAAAAATATCCAGATTACTTATATTTGCAAATTCTACAACATCTTTTAACTCACTTTTATCTTTGATTTCAAAAAAATGAGAAGCATCTCCGCCCACCTTAAATGTCGAAAGTCCCTTTAAAGGGACTTTAGTTTGGACTTTTATATTTTTTTCGTTCTTCATATATAGGAAAGTATTAAGATTCCGTCTAGGGAAGGCCGATGAATGCGGGCTCCAAAAGCAAACATCTTTGTGAGTGCAGTCATCGGCCATCACTAGAAACAACCAAATACAGTATCAGTATACAAGAAAATGAATAGATTGGGAAGAAGACTTTGCAAGACGGATGATCAGTAGTCATATATATTCTGACGGGGTTTCTGCGATTCGGAAACCAAAACAAAAACCCATCTTGCGACGGGTTTTTGCGATGTTTGCTTATTTGGAGCACGAATATATATCCGCAACTCACTTCTGTATAGTACCATAGATGCCAATAAAATGCAAGCTACGAATGCCAACCGTTCATAATCACAGGATTTTTAATTAACGCACCCCATTCACCACTCCCCTAGTCTTCGGTCCAAAGTATCCAATCGCAGGAGAAATATTGTTAGCTTTCTGGAACTTAATCAGTGCAGCTTTTGTTGCAGGTCCGAAGGTAGTGATCTCTTGACCTTTAGATCCATTACCTGTGAGAGTGACTTTAAATCCTTTTGCATTTAAGAATTGTTGAAGGAGCTTAACTTCTGGATCTATTAGACTAAAGTAGAGGTCTTTAGTGAATGTAGGGAGAGTGTTGTTAGTAGGAGTAGTAGTTGATGTAGTAGAGATTGGAGTAGATACAGGAGTAATTGGTGTAGATCTGCGTTTTGGTATAGAACCTGAGGTGGTGTGAGGGGTTTCTGGTGCAGTGATTGTAAAAGAAGTAACAGTAAATGGTGTACTAGCGTTTAGTGAAGAGTCAGTTACAGTGATCGTACAATCACTGTATGTTCCTACTGCTAATGTATTGAATGTTACCGTGTTTGATCCGAGTGTTGCTGTAGTTGTTACACTTGAACATGATCCTCCGTATGTTATGTCTCCTGCTTCGTCAGTGGTGAATGTATAGTCTGGAGTAGTGTCTGTGGTTGAACCGATTGATGTGCCTCCAGAAAGTATTGGAGAAGTTGTGTCGGGAAAAGTTTGTGTGAATGTCCATATATCACCAGCATAAGCAAGTGCTGCAATTTTAGAACCATCAGAGGAAGAAGTAATTGCTCGCCAATCCTGTAATGTTGCACCAGTTCCAGTAGTCTTGTTTACCCAAGTTGCACCTGAATCTGTTGATGTCCAAATATCTCCAGATTCTACAGTAGCAGCAAATCTTGTTCCATCTGAAGAAGAAGTAATTGATGTCCAAACCAAAGAACCATCTGCATCTGTACCAGTGGTTTTGTTTACCCAAGTTACTCCTGAATCTGT
>CAZOAK010000040.1:1738-4603 GCA_964577785.1 uncultured Candidatus Saccharibacteria bacterium | reverse complement strand
TAATAATATATAATTCATACAGAATCGAACCTTGAAAGTGTGAAGGTTTGCTACGTAGTAAAAAGCTTAAATTCGTTTAAACTTTTTGTCGCGTAGCAAACAAACCAAACAACAAACCAAAATCCGCTCCGCGAATCAAAATCATGAAAACACCTCAATTCAAAGCCCTGACACAGGATGAGTTCAAAGCTCTGGCATCAATGGAGGAAGCGTGGGATGAATATTCCAGCGTCGTGGGCGAGACAGCTCGCTACGCAAAGTTCCAGGTCCTCCTCGAGCGTCAGCCACCGAAATGGATGATGCCAGCGATGGTGGCGCTTTTTGCCATCCTGATTTGCCTGGCTCCGTCGTTCTGGCGCGTCAGCGTTCCAGCCGACATCACTGTCTCGGAGAAGTCCGCGATCAACATTGCGAACCACGTGAACAGCAACTCGGAGAAGGTTGACCTTGGTCCTGTGCTGGCCGAGTTCAAAAAAATCCCGGTCACTCCTGCCACCGACCTCAAGCCGGTGCTCGAAGCTGTCGCAAAATTGCCATCGGCGTCCCAGAACGCAGAGGCAACGGCTTCGTCAGTTGGCCACATGATCACCGATGGGTTCATCGGTGAGCGTGAGGACTTGGGGAAGATCAGGTTCTTCCTTTTTGCAGGAGATGAAGGAACTGCTCAATGGTCATGGCTGAAGGAGGAGGCTTCTCCTGCCATCGCCACGACCAGCGAGGAAAAAAAGGAGTAGTAATACTCCACTTCACACACACGAGAGAGCCGCGACCACAAGGTTGCGGCTCTTTTTTTGCGCTAAATTTATTTTAAAACACATTTGTGCTATAATGTCTTTATTATTAGAGTTATTAACTAATGACTATAAACTACTTACTATTAACTATTTAATCCATGCCTCCATTTGGAAACTTCACAACTAAGGCAAAAGAAGCGATTCGTAAAGCTCACGAATTAGCAATTGAACGTGGTCAGAATCACGTTAGTCCTCTCCATTTGCTCGCCTCACTCATACTCCAAGATGAGAGTATGGTTTTGTCTATTCTTGAGAGATTGGAGGTTGATACTATACTACTTACGGATTCACTTTTAGATGCGCTTGAAGGGCCAGAGACTGCACAGGTATTATCTCCTTCATACCAAATATATTTAACACCAGAATTAGCACAGATTATTGAAGTGTCAGGCAAAATTGCTGCAACACTTAAAGATGAATTTATTTCTACTGAACATTTGTTCATGGCATCTTGTGAAGTGCCAAGTTCTGCAAGAGAAATGCTACAAAGATTTAAAATAACAAAAGAGGTTGTAATGAGAGTGGTTTCTGAATTAAAGCTAGGTTCAGTTACAGATGTTCAACAACCAAAGAAATTTAAAGCCCTTACTAAATATACTAGAAATTTAACAAAACTCGCCAAGGAAAATAAACTTGACCCAGTAATCGGACGTGATCAAGAAATTGCTCGTGTCGTTCAGATACTTTCTAGGCGAACAAAAAACAATCCAATCCTCATTGGAGAAGCTGGTGTCGGTAAAACAGCAATCATAGAAGGATTAGCGGGTAGAATTGCTTCAGGAGATATTCCAGAATCATTAAAAGATAAAGAACTCGTATCACTTGATCTTGGTTCACTTGTGGCGGGTACAAAATACCGTGGGGAATTCGAAGAGCGACTAAAAAATATTTTGAAAGATATTGAAAAGAGTGATGGCAAAGTTATTTTGTTTATTGATGAAATACATACAATCGTAGGTGCAGGAGCGGCAGAAGGATCGCTCGATGCGTCCAACATGTTGAAGCCGGCTCTTGCTCGTGGAGAACTGCGTGCAGTTGGTGCAACAACACTCAGGGAATACCAAAAACATATTGAAAAGGACCCAGCGTTAACTCGTCGTTTTCAGCCTGTGCATGTGTCAGAACCTTCAATCGAGGATGCCATAGCAATACTTCGTGGTCTTCGTGATAGATATGAGTTATATCATGGTGTTCGTATTACTGATGATGCAATAGTGGCTGCTGTGAATCTATCATCTCGTTATATTACTGATAGATTCTTGCCTGACAAAGCGGTGGATCTTATTGATGAATCTGCATCACACCTAAAAATTTCTCTTGAGAATAAGCCAGAAGCATTGGAAGTGGCACATCGTAAAATAATGAGACTAGAGATTGAACGAGAAGCATTGAAGAAAGATATTGAGACAGATAAAAAAGTAAAATCAAGAGTTCAAAAAATTGATGAAGAGATAGGGGATTTAAAAGAGAATACAGGAGAGCTTGAATTAAAGTGGAAAAACGAAAAAGAAATACTCACAGAAATAAAAGATATTAAAAAAGAATTAGATAATCTGCGCGTTGAAGCAGAGAGTGCTGAGATACGTGCCGATCTGACCAAGGCTGCGGAGATTCGTTATGGTAAAATCCCAACACTCGAAAAGGATTTGGATATCAAAAATAAAAAACTAAAAAAACTCCAGAGTTCTCGTAGGATATTAAAGGAGGAAGTGACTGCAACTGATATTGCTGATGTGGTGGCACGCTGGACCGGAATACCTGTAGACAGAATGTTAGAGGCTGAGGCAGAAAAACTACGACGCATGGAAGAAGTTCTTCAAAAGAGAATTATTGGGCAGGATAAGGCAGTCAAAAGTATCGCTGATACTATCAAGAGAAGTCGTGCAGGAATATCAGATCCAAATAAACCTATTGGCTCATTCCTATTTTTGGGACCAACTGGAGTTGGTAAGACAGAGCTTACAAAAGCTTTGGCAGAATTTATGTTTGATGATGATAAGGCACTACTCCGTGTTGATATGTCAGAATATATGGAGAAGCATTCAGTTGCCAAAATAATTGGTGCACCGCC
>CAZOAK010000040.1:0-1638 GCA_964577785.1 uncultured Candidatus Saccharibacteria bacterium | reverse complement strand
TAAAGGCAAAAGAAATAGAACTTATTTTATCTGACGAGACTCTCACATATTTATCTAAGGAGGGTTATAATCCTCAGTATGGAGCGAGACCCTTGAAGAGATTAATTCAAAACAAAATATTAAATCCTGTTGCTAATATGATAATAAGCCAAGGAGTTGTAAAAGGTGGAACAATAAATGTGGATGTTAAAAATAATGAATTGGTATTCGACATCAAGAAAGGCAAGAAAGGGAATATAATTGGAGAGGAGTTTTTCTCAAGGAATGGGAAGGTGGAGAGTCCAAGAAAAGCTTAGAAGGGTAGAAGCTTATGAGCTTAGAAGGAAAATACAAAATAAATAACCGCGCCTAAGGGCGCGGTTATTTAATACTTAAACTTTCCTAAATCAAATTGACCCAGAAATATTTAGATTGATTATAGTTGGGCTCATTGTTATAATTAAGGGGTGAGAAAAACTAACTACCCAGAAACGGTGGAAAAAATAAGAAATTTTTACTACAAGGATCTATTAAGTATGTCTGAGGTTGCAAAGAAGATCGGTATATCCATAGATTCTGTAGTTTATCTGATGAGAAAGAATAATCTTAAAAGAAGAAGTTTCACCGAATCAAACAAAATAGTTTTTCAAAACAAACCTCTTTCTTTTAGAGTTAGAAATAATAAATCACAAAAAAGTAGGGAATTAGAAATAGCTGGGTTGATGTTGTATTGGGCAGAGGGTTATAAGTCAGTGAAAAGTGTAAGTGTTGATTTTGCGAATAGTGATCCAAGGATGATTTTGTTATTCCTAAGCTTTTTAAGGTCAACATATCATTTGGATAAAAGCCGTTTTCGGATTTTGCTTTATTGTTACTCAAATCAGAATATCGATTCATTGATTAATTTTTGGAGTGAATTAACCAATGTTCCAAAAAAACAATTTACTAAACCATACGTGAGGAATGATTTCAGAGAAAACGGCAGGGTTATGAAGTATGGGATGATACATGTAAGGTATAATGATAAAAAACTTTTTATTGATTTAATGCAAAAAATGGGCTATTATATTGAAAGTTTTATGCGTCGGTCGGATAGTGGCTATTCCAGCGGACTGTAAATTCGCCGCCCTCTGGGCATCGTGGGTTCGAGTCCCTCCCGACGCACAAATATAAAAATAGCAAGAGTTTCTACTCTTGCTATTTTTATATTTGTGCGTCGAAGCTTTGTGTTTGTACACAAAGCGGGAGGGACTCGAAAGATATTTTGATGTTTTGTAAGCTTACAAAACCAAAATATCGGGGTCGAGGAGAAATTATGCGACGGCATAATTTCGAGGTGACCGAGTCCTCAAACATTGCCTTTCTGATCCTTTTGGGCTATAATAACAAAACATTAAATAAATACATATATGTCACAAGATAATCTGTTAATAATCAAAAATAAAGAGACGGGAGAGGTGTACTATACTCGGAAGAACAAAAAGGGTGTTCCAAGAAAGATAGAACTTAAAAAATACTCTAAAAAACTTCGAAAGCATATTGCTTTTAAAGAAGCAAAGAAGTAAAGATCTAAAATAAAACCCCACAATTGTGGGGTTTTATTTTGAGTAGCAAAAAACATAATTTTTTGGTAGTATTCAACAAATGGGCGATTAGTTT
>CAZOAK010000039.1:0-5292 GCA_964577785.1 uncultured Candidatus Saccharibacteria bacterium | reverse complement strand
TTACCACCTCGTAGCATAACCACTGAGTGCTCTTGCAAGTTGTGACCTTCACCTGGAATATAAGCAGTAACTTCCATTCCGTTTGAAAGACGTACTCTGGCAATTTTACGAACAGCTGAGTTAGGTTTCTTTGGAGTCTTTGTTGTCACCTTTGTACATACACCCTTTTTGAATGGCGAGTTAAAGTATACAGGTCTGTTCTCAAGAACATTAAAACTCTTTCTCAAAGCTACAGCCTTCGGCTTAGCTTGCTTGTGCTTTCTATTTCTTTTAACTAATTGACTAATTGTTGGCATATATAGATTTAAATATTAAATAATTCCGGCTTTCTTTAGAGTTTTGAAAGCACCATTTTTGTTGATAGTTTTGATACCACGAGCAGATAATACAACAGACACTGTCTTTTGTAGTTCAGGAATGAATATCTTCTTTTTCTGGAAGTTGGCAAATTTACGAATTTTACCGCAAGGGTTAAACTGCGTCGCACGTGTGCGGTTTGAGTATCTCCCTCCCATCTGTGATGATTTTTTGGTTATTGGACAGACTTTCATAATTTGTTTGTATGGGATACAATAGCACATACTCATATGGAAATCAACTTTTATTTTCAAATTGCCATAATCATAGTATCTATTGTATTTCACGAGCTATCTCACGGGTATGTAGCATACTTTCTCGGTGACCCTACAGCCAAATATGCTGGGAGACTGACGCTTAACCCCCTGAAACATCTAGAAATATTCGGCTCAATACTGGTACCAATACTCACCTACTCACTTGGGGGTATCGTATTTGGTTGGGCCAAGCCAGTTCCATATAATCCATATAATATAAAAAATAAGTATGGTGAGCTAATCGTAGCTATTGCCGGTCCAATATCAAACTTTCTTATTGCCTTTATTTTTTCTATATATTTTAGAAATCTGGGTGAAGCAACAGCATCAGCAAGCGGACAATTAGCATTACTAATCATAATTGTAAACGTCACACTCGGAGTATTTAACATGATGCCAATCCCCCCTCTCGATGGATTTAAGGTTTTTACAGGACTTTTGCCATACAATTTAAGATATATAAAGGAATATATAGAAAAGAACATGCTTTTGTTTGTAATTATTTTTATCTTTGGATTTTCATTTATTTTAGATCCAATAGTTTCTTGGATATTTAAGTTGTTTACGGGAATCAATTAGGGAGCTTCCAGGTTACAGCTTAGAGCTTTCAAAAGAAAAATGCACCGCGGCTTTGTCGCGGTGCATTTTGACTTTATTTTTTAAAAGCGTATAAATACAATAGTTTTTAGTACATTTACAAATTATAGACAGGAGTTTTTTGTTTTTATTTATTAAGCACAAAAAACTCCTGTCTATACAACTTAGATAAGAGAAAACGAAACAAGCCAGAACCACAACACACTATGAAAGCATTCACCCTACCTTCGGTCGATGCCCAGGTTACAACCCTGCGCGGAATCGATCCGAAACTGAACCCAGACTGCCTCGGCAAATCCACTAATATGGACACAGGAGTCCATTTGGTAGTCCCGCGATTGGGATTTATCTCAAGCAACCCTCACACAGAATCTGCAGCACTGTGGTCAATCATGAGAAATTTTTGGCCCAGAAAAGGCATCTTTTCCGAATGCGATAGCCGCATTTTCGGAGAAGGTACAACCACCGTCCCAATCACATCCTCTTCGCTCGACCGAGCATGGCATGAGTGGGATGCTGGAGACTTCTTCATCATCGAGGCCTACTCAGGGGTTGACCCACACCATCCTGGTGTAAAGGAGTATCCGAACCACATTGGTTACCCCACGGCGTACGCACGCCATGTCATGATCGGTAAGCAAAACTTGACCAGAGAATTCCCGCTTGGTATCCGTGAGGCACTGATCCTGACAATCGTCAGTCCAAAACGCTTTATCGAGAGCGATCTCATCATGAGAGTGCCAGGCACACTGGTTTCGGCTGACGGAGAGGATGCAAATTACGGCGTTCTCAGCACACCAGCGATTTGTTCACACCCCAAAAGCAATGTGCTGAAACTGTTTTTGAATGGTGACGCAATCTCCAATCGCTTTGCAGGAAGCGCTTGTGGTAAGCTCTGTCCAAAACCGTGATCTTCTATCTATGATCGTAGCCGTACATTGCACAGCAATGTACGGCTTTTTTTATTTCCTCTTCCATACTACCCCATCCGAAACAAAACTAATTCTTCCATCAAGATCAGTGCGTAAAATTGGAATATTCAAACTACTCAATGTATTAATAGTTTCCTTGTGAGGATGTCCATAACTATTATCTTCTCCCAAAGATATAACAGCATAATCTGGAGACACAGCTTTCACATAATCTATATCTGTAGAGGTCCGCGAGCCATGGTGACCTATTTTTAGAATATCACTATCCAATTCACCCTTGTTTAAAGATAATAAATATCTCTCAATATTTTGCGGAGCATCTCCTTCTAGAAGTACTGAGGTTTTGCCATATACAAGTTTCATAATAATTGATCCATCATTTGTTGTAAGTTTTTCTACATTTCTGTCAGGAAATAATATACGTAAGTAAACTTTATTATTCTCGTCTAACATTATGTTCATATCCCTACGCGCGTAAATTTCTTGTATCCCCTTTTCCTTGGCCAGATTTTCTACCGTCTCGTATGTATCGGTTTTAGAAATAGTCCCTGGCTCAATAATGTAATCCACCTTATACCTTTGCATTATAGGAATGAATCCACCAATATGATCTTTGTCGGGATTTGTAATGAGTATTGCATCTATGGTCCGATCGAACATTGGCATTATCTTCCCCAATTCTCTAAGAACTATTTTATCTGGTCCACTATCAACCATTATTTGTTTGCCATTAGGGGCTTGAATAAAGATAGCGTCTCCTTGGCCAATATTTAAAAAAGAAATAAATAAAAACCCTTTGTGAGAAGATGAAAGATTTAAATAGTAAAGAGAAATGGAAATAAATACGAGAAATAGTAGTGAGATAAGGGCTATTCTGTTACGAAACCTTAACATATCATAATTATGACGCAGTGTACCTCAAAATGATATACTATCTATCGCTAGAGCTAATAGTAAAAGTAATCAATCTCGACGGCCGTCGGAATTGATTACTCGTCAAATTAAAATTAATCAAATTATATGTCATACACACCAAGACAATTCAATATTCCAGATATAAATGGAATATCCAAAAAAACTATAGAGGAGCACTTAAAGCTTTATGCCGGATACGTAAAGCACACAAATCTAATTTTAGAAAAAATTCCTGAATACAGAGGTTACGAGAAAGAAGATGCTTTTGCACCCTATGTAGTAAGTGAATTGTATAGAAGATTCTCATTTGAATTTAATGGTATGAGAAATCACGAATACTATTTTGAACAACTAGAGGGTGGCCAAAAAACACTTATGAATCATCCATTAAACGAACAAATGATTAAAGATTTCGGCAGTGTAGAAAACTGGTTAAATGAATTTAAATCGCTCTGCATGACTCGAGGTATTGGATGGGCAGTTCTCTGGTATGACAAAGTAAATGATAAACTTATAAACTCTTGGGTAGATGAGCAACATCTTGGACACCTAAATGGTCTCGCATTTATTTACGGGATTGATATGTGGGAACACTCATATCTTATAGATTATATTCCAGCTGATAAAAAACAATACGTTGAAAGTTATCTAATGGCCACAAATCAAGAAGTGGCTGGCGCGAGATTTGACAGAGCAAAGTCAGCTTAGGAGCTTAGCACTACAAGAGTACTTCTTATTTCTTAATTCGCTTTGCTCATAGGAAATAAAGTCGAGCTTAAAAGCTTAGAAGTAGATAAATACTTGAAAATAATTCAACGACCGCGCCTTTAGGCTCGGTCGTTGAAGCTTCTAAGCTACTAAGCTTCTTCCCTTCTAAGCTCCATTAGTACGGTACGTCCGTACTGACAACTCTCTCCATCTTTTTATTAAACCAATACAAAACTGCGAAATAAAATAAATATAAGATAGCCATAAGCCAAAATGGAAAATAATTTATCTCAAATGATGAGTAAGGAATTGAAGCAAGGAGATGTGCTACACCAATCACAACTGTGCTAAGTATTATTAAAACTCCTGCAAATGGCAAAGAAATAAACGGTATGAAGGCAACGATTCCGACAATAAAGGTAAATATCATAATGAAAGGAATGAGAGGCAGTACAATAATATTTGAAAGTGGAGCCACTATTGATAGATTCCCTATTTGATAGAGTATGTAAGGTAGAACAAATATTTGTGTTGCCAGTGTTTCTGCAAGAACCTGTCTAATCTGAAGTTTTTCAGTAACCATGCTCAAATTTTTCTTTACAATATCTACACCATTAATAATAGCGAAAGTCGCTAACACACTTAGAGCAAAGGATGCATCGTAAATTAAGACATAGGGATTAATAAGTATCATAATAAATCCTGCTCCGAGTAGCGCACGATTTTGTGAAATAGTTTTATAAGATAATAACCCGAGTAAAGTTATCGCTGCCATTATAGCCGAACGCACAACTGGAGCTCCCCCACCAGTCATTATCACAAACAAAACTATTCCTACACCTGCTAAAACAATTCGAAGTCTTCTACTCAAAAATTGAAAACAATACATCATAGCCCGTATGACAAGCGCGATATTATATCCAGACAAAACAACAATGTGAATGATCCCTGCGCGAACGAAATCATCTTGGACATCTTTAGGTAACGCGCCTTTACCAGCAATTGTGACCCCTGTTGCCAGAGCACTCTCAGGTTCTGAGATAAGACTTTCAATATTTTCCGTAAACTTATTTTTTAGTTTATATAAAAGGGTTCTCAGAGTTATTTCATCACTTTTTCTCTGCTCCACCACATCTCCAAAAGAGATAACGTGACGAACCCCTTGTCTTTTTAGATACGAAACATAGTCAAAGTCTCTCCCTGTTTCATTCTGAATGTTCTTGGGTAATTCTAACTTTCCTTTAATAACCAAAGTATCGTTATAATCAAAAACTCCAACAATATTGCTTATTAGTATTTTTTCAACAGGAATGTTTTGAAGTTTACTATCAAAAACAACACCTAAAACATTTACTAAAATATTTTTGCTATTTATTTCAACTACTTTACCTATAATAGTTACATTTTGATCTTCAAAAACACTTAATGGTAAGTCACCGTTATTATTCAAGACACTATTCATCCTAAAACCTCCAAAAGTTAAGGATAAAATAAAAACTGAGACGAATAAAATTGGAATATTCAGA
>CAZOAK010000038.1:0-5336 GCA_964577785.1 uncultured Candidatus Saccharibacteria bacterium | reverse complement strand
TATGTCATTCGAAACACCTGCAGAAGAAGTAAAACCAATGTTTGAGTTTGAAACACAAGGCGACTATGATCGATGGGTTGAGAATATAAAGGATGATGAGATTGATGCTCCAGATGGTCTGATCCCAATGATAGTTGAAGGTAAAAAGAGAGTCATGTATGCAAATGAAGTAGGAACTTTTGCTATGGGAGATGCAAATGATGGCGACAAGAAACTGAAAGAAAGGAGGCCAGATCTCGCTGATTGGCTTGCTTAAGCTAACTCATAGGACTTATGGAATAGGTCTTGAATGAGGTTTAACCTCCTTAGATATAACGAGGTAGAAAGCGTGAGCAAAGATATATTTAGTGTTAATAATTAGAGTAAAAATATGGTATCTCAAGAATCTTTAGATAATACAGTAAATGATAATATTGATGGAAAAAAGGAAGGATTGAATACTGTTGAGGTAATAAGAAGTTTTTATAAATCATATAGTGATAATGTCGAGCTTACGCTCAATAAATACTTAAATCATAGGGGTAGAAATGATCTTGAGTATCAAAGTTATATAATAGATCTTATGGATGGCTTAGAAAAATATTACACCGAAATACGTTCTAAGTCAGGTAATGGGGCGTTTACTGATCCAGAGAGCTCTTCTTATATCAGAGTTATTCCAGGGACTGCACAAGTGCACAATTTGATAGGAGAAATGAAGCGAGATTCGACCTCTCAGCTTGCATATGTTAATGCTGAAGAACTCCAACATTTCATGGATGGAATAAGCAGTGTTATAGCTTTTTTAGAGCCATTGAATAAAAGTTAAAAATCAAAAATAAATCCACCGCGCCTTAAGGCGCGGTGCATTTTTACATAGACAAATTATTTATATTTTGTAATATAGAGTTGATATGTGTTTTTAAATCGGCACCGGATTGCAGGTGTTACTGTTCATTGGAGGAACCAAAAATGCTTAAGAAAAAGAAGCATAGGAGGAGAAAAGAGAATTGGGGTAAGCCTGTTAAAATCGATCCAAAACACCCAAAGGCAAATCATCACGTCTTTCGTATCAATGGATGCGCCAGAAAGCTCATCCCAGGACATTGTTTTCTCAAGGAGGCCATCGCCAGAGCAAAAAAACTTGGGGACAACTGCAAGAATCCAGACTACACCTTTGTTGTGATGCGGAAGCGCAAGGTTGTGTGGCCAGTACCCGGATAGGCCGAATCCTATCTCCGAAGACACTCAGTCTCTTCGGAGACTTTTTATATCTGCACACCCAGTTTATCATCGTGTTTGTATGGCTTATTTGAATACCCCAATATTGTTAATTTATGACACCTATTAAACATATCGTTTTATGGTCAAAAACACAGGAGTAATAATGATAGACTTAGTGTGCGGATGAATTTGACATTCTCCCATATTTTGCTAATATCTATGGACATGCTCCTTAGGAGCTATTTTTGATACAAACCAAACAAAATGACACGATCACTAAAAAAAGGACCATTCGTAGAAGCTTATCTTCTAAAGAAAATAGAAGGCAAAAGACCAGGGGAAACTGGCGTTATTAAAACTTGGTCAAGACGAAGTCAAATAACTCCTGAGATGGTAGGATTTACTTTCGGTGTTCATAATGGAAAGGTTCACACAGAAGTTTTTGCAACAGAAGATATGGTGGGACACAGACTCGGAGAGTTTTCACCAACACGTAAATTCGTACGTCACGGAGGTAAGATGCAAAAAGAAATTGATACTGCTAAAAAGGCTGCTGAAATTACAGCTGCTAAAGCTTCAAAACCAGCCGATACTAAAGCTCCAGCTAAGAAATAATTTTTATGAAAGCAACACTTCAAACATACAGACAATCTCCAAGAAAAGTAAGACTATTAGCTGACCTTATTCGCGGTAAAAAAATTGTTGAAGCGTTGAACAATCTTCAGTTTGCTGATAAAAGAGCTGGACCAATTTTTGCTAAACTTCTAAAGAGTGCTGTTGCTAATGCAGTGAATAATGATTCCTTGAAAGCCGAAGATCTCTTTGTAAAGGAGGTGTCAGTTAATCAGGGTGTTACAATGAAGAGAATGATGCCAAGAGCTCGTGGTTCAGGTGCTCGTATAAACAAGAGAACAAGTCATCTTGCTATTGTTTTAGGTGTAAAAGAAATAAAATCTGAATCAAAAAAAACTAAAAGATCAGCAGTAAAAACAGAAGAAACAAAAATTATTAAGAAACCTAAAGCTAAAAGCAAAAAGCTAGAAGCTCAAAGCTAATTATATGTCACACACAGTACACCCATATTCACATAGACTAGGTATAATTCGCGACTGGAAAAGTAAGTGGTTTGCTCTACATGGTAAATATCGTGATAACCTACGTGCTGATATTTTAATTCGAGACTACCTACATAAGAGATTGAAGGGTATGTTCATTGGTGGTGTTGAAATAGAGCGCGGTTCAAAAACTACACGTATAGTTATAAAAACTGGACGTCCAGGAATGCTTATCGGAAGAAGTGGTGAAGGATCAGTAAAGCTTCGAAACGATATCATAAAAGTTCTAAAAAAACAGAAAATCTCAATGCCTGAGGATTTCAAACTTGATATAGAGGAAGTTCGTTCTCCAGAATCTTCAGCACCTATTGTTGCTGAGATGATTGCTGAAGGACTAGAAAAACGAGTTCCATTCAGAAGAGTGATGAAACAAATGATTGAAAAAGTTATGGCAAACCGTGAAGTTCAGGGTATCAAAATATATATCGGTGGACGACTTGGTGGAGCAGATATGGCGCGTTCTGAGACTCTAAAGAAGGGTAGAATCCCACTTCAGACTCTAAGAGCAGATATTGATTATGGAACAATTAGAGCAACCATTCCTCAGGGAGATTTGGGTGTTAAAGTTTGGATATATAAGGGTGAAGTTTTCAATAAATAAATCAAATTTATGTTATTCCCAAAAAAAGTAAAATTTAGAAAATGGCAGAAGAATAGACAGAACGAGACAAAGCGACGTAACGCAACTCGAGGTACTACGCTTTCTTTTGGTTCTCACGGACTTAAGGCTATGACTTTTGCTCACGTAAAGAGTAATCAACTTGAAGCTGCTCGTAAGGTTATCGCTAGAACTTTAGGCAAGACTGGTAGAGTTTGGACTAGAGTTTTTCCTGACAGACCATATACACAAAAAGCTGCTGAAACTCCCATGGGTAAGGGAAAGGGAGATTTGCAGGGTTATTTGGTTGATGTAGAGCCAGGAAGAGTTATTTTTGAAGTTGATGGTGTTACTGATGCTGTGGCTGTAGAAGCCTTGCGAAAGGCTAGTACAAAGCTTCCTCTTATTGGCAAGACTATAGCGCGTGCATCACACTAATTTCGGTAAATAATAGACAAAACGTCAAAAACAAGTAATATAACAAAATATCAATGGCAAAAGAGTTAAAAGAAAAAAAAATAGATGAGTTAGAAAAAGATCTTCATGCCAAGAGGGATGCTTTAAGATTGTTAAAATCAAATGTTGGAACTAAAAGTAAGAATGTAAAAGAGCAGAGTTCTGTCAAGAAAGACATTGCAAGAATTCTTACAGAAATGAACGCAAGAGCATAAATATAAAATACAAATAAATAACAAAATGAAAAAAGAAGAACAAGTACAATCAAAGAAGAGACAGCTAACAGGAGTCGTAACATCTGATAAGATGAAGGATACTTGTGTTGTTGTTGTTCAGAGATATGTAAAGGTTCCAAAGTATGAGAAATTCATTCAAAGAAGTAAGAAGTATAAGGCGGATGATAAAGGTAATACAAAAAAGATTGGAGATAAGGCAACAATCGAAGAATGCAATCCAATATCAAAAGATAAGCACTTCAAAGTAATAGCATAAGATAGAGTTAGGATTTATGATTTAGGATTTACGAATAATTCTTAAATCATATATCTTAAATCTTAAATCAACAAAAAAATGATACAACCAAGATCAATAGTTCAAATAGCTGACAACTCTGGTGCCAAAATTGGTAGAGTTTTTAAGATTATCGGAGCAACAAAAAAGAGATACGCTGAGATAGGCGAGATAGTGATTTTATCTGTTCAAAAAGCAGAGCCAAGAAAATCTGTAAAGAAGAAGGATGTGTTACAGGCTGTTGTGGTCCGTCAGAAGAAACCGCTTCGAAGAAAAGATGGTTCATATATCAGATTTGATGAGAACGCGGTAGTTATTTTAGAGAAAGATAAAATGGAACCACTTGCAGGACGTGTTTTCGGTCCAATCCCACGAGAGATTGCAGAATTGGGTTACCAGAAAATTGCTTCTCTAGCACCAGAAATAGTTTAGGTTTAACTTGTAAAGAAAAAATATGAAAATTAAAAAAGGAGACAATATAATAGTAATCACAGGCAAGGATAAAGGTAAAACTGGTTCTGTGGAAAAAGTATTCCCTAAAAAGGACTTGGTTCTTGTTCAAGGAGTTAATGTGGTAAAGAAACATCAGAAATCTAGAAAGGATGCTGGAAAGGGTCAGGTTATCGAGAAGGCAATGCCAATACATATTTCTAACGTTTCTATTGCAGTTTCTGGCAAAAAGAGTAGAGTAGGATTTAAAATAAAAGGTGATGATAAAGTGAGGGTTGCAAAGAAAGGTGGGAAGGAAATTTAATAGAAAGTAGAACGTGGAAAGTGGAAAGTAGGAAATGCGTTAACTACCTTCTACTAGCGAAGCGGTCTACATACTACATTCAAATCATGAAAGCAATAAAAGAAATACAAAAAGAATCATACAAAACTCTCAAAGATAAATTTGGGTATAAAAACGTGATGCAGGCACCGAAGCTTGTTAAGGTTGTTCTATCTACTGGAGTAGGTAAGGTTACAGACAAGAAAAGAAAAGAATTCATAGGTGAAAGACTCTCAAAGATTGCTGGACAGAAATCTGCAAATAGATCAGCAAAGAAATCAATTGCTACATTCAAAGTTAGACAAGGAGACAATATTGGTTTTCAAGTGACTCTAAGAGGGGATAGAATGTTCGCGTTTTTGGATAAGCTTATTCACGTAGCGCTTCCTCGTACTAAAGACTTTAGAGGGCTAAAGAGTAATTCTATTGATGCAATGGGTAACGTTACTTTCGGTATCAAGGAGCACAATATTTTCCCAGAAGTAGCAGATGAAGATATCAAGGACGTATTCAGTTTTGCATTCACAGTAGTAACAACATCAAAGAAAAAAGAAGAAACAAAAGCATTTCTAGAGCTTTTAGGAGTCCCGTTTGAGAAGCCAAAGGTAGCGAAGAAGTAGAGGGAAGATAGCTTAGAAGCGAAGAAGCTCAGGGCTTAGAAGTGAAATGCAATGAAAATCAA
>CAZOAK010000037.1:0-5565 GCA_964577785.1 uncultured Candidatus Saccharibacteria bacterium | reverse complement strand
TCTGCAATAAAAGGGGCTATAACCATATCATCAAAATCAATAATTCCAGAGACAATCTTAGAGTCAGTGAGGATATTTGAGCTATCATAGTCTAAATGACAGTATCCATTTGGTAAAGTAGCAATCAATTGTTTGTTATTTTTTAACTCATCAATAACTTGTCTTTTGATAATGTGTAACTTATCAAAAATGACTGATTTGTTTTTTACCTTAAGTTTTTCATTGGATATAACAGATTCTGAATTAATTAGCCTTATAAGTTGGGGTACAAAATTGTTTGCTTGGTTAGAAATCTGATTTTGTAATAATAGATGCATTCTTGCATGAATTTTGGATACATCTCCGACTAAAGATTTGTCAGTATGTTTTAAATGTCTGCCCGGTAAATGTTCAAATAGGGCAGCGTGCCAAAGTTTATTGCCAAACCTGAAGTTGGTAATTTTGTTATTTTTGCAATCTATATAAACAAGTGGTATAGGCAGTCCTGCATCATTTAATTTTTCGCAAAGAAGAAGTTCTTTTTTGATATTACTTAAACTCCGATTGTTCAACTGATATACCCTAAAAACGTATTTATTATCACCACAATTAATCACAAAAGAAGTGTTAATAATACCACTTTTGATTTGCGATATTTTTATGGGATTGATATGGTAATTTGCCTTTAATATCTTTCGAGTTTCAATTATTGAGCCGCTGTACTTTAAGACGTTTTTTTGTTTATTGGACATAGGTTTATATAATATGATGAGTATAATAGCAAAATATGATGAAAGCAAGAGAAAGTTAATAGGTAAATTCAACCAAAACCCTTACAAAGAATTTGGTTATTTTCTTTTGATTTCTATAGATTTCCTGGTAGTATATCAGCAATAACAACGTACTTTCACATTTAACCAGAGGAGAATTACAATGAAAATAGAAATTCTTGGATCAGGAGGGTCTTTTACGATTCCTCGCCCTAGCTGTCACTGTCGTATTTGCACACAAGCGCGGGTCAAAGGTATTCCCTATAGTCGCACCGGACCAAGTGTATTTATACACGGCCCAAACATTCTTATTGATACACCTGAGGAGTCAAAGGATCAGTTAAATCGCTCAGGGATTGATAAGATTGGGGGGTGTATTTATTCTCACTGGCACGGTGACCATGTAATGGGTCGTAGGGTCTGGTGGAGTCTAAATTATGACTTTGGGCATGTGTATCCTCAGCACCGGACAACCCCCATTTACATTCCTGAGCAAGTCGCCATAGATTTCAAAAAACATCTTGGAACTTGGCAACAATTGGCAGACTTGGAACAACAAGGAATGGTACGATTGGTAACAATTGTTGATCATGATACTCTTGTATTTCAAGGAATGAAAATTCATCCATTTCGCCTTGCTGAGAGTTACGTGTACGGTTTTCTTATTACAGAGAAAAACAAACGCGTGATAATTATTATGGATGACATGTTTGGATGGAATCCGCCAGAAGATATGCTTGGTGCTGATCTTGCTATTTTGCCAATGGGAGTTGCGGAATTTAATCCTCTTACTGGTCGCCGGAGGATGGGTAAGAATCACCCAGTGTTGGTTGAGGAAGCCACATTTGATGATACTTTAAAGATTGCAACTAAGTTACAGGCAAAAGAGGTAATACTAACTCATATTGAAGAACATGATGGAATGAGTCATGATGATCTTGAAAAGGTCTCAAGTAAGCTCAGGACGAATGGACTCAATATAAGATTTGCGTTCGACTCAATGCAGGTAAATGTTTGACCCGTACCGTAAGGTCGGGTCTTTTTATATATAACTGCATTTCATACCTTTTTATAAAATGCTACTATATTACCTATATGAGTGATACAGATCTAGTGGGAAACGTGGGGGATGAAGCGTCTACTAAAGATGCGGAGTTTTTTGAGGGGCTCGTGAATGACAGGGAGATTAATTTGTTATACAAAGATACAAAATGCGAGGATTTGGAAGATAAAAATATACTGCAAAATTTTTTTTATACTAAACCCGAGGACGCTTTAAAGGAGATAGAATTGAGACGCTCCGAATCTAATTTTAGAATTTCGGATTTATATCCAGATAGTCTGGAATTGGAGAATATTTCAAAAGATAAAATTTTAGGTTTTATTCATAGGGATATAACACCAAATCTTGAGGTATCAAGAATGATAGATACTTGTGATTTTATGGGAATCCATCCAATAATGCTTAATTATGAGAGTGATATTTTTTCATGCCTCAGCAGATCTAAATACTTTTTAGGTAAACTAGGTTTCTTTAGTGGTTACGGTAAGGGTGGGGGAATGAAAGTGGATTTTAAAAAAATTATTAATTTTGATGGTGTGGAAAGTAAAAGGATGAATGAAATAAAAACGGTAGCGGGAAATGATCTTATGAGTTTTCATAAGGAGATATTCAATGAAAAATACCATTTTTTAGAGAGAAGTGAATTTGATGTAACAAAAATATCATCACATACTAATGCCTTTGAAATTTATAAATTTATATTTTATTTATCAGTAAAATCTGGTTTTTGTCTAGAAAATTTTATTTTCAAGGGTAAGGAGAAGGATTTTATAACAAAAGTTGTGTATCACTCTTTTGTAAATATTTGGAAAAGTACTGGGTACAAACCTCTTATTGTTCCATTTGAACCAACTGAGGATGATGATGCAGATTTTTGGCATTACTACTTTTTTAACATTAGGGATATAATAGAAGATAAATATAATATTAAATTAAATTAGTCATGATATTGAACGCCTGCAAGTTTTTTATAGAGAGTGATCCTTTTCATAATCAGTTAGCTAATTATTCCCATTTGCTACCTATTGGAATATTGCTCGCGATGGGTATTTATATTTTATCTAAAAATAGGAAGATATTAAATTTATCTTTTTTTATTTTTGTCACATATATAAGTATTTGGCTTTTTGGTGATTGGATATTATGGAGTCTCAGTAATTATTTTATTGTAAATACCTTCTGGTCAATTCTGGACTACTTAGATATATGTATGTTCATTGGTGCCTTGTATTTTTATTTTGTATTCATTAATGGCAGGGATATTTCGAATAAATATAAATTGCTACTAACAGGACTTACGATTTATCCACTGTATTTGACCCTATCCGGACAAAGTATTTTAGGATTCGATCATACTCAATGTGAATCAATAGAAAATACATATTTAACATATTACCGATTTGTTATTGAAATAGGTGTGATACTGGCAATCATATTAATTGGGTGGATTGAATGGAAAAAGAAATGGGTTGTAGTTACAAAAAAGAGTTTTCTTTTGGTGACTTTTTCAATGCTTGCATTTCTCGCTACATTCTCTGCGACTGGATATATCTCTAGTGTGACTTATATATATGAGATACAGCTTTATGGGATGTTCGTATTGCCAGTGTTCATTGTCTTTATGGTGATAGCCATTAATCAGTACGATATTTTTGAACTCAAATTCTTTAATCAACAAATGCTCGCGTGGATACTTGTACCTCTTGTTGCTTCTGAATATTTCTTCTTGAACGGAGTTACGGATTCCGTACTCAACACAATTACATTACTTATTTCTATATTCATCGTGTATGTGCTTGGCAAAAGTATTAAGAAAGAAAATGAGGACAGAGTCCGAATCGAAAAGCTTAACAGAGATTTGCTTGAGGCGAATGAGCATTTGAAGGAAATGGATGAGCAGAAGACTGAGTTTATCTCTCTAGCCTCACACCAACTTCGTGGACCCCTGACTGCTATTAAGGGTTATGCTTCTATGGTACTAGAAGGTGATTTCGGTAATATGCCTGATTTACTCAAGGAAGCGATGGAAACAATGTATAAATCTACTCAATCTCTTGTGGTATTGGTGGGGGATTATCTTGATGTATCTAGAATGGATCAGGGTAGAATGAAATATGATTTTACTGATTTTGATTTGAAGCCACTTGTAACCGAGATTGTGGCTGAACTTCAACCGAGTATCAAGATAGCGAACCTAGAGCTAACATCCAACGTTGAAGATGGTGAGGATTATTTTGTTCATGGAGATGAGGGTAAGTTGAAGCAGGTTATTTCAAATATAATTGATAACTCTATAAAATATACTCCACACGGAACGATTGTCTTATCACTCTCAAGAAATGATAAGGATAAAATATTAATATCGGTCAAGGATACTGGAGTAGGTATTGATGCGAAGGTATTACCAAAATTGTTTGAGAGATTTACTCGTGCACCAGATGCATCAAAAACAAATATATCAGGTACTGGACTTGGTCTGTATGTTGCTAAAAAAATGATTGAGGCACATAGGGGTAGAATTTGGGCAGAGTCAGAAGGTAAGGATAAAGGTTCTACATTTGTGATTGAATTAGATTCGCTACACAAAACTGCTAATGAGATAAATAAAAAATTAGAGGCTAAGATCAAAGAGGTTAATGCAGAGCTTGGAGAATAAATTCAAGCTTAGAAGGAAAGAAGCTTAGTAGCTTAAAAGATTTTAATCAAATTACCGCGCCCAAGGGCGCGGTAATTTGTATTTCCCTTCTAAGCTTCCAAGCACTAAGCTCCTAAGCTTTAGAAAGCCGAAACCTAACACCTGACAGCTCTAAGCTAATCTGCTATTATATAATCTATGTCAAAGAAAAGATTACTATCTGGAATTAAGCCAACCGGGAAGCCACATATTGGCAACTATTTTGGGGCTATGAAGCAGTGGGTGGAGCTCGCTAATGAGCATGATTCTGTAATAATGGCTGCTGATTACCATGCCCTTAACTTTATTCAAAGTGCTGAGGAAATGAGGGATCTAACTTCAAACATGGTTATAGATTTGTTGGCTATCGGGCTTGATCCTAAAAAAGTGATAATTTTTAAACAATCATGTGTGTCAGAGCATACTGAACTCGCTTGGATATTCGATACTATTATAACAATGCCGTTTCTTATGCGGGCGCATGCCTTTAAAGATGCAGAGGCTAAAGATAAAGAAACAAGTGTTGGAACATTTAATTACCCAGTGCTTATGGCGGCAGACATTTTACTCTACGGTACTGACGTTGTACCAGTGGGACAGGACCAAAAGCAACATATAGAATACACTAGAGATATTGCACTAAAATTCAACCATATTTTTGGTGAGACATTCAAACTTCCAAAAGAATTAATCATAGATAATGTTGCGATAGTTCCTGGTATTGATGGCAGAAAGATGAGTAAAAGTTATAATAATTACATTCCACTATTTGCTGAAGACGATGAAATAGAAAAACTCTGTATGTCTATTGTTACAGATTCTGGAAGTGATATTCCAACCAATGTGTACGCAATTCATAAATTATTTAGAAGTGAAGATGAGTTGAAAAATATTTATGAAGAAAATAAAGGTCAATACAAGGTCTTAAAAGAAAAATTGATTGAGGATATAAAAGCTTTTGTAAAACCACTTCGCGATAAAAGAAAACTAATAGCAGAAGATACGGATTACATAAAACAGGTTATAAAAGAAGGTGGGGAAAGAGCGAAGGAAATTGCGGGGAAGAAACTGAGGGAGGT
>CAZOAK010000036.1:6093-6465 GCA_964577785.1 uncultured Candidatus Saccharibacteria bacterium | reverse complement strand
TATGCGATGCGTGGTTAAATCAAGTTGGAGGTCAACGACAGCAAATATTTCATAGCCCAGGAAGTTCTGGAGATTTTTCTGATGAGAGAACATTTTCAGTCGGTCCTGGTACCTTTTATATAGACCTTGGTAGTCGTGACCGGAAATACACTATCGATGTGTATCAAAATACTTCACCTGTGAGTGCAGAAGACCAAGATACTGCAATAAAGAAGATTAAAGTAAGCGCCCCGTACCGTAGTGTCACAGGATTTAAGCTGACAGACGAGAATGAAGTAATGAGTGATTTATTCTACACATATAATTCAGATAGTGGGGTATATCGGATTGAGATTACGGTTCATCCCGAGATTACGAATTTCAAACTAGAGA
>CAZOAK010000036.1:0-6083 GCA_964577785.1 uncultured Candidatus Saccharibacteria bacterium | reverse complement strand
CAGTATGCGTTTAATGAGGGGTATAAATCGAATGGGGTCGTATTAACCAGGCCATATGAAGACGTTGAGTTTACTTTTGAAGTCGATAATAAGACACATATAGGTTTTGTAAGACAAACTGATTCCAGAGAGGCCATAAACAGAACTGGTATCGAGTCGGCTATGAAAGCGTTCTTAACTGCTTTATTACCGAGTATCCAGGGTAATAATTAGGGCTAATCCGTAGAATCGACTAGTTTCTACGGATAAAATGGTGCTAGAATAGTCAGAGATAGGCAGGCGTAACCATTAGCAAAAAACGTATGATGAAGAAATTGATTATAGGCGTCATTGTTCTGACGCTGGTATGCGGTGCTGTTTTTTACTACATGAAAGGGACGCCGAAATACTCTCTGTATCTGGTGAAGAAAGCTATCAAAAATCACGACAGCCTAACTTTCAACAAATACGTTGATATCGATAGAGTGACGAATGGTCTTATAGAAACAGCGACTAAGAAGTATGATGATGAAATGAAAAAGGACAACAATCCCTTTGGAGGAATTGGGAAAGGGATGTTCCAGGCAATGTTGCCTGGGTTGAAGGAACAAATGAAAAGTGGTCTTGATAAAAGTATAGAAGAAATTTCAGAAGACAAGGATAATAAATACGGAACACTTGAATTGGTTAAGGTAAAACAGATTCTTCAAGAGGGGAAATCGGCCAAAGTTACCCTCCTCAACGCACAGAACGAAGAGATACGTCTGGATATGGTTCAAACACCAGAACGGTACTGGCAGATTGTCGGTATTAATCTGGATGATTTCAAAAAGATTAGTCCAAATTCTCTGACGGCAGATGATGCTCCAGCGAAGGCGGACAACCCAGTTGAGGAAGTCGTTATCGATAAGGCTATCGGTGATGAGGTAGAGTTAGCTACGATGAAATTCAAAGTGGATACGGCAGAGGAAAGGCAAGTTATTAAGAGGAGCTATGGTGAAACTACGGCCAGCGAAAATACGAAGTTTGTGGTATTGAACATGACGGCGACCAATATTACCAGCGAGGGGTATACGTTTGACGAGGATGATTTTAAGCTGATTGATGGCCAAGGGCGAAAATTTGATGCCTTTAGTTCTATAGGTAATATCGATAATTATTTGGAAATGAGAAGTCTCCAGCCAAGCATCCCTGAGACAGGATTTATAGTTTTTAGGATTCCTGCGGATGCGATGAATTACGGAATACAGATTGGTAAGAAAGACACAAATGAGATGTACAGAGTGAAGTTGAAGTAATGTGGGGATATATACTATAGACTAGAACTTGGAGAAGTCAGAAGAGCCTAATTATTTTTTATGAATAAGTATTCTCCGCTAAAAAACAGACCATTACGTAATCCTGGTCAATCTTTGGATGAAAAAATTCAAGATATTCTTTATGATGATGTGTATCCATATATCATCACAGGGATATTTCTTGTCTTTATCGCAGGAATGGAATGGTCAAGGCAAATTTTCAATACACCACCGAATCCTCTGCTTTGGACTTTTATTGCGCTGGTCGCAGTTGGGTACTATGCGGTCAGAATCAAGGAGGCTTTGAAACATATAAAAAACATTAGATTAGGACGTGATGGAGAAAAAATTGTAGGTCAGAGTCTGGAACAATTGAGGGAATCAGGATATAAAGTGTTTCATGATTTGGTTGATATTGACGGCGTATTTAATATTGACCATATAATTATCGGGTCTACTGGAGTATTTACCGTAGAAACGAAAACCAGAAGCAAAGCAGGCGGAGTACGAAAGGTTGAATACAATGGCAGTACTATAAAAATTGATGGGCTTGTTCCCGACAGAAATCCTATATTCCAAGCAAAAGCACAAGCACGCTGGCTTGAATACTTCATTTTTGAATCAACTGGTATAAAAATAAATGTTAAACCAGTTGTAGTCTACCCTGGTTGGTTTGTTGAATCACGTCAGGCAGGCACAGATGTTTGGGTTTTAAATGAAAAAGCGTTTCTGTCTTTCTTACAAAAAGAGGAAGATACCTTGAATGGAGAGCAAGTGAATTTGATATCAGCTCAGATTAAGAAGTATATTCAAGAAACATCAAGATGAGTATAACTGAGATTACAAAAAAAGAAATCATTGATTCGCTCAAATTGAGTGAAATTAGTTGGTATGGGAAGCTTGACGAAGATGATTTTCTGAAAAGAATATACAATCTGAAAGAATTACCGAGTTTTGACCCTCGACATGAAGATATGGAGGGGGATGTCTATAGACACAGGGTGATGAATGACGATTGGGACGACGATTGGGTATTTAATGATAGCCGTCTGAATATAATGGGGGGTGAGGATGAAACATTTCTTAAATTTGTTTGTGAAATGTTGCATCCAGTAGTTAGAAGTGACAAAAAAGAATTAGACAAAATCTTGGATATTTTGAATACAAATTTGCAGTTAGATGGTTACAAAATAATTGTTGAAAAACACATATCAGGGAGACCAGTATTTGGCTACATTAAGGGAGGTGATTTTGATGTGAAGGTAGAGAATAAAGATAAAATTGGGAGGAAATTTATACTAGAGCAGATAGAAAAGTGTGAAAGAAAAATCAACGAGAAAGACTATGATGGAGCCATTACAAATGCTAGGTCATTAGTTGAAGATGTTATCGCACGAGATATCTATAAGCAGATAACTGGCGAGGAGATGAAAACGAAAGGGGATTTAGTAGATGACTATAACAAGGTTAAGGTGATGCTTAACTTAACAACTAGGAAGGATATAGATGAGTCTTTTAGAGCTATAACCACTGGTCTTACTGCTGTGATTAATGGAATTGCAGCAATCAGGAATAAAATGAGCGATGGTCATAGTAGAGAAATAAAACCATTAAAACATCATGCTAAGGTCGTGGTCAATTCAGCAAAAGTCCTCGTTGACTTCTTATACGATGTCTTGGAATATCAAAAGCAAAGAAAAAGTAAATTGTATAAAGAATTGTTAGCTCTCCCTTATATAAGATATGGCGAGGGAACGTGCTACTATGGGAAATGCTACAATTTCTTATCTAGAGATGAAATGTTAGAAAAGATAGAGTATAAGACATTTCTTGAAAAGTGCGACACATACCTTAAGTTTTTATTGAAGGAAGAATTAGTAAATAACTTCGATATTCAGTCGTACGATTATAAAGACAAATTTCTCATAAGTCTTGTCGTGCTACTCGATGTGTTGATTGAGAAAGATATTATCAGGATATATGATAAGCATAAAAGCAATAGTCAGATATCTGTAAAGATGTTTATTGATGATATTTATAAGGCTAAGCCAGAATTGGTCAAAAGGAACGATTTATTATTACTAGTAGAAAGCAAGAATTAGCCATGGCGCAAATTTCAAATGAGCGAGTAGAAGTGTTTCGTGTATCAAGAATTGAAGAAAAAATGAAAGACTCCAAATAGGATATGAATCACTATATTATTCAACAAAAAATAAATACCATTTCCGATTTGAGTATTTTAGCAGAAGGTGTTTCTGTGCCGATGATTATTGATGGGATGCAATTCTCACAGTGGGACTTTAATCTTGCTGAAGGTTGTATAGGTAACGCTTGGATTGCTGAATATCAAGAAGAAGCCGAGAATTATCACGGAGCAGTATTGAACTTCAGGAAGAGACTAAGTAAGATTGTTCCAAAAATTGCCTTCATTAGCCAATGCTACATGGACTATACCAGCGAATCTTTTCTGGTGTATAAAATCAATGAAAATGTTGATAAGACAGCGTTTATCTATCGCACTACGAATCGAGGTGCGCCAGGGCTTATGTTTATGGAGGAGGAGAAGGAAAATTTTGATAATCTAAATTTAGAGAATGATGAATTTTTCTGGTATATGAATGATTGCTATAACACGACAGGGTATACAGCCAAATTGTTACTCATGTTTGCAGCTTTAGAATCGTTGGCTGGGAAAGAAGTGAAAATTGATGCAGAAGGCAAAGAATATGAAACGTACAATAAGGTAAACATGAAAGCTATTTTAGGGAATGACTTATTCAATGAAATTTATGGACTAAGAGGACTTAGGCACAAACTGACGCATGGTGAATATATAGACGAGATTTTTTCGGGTAAAAATTATGTTGAAGTTCTGCATAATCTTATTCTTGAATATATGAATAAGAATTTTAGCGTGAAACTCAATACCAGTGTTGTTCACCCCCAAAGACATCCCTTTGGTAATGCCTATGTAACAAGGACTTTTATAAAGCCAAAGGAGGGCCATAATATTGAAATGACACTTAAGAACGTGTTAGCGGATTTTGAGACGGGTGATGCAATAAATAATCAGACTTTAGCTAATTTCGATTTCGTTTTTAATAATGATTTAGACAGGAACTACTAATTTTTGACCTACAATGAAATCATAAGAGATTGCCCAAACGGCTTCTGGAAATTGTATGAATGAAGAAATAACAGATTTGATGGTTTTTAGTGACGCAGAGGATAAGAATCTGCAGGCTGGATTGGAACACTTTAAAGAAGAAGTGTCTTTTTTCGTAAGACTCGAAGCTTTATTCTCAACTCCAGGAAAAAAAGTTACAGATGAGTATACTGTTATTATTGAATTGTTCCAGCTTTGCCATCATAATCTGATTTTTTCTTTTCTAAACCTTCTGAGAGGACATTTTAAGGAGCCTTGCATTATAAGTAGGAACTCAATCGAAGCCGTTGCTCAAGCGACCATTATCAAAGAAAACCCTGATTCTTATAGTGAAATATGGTGCAAAGGTGAAAATGACAATGAAAATAAGGAAGATGTTGAAGCGTTCAGGAGGATGTTTAAGAAAGATAAATTTAGAAACTGTCAGTATAAAAAAGAATTAGCGGAATTTTACCGGATGTTCTCAACGTTTAGTCATCCAAATATTCTTACAGGTATACATCGGATGAAACGAGAGGGAGACAAACTTCTTTTCGGGTTTTTTGATACGGAAGTAGATAATCTGGATGCCTGGATGATACGTTATCTGAACTATACTCTTTTGGCTTACAGTACTATCCTAAAAGAATTTTCTGACATATTTAGTCAGTTCAACATAATTCCGATTGATAGTCTCGAAGAACTCAGGAAAGAGCACAGGGCGTATATGGAATCACGAAGGTCATTTTTGAGCCAGGATGGAAAATATGATTGAAAATAGACAGTAGTGAAATTTTATGCGCCAAACGGCGAGGGATTAGACTCTAATCAAGATTAAAGCGGATTATATGGATAACAATCAAAAGGAAAAACTGGAGAGCCTTCTTTTGGGAATCAAAAAGTTCAAATTGAGCATGGAGGATGGTGTAGAAACTGCTACTGCCATTGAGGATAAATTTTGTGAGATAAAGGATTCTGCTCAGGAGACACTTTCGGTAGACAAGGATTCAAGGGAGTATAAATTATTTCATAACTGGTATCAGGGAGATGCGAACTTGCATTGGCGAAAGATTCCTCGACCTGGGTCGCCAGTTCCAAAACAAAGCAGTAAGATTGATTCTTTGCAGGAGATACTTGAAAAAATTCTTCAATCTACGTCATCGAAAGAGATTACTTTCAGTAAAGCCGAGGGATTCCAGGCTTTGATATATCTACGAAAGATACTGAAGGGCGCAAACAAGAAAGTCGTTGTCATAGATGCGTATCTGGATGACGTTATTTTCGACTTAGTTGATGGGATTGATGGAGGAGTCAGTATTTATCTATTGACCCACGGAAAGGGAAACACAGGGACTCTTTTTGAAAGACTATATAATGCTTATGTGAAGAGCGGTGGTAACGCACTTGCTAGGATTAATACCGCATCACATGACAGATATCTGATTATTGATGACGAAAAATTCTTTCATTTAGGGGCATCTTTAAATACGATAGGTAAGAGCGATTTCATGATAAATGAGATTGAGACCGAAGAAGAACAAAAAAGAAAACTTGATGATTTTGCTGATTGGTGGAAAAATGGCGCTATAATTTAGCTATCACCCTCGAATCACCTCCTTTCTAGGGAGATAATGGTGTACAAACAACCATCGTCAATAGGA
>CAZOAK010000035.1:0-6586 GCA_964577785.1 uncultured Candidatus Saccharibacteria bacterium | reverse complement strand
CAATTTATACCAGAAAAACCGATATAAATCTAGTATCTGTAGAGCTGAATGATTCGCAAAATTTCTAAGTATTTTTGTACCGCTCTCGGGTATCAACTACTGTCGACGCGGGATTCGCAGGTGTACTAGTTGTACTCCGGAGAATCATGTCGAGAAAAGACAACGAAATTTTGCGAATGAACAGTTCTACTATTTATAGCTTGGGGCCTCTTCAGTAATTCCCCCGAGATGATTAGAATATCTTGCGAGTGCATAAAGTAGGGATGAGAGACGATTGAGATACGCTAGAGTGAAGGCACCAACAGGTCGAAGTCCCTCATCATTAACTCCCACCACTCTCCTCTCTGCCCTACGAGACAGTGTCCGACAAACATCAAATGTTGCCGCGAGTTCTGTCCCACCTGAGATGAAGAAAGTTTTTATTGGCGGTAATTCCTTCTCTATTCCATTTATTATTTCTTCAGCTTCTTTCACTTTAGATTCCTCAATTTGTTTGTCTGCCCCCGCGACCTCTGCTTGAACAATAAAAAGATTTTGTTGAATAGAATGCACTATGTCACCAAATTTCTGATCATTGAATTGAAATCCTTTTTCAAATGACCTTACTTTTACTAACCCTAAAAACGAATTAACCTCATCAAGCGTTCCTAGCGCTTCAGCAATAGATGAACTTTTAGAAATCCGTTGGTCACAACCAAAAGTTTTTGTAGTCCCATTATCCCCTTTTCCTGTAAACAATGACATAATTTTATAAATGATTAATTCCTAGCTCCGTAACAGTCATGTGATTTGGTAAGTCAACAATAAATTTCAAAGTCTTAGCAACATCATTAGGATCCATTGCACCAGTTACATCTCTCGTGGATCCGTTTGTGTCAAAAAGATTAGTATTCATAAATCCTGGATAAAATCCAGACACATTAATATTAAATGATTCCAAATCTATTTGTAAACATTTAGTAAACCCAGTTAATGCCCATTTTGAAGCATAGTACACGGACCTATCTTCTTTTGCGATTAATCCTCCCTGAGAAATCACATTAATAATTTTGCCAGTTTTTTCTTTTTTCATGAAAGGTAAAGTAGCCCGAGTCACAAACATTGTACCAGTGGTATTTGTATCAATAATTCTTTTAATATCTTCTGGGCTAACTTCATCCAATTGACCATCTATCCATACCCCCGCATTGTTTACCAAACAATCTATTTTTTGATATTTATCAATGACTATCTGAATCGCTTTTTCTACCTCATCATATTTACTTATATCAGCCAGAACATAATCAACACCTAATTCTTCTGCAACTTTTTTAAGCTTTTCCTCATGATAACTTAAAATTATCACCTTATACGTATCCTTGAGAATAGTAGCCAGTGCCTTGCCTAACCCATCACTGCCTCCAGTTATTAACACAATTTTTTTATTTGTTAGTTCAGTCAACATTATTTTTTATTTAAATCATTAATAAGATCCTTAAATTCCGGTCTCAAAACACCATTTAGTTTTTCATAAGGAATTACTATTTCTGGGTGACCAATCACATATGGACCCACTTGGTAATCTTGAAAAAATATATGGACCCCGTCTTCCTCTAGAGCAAAAAACTTAAAATTATCTGCCTCAGGTAATGTACCCTCATCTGCAAATGAATATAGATTATTTTCCGGATCCTTTTCCTTCAGAATTTCCAATGATAGATTGGACAGCAATTTTAAATACTCACCTATAAATACATCGTGCAAAAGTAACTTATTCCCTGTTTGGACGTCAAACACTAATGGTAAGACTACAGTAATACCGTGGGCACCCCCAGCATAATAATATGTTTCAAAAATAATATTTATAAAAGGCAATTTATTAAAATCACTTTTAATTGTAAACTCATTTAAAAATTGAGGTTTTGCAGAAGATCCTGTCACATCAATATCATGAACAAAAGCATCAAATTCATCTTTTGTTTCGATAACTGAATCAGAAACAAACTTTTTAACTTCAGCATTTATTTTGTCTGTCGCTTTTTTTGAAATACCATTCTTCAGAACTGGATATTTAGATTCAATTTTATAATTATCATTGTCCCCACCGTAACTTAAACTTTCAATATCAAATTCAACTTCTCTTAATTTTTGAGTTTGTCCATGCCAAAAAAACCCTGCCAGGAATGCCAAGGTAATAAGCAAAAACAATATAAAGTAAAATTTCTTCATATGAATAAGTTTAACATAAGTTGGGATATGTATGTGGTCACAAGTTTGTGCGCGAGAGAAGATCTATCTCCTTACAGGAGCAGTACCCCAATGGGAGATTTTATTTCGTAAACTTATAAAATCTGCTCAATCAGGCTTCAAGTCTTCTCTCGAAAGTTCTCCCAGAACTTTCTTCCCACACAAAAAATCCCAATAAGGGATTTTGTTGTGCGCGAGAGAAGACTCGAACTTCCATGCCCTTACGGGCGCTACCACCTCAAGGTAGTGCGTCTACCAATTTCGCCACCCGCGCAATATGGCAATACTACTTAAAAAACCAAATAATTTCAATGTTTCATTTTTCTGATACAATATATGAATGTCAATCGCAACAATCATAAGCACAGTTCTCGCATTAGTAATTATTTTTCTTTTTGCAGTTCAGAAATTCGGACACCAGATACAAATGGTGGCTGGAGAGAGACTTAAATCACTACTTCACAATTTTACCAACCATCCAGTTAAAGGAGCCTTGAGTGGTGCATTTATTACAGCAATTCTCCAATCATCAACGGCAACATCGGTTATATTGGTTGGACTTGTTAATGCTGGAGTAATGGAGTCTATTAACGCGCTAGGAGTAGTTATAGGAGCAAACATTGGGACCACAATTACCGCTCAGCTCGTAGCACTTAATATGACATATATTGCCCCCATCATCGTTATATGTGGATTTATTATTGGACATACTCATTCTAGATTTAGAAAATACGGCAAAGCAATATTTTATTTTGGGTTAACATTCCTCACACTATTTATAATTTCAAATATCGTCTCACCGCTCAAAGACAATGTGGATTTACAAAATTTCCTCCACTCTATGACAGACCCTTACAAAGCAATACTCGTAGGAATTGTTATCACAGCAATAATGCAATCGAGCTCCGTATTCACAGCACTCACACTCATATTGGCTGGCAGTGGACTCATCTCACTTCCTATTGCCATTGGATTTATGCTCGGATCTGCAATAGGTTCTCCTCTCACAGCAATTGTTGCGAGTACATCAGCTAGCTTTGAGGCAAAAAAAGTGGCCATATCACATGTTATCTTTAACATTCTGGGAGTAATAATATTCACCCCGCTCTTATACCCTTTTGTAAAACTCCTAAGATTAATTAGTGACAATGAAATACAACAAATAGTAAATGCTCATTTTATATTTAACATTACATGCGCAATTATTTGTTTAGTATTCTTTAAATATTTTGAAAGAATCTCTAAGAGAATAACGCAAATTCTTTATAAAAATTAAGCGTCCCATAAAATACGGAACGCTTAAATAATCTAAATAGAAGATTGGTCTACAAAGGCCCAACCAATTTTTACACGAGAGACAGAAACGAATGGTAATATATCTTTTTTACCAACTTTCGCCCCAGCATACCAAGTGTTACCACCTATAGTCCTAAAAAAACAACTATAAGCATGTGTGTGACAAGCCCCAGAACCATTCTGCTCCACAAAATAAATTAGAGCGTCACCATCACAATCTACCAATATTCTCCGGACTTTTTGGGTATTACCAGTCGTCTCACCCTTTTTCCAACGACATTTTCTGGAAGTTGAAAAATATATAGCATCACCAGTTTTAATAGTCTCCATGAAACATTTCTCATTGGTATATGCTAGCATGAGTATATCTCGTGAATTTACATCCTGAACAATGACAGGAATTACCCCACCACGTTTTGCAAAGTTTGGTTGTATGATTTTCATAGTATTACTTTCTATTTAATTAAGAACTTTTTTGATGAGCATTTACCCAACAAAAAACGAGCCCCTGAATTAAGGACTCGTTTTTATTATTTTGAAATTTTAAGAAAATAGCAAAGACGAGCCTTTAATTTGAGGGCTCGTTATGCTCTTCTGCGGACACAGCAACAACTTCTTCATCCTTTCTCATCATCTCAGCTTTCATTCTCTTAGAAAGTTCTTTCTGTGCTTTGTCTCGAACATGATATAGCTTTGCTCTACGAACCTTTGCTCGTCTCATTACTTCAAATTTTTCAATCAAAGGAGAATACAGTGGGTAGATCTTTTCTACACCATATCCATTAGCTACACGGCGAACTGTAATAGTTCCGCCCGCTTCTGTACCGTGCTTTCGTGCTAATACCATACCTTCAAATATCTGGATACGAGTTTTGCCTTTTTCCTGAATTTTCTGGTGTACACGTACAATATCCCCAGGACGAATATCCTGTGTTTTTCGTTCTTCTATGTTTACATTTGATGTCTTTGCTGTCGCTTTCATATATAAATTATCTTAACTTGATTAGGAGACTTTATCATAGAATTTAAGCCATTGCAATGGCTTAAATTCAGGTGGTTAGGTAGCAAGCTGGTTAGTTTGTAAGGGAATTTAATTCATTAATTATTTTAAATCCCAACCTTACCAGCTTATGAGCTAGCCAACTTACAAACTCGCAACCCCTAATTCCCCCATCGCCTTCTGAAAATCCTCTGGAAATGGCGCCTTAACTTCTATATTTCTCCCTTCTAGATCATTAAACACTACTCTTGAGGCATGGAGAGCCAATCTCTTAAATCCGAGAAGCGATTCTCGAGTATTTGCATACAAAGGATCTGCAACCACAGGATGACCTACCGCCTGCATATGAACTCTGATTTGATGAGTTCGCCCTGTTAGTGGCCAGACTTCAGCAAAAGATGCTGGCGTTTGATTTTTGATAATTTTAAAGCGAGTAACAGCATCTCTCAATTCACCTCGAGCTTTATTGCCTGTCGCCCATTTACGAACACCTCCCACACTCCTCCCAATAGGTCTATCTATCATCCCCCTTTCATCTCGAAACTTACCATATAGAAATGCGTGATAAGTTTTTTTAATTTCTCTATTTTTAAATTGTTTTTTCAAATGGTAATAACCTTCTTTAGTTTTGGCAATGAGGAGTACCCCAGAAGTATCCTTGTCCAACCTGTGAACAATACCCGGTCTTTGTATTGATTCACCATTAGTTAAAATAGTTGGCTCACCCACATCCTTAGTTTTTGGATATTTTTTTAGCACCCAATCAGATATTGTTTTTTCTTTATCGACATTAACTTTAGAATCTGGATGTACAGAAATACCTGATGGCTTAAATATAGCGAGGATATCATCATCCTCAAAAAGAATCTCGATGTCTTTCATAAACTAGTTATTATTACCATTCTTCAAATGGTAATGAGACTTTAAGAAGAAGTATCCTACGGTTGCGAATGTTATTACTGGAGATACCCATTCTGGTAGATCAATATGGAAAGCGTGAAGTATCATGATTAATCCTAGAAAGAATACAGAATACATTGCACCGTTCTTTAAGAAAATATATTTCTTAACTGTATCAACATTCGAAATTGTAAGCTGGCGCAAAACTATAGCACCAATACCGTTACCAATAAGGATAAGTGGTACTGACATTGTAAAAGCAAATGCCCCCAGAACTCCATCGATAGAAAATGTTGCGTCAATAACTTCTAAATATAAAATTTTACTCAAATCTGATTTACCAGAATGACCCGAGACCAATTCTTTTTCTGCTTTTTCTGCATTCTCCTTAAACCCGTGGGTTATAAAGAATGCTGTTGAACCAATCACAGCGCCAAAAGCCATCATAGGATTTACCTTAAGCGCTGCCCAAACAACAACCGCAAGTATTGTTGAAACAACAGCAAAAAACCACACTCCTTGTCTGTGGAAAAATTCTTCACCAATAAGCCCGTAAGTTTTCTTTTCAAGAAATAGCCAATGAAAAAATAGAAATACCAAAAATATTCCTCCCCCCGCCATAAGTATTGGTGCTGACCTGTGTATTGATTCTGCAACCAAAGGATCACTAGAGAAAGTGGCGGTAAACGCTCCAAAGAATCCTAGCGTTGGGTTGGACGCCCAAATAATTATCCAAGGCAGAAGCCCTCGGATTATAAATACTGCAAATAGTATTCCCCAAAACAAAAACCACTTCCGAGCCTTAGCAGACATTGTCTGCAAAACTTCCGCATTAACAATAGCATTGTCGGCACTTGAAATAATCTCAAATAGTGCAAGACCGAGGATTGTGAGTATTGAGGCGGTTAACATAAAGAGTATTATAACACTGTTTGGTGCGTTGGGGAAATTATGAGAGATACAGGACTCGGTCACAGATAATTTTGTGTTCAAAAATTTCCGCTAAGTCCGACTTTCGAATGCGCTACGGGAATCTCGACCCTTACAGGGTCAGTACCCCCGATGGATATTTTCTTCATTTGATTACAAATTTGAAAAAATGCTCATCGGGGCTTCGAGTCCTGCCGAAAGTGCATTTAGCACTTTCTATCGCCTTACAAAACA
>CAZOAK010000034.1:0-6754 GCA_964577785.1 uncultured Candidatus Saccharibacteria bacterium | reverse complement strand
GGGCTTCGAGTCCTGCCGAAAGTGCATTTAGCACTTTCTATCGCCTTACAAAACAAAAATCCGCCTTTCGGCGGATTAAGTTTTGTGGGCGATACAGGACTCGAACCTGTGACCTTTTCAGTGTAAATGAATTGCTCTACCAACTGAGCTAATCGCCCTTATAACTTCAATACTATATCAGAAAATATGGTTTATTCAAGATAGCTTATTTCTCTTCCCATCTCTCCCCCATTCCGTAATCTTGCCAGCACTTCTTTCAACACTGTCTGCTATTCTTAAATATTTTAAATTCTTATTTGGAGCCACTTTATAATGTGGTACTTCATCCAAAATATCTACAAGATCCCATAAATCTTTTTCTTCTGTTACCCAATCTTTTTTATATTTCCTCATATCATATGGATTTGAGAAACTCCGCAGAGTTTTCTTGCCGTTTTTATCCATAAACCATTCGTGGAAATACGACATGGCAAGTTCCCGAATTGTTTTATATACAGGATCACGGAAACGAATTGTCGCATGATTAGTTTTTGATATCGCTCCCCAATATCCGTTTATTTTATATGGTGCAATAACATGATCCACATCTGGATATTGTGCCTTCAAATCCATTATGAGTGGTGGAAATCCATGTAAAGAAAGTGCCAAAGCTCCAAGCAGCGCCCCTTCAAAACAGTGGGCGGTATTTCTTTTCAATACCATTCTTGGAGACATGTTCGTTTCTCCATTTTGTTCAAAATTAATTGGGATATCATCAAGAAAATTCTGGATTTTGATTGGGGTGTTAAGGCGGCGAAGGAGTGAGAGTTCGCGAGGGGTGAGGTTGAGAGATTTGGAGTTCATGAGTAAATTATATTATTTAACTCTTTTTTCTTCACCAATAGTATTGATTAAGATTTGTTCAAAAGAAAGAGACACAGATGGCTCAAATACATAATAATCACCATTGTTCATCGTAAGATTAATTGCTGAGATATAAAATTCGTCTGATTTTTTATACTTCTTCTTTTTAATACAATATGAAGCAACATCTTCAAAACCTAGCAAAGCAGATGATTTCGGTAAGAGCATGGTAAATAGAGGTTTATCTGAAAGAGTTGCCAAAGGAAGACAAATACAATTTTTATAAAGAACCATTCGCTTACTCAAAACCATACCTAAAGACATAAAAATAATTATGAGTGGACCAAAGAAAAAAAAGCTTGCAACAACTTTTGTAAACATCGTCAATGAAGGAGGGTCAACGTTTAGATTGAGAAATAGTGCTGCTCCCATTATATAAAGTATTGGAGAAACTATTACAATATACAAAAAACAAAAAACGAAAGAGAGGATGCTACTTCCTATACCTTGTTTAAAAACAACCTCTCCCTTTTTACCCACAAACTCATCTACCCTGTTGAGATTAGTAATATGACTCCACCAAGTTACCCTTTGTAAGTCCATAACACTACTTCCGTTCGCAACAATATTATTTTGACCAGTCTTTTTCTTTAGAAATAAAAAGATGAAAGGTGCATCAAAAAGAATATACCAACACAGAAAGAAGCTTAAAAATTGCTCGGGAACCACGAGTTTAGGGACTACCCCAAAAGCTGCCAGTATTCCATAAGAGAAAAAAGTCACCCAAATGGTTAAAAAAGCGATGAAACCGTGTGCAAAAATCCTTTTCTGATTTAAAATTCCACCATCTCTCTTAAATCCAATAGAGTAAAAAATCTCGACGACCGCAGATGCTGCAAACACGAAGAATACTGCATAAAACGCTGCAACGAAGATTGATAGAGGGTCACTATTTAAACCTAAGAAGTCAGCAACTGGTTTTACAGGAAGGATATTTATAACCTGAAGTCCTTGTAAGAAAAATAGAAATGAAACAAAAAAATAGATTAGTTTTACTGATTTAGGCATATTACTTAAAATAGCTAATGGGTAATATTTTAATACTCCTGACAAGCAAGTGTAAATTTTTCTCCCGTACTAATATCCTCCCCTCCTTTAAATGCCATTGCAAAAGTTATAGGAATAATTATATTTTCAATAGATTCTTTTTTTTCAATTGAATATTTTTGAAGACTGTTAATTAACTTAATCGGGACTCCACATTTTTGACCTTTACCTGCCGCCGTAGAACCAATAACACAGTTATCTCCTTTTTTTCCAAAAATTTGATACATACTGGCACCATCTCCTGTAACTGATAAAGAAGTTAATGAGCAATCCAAAATTGCCCGACTTAAACATTCAAGCGCTTTTGTTTCTTGAGCAGTTCTTTTATCAACTTCAGCAAGTAAGTGTTTGTCTAAAATATCTCCACAATTCTGACCTGTAAACGCAGAAACTGTTTCAGGTTTACTATTTACCGCTACTTTTGTAGTTACTATTACTGGAGGGGGTACAACTGGGGATGAGTCTTTTTTTTCATCGGTCACTCTATTTTCCGGCTTATTAGAGTTTTCAACAGACGCTTCTTGATCTAGGAAAATTTCTGAACTTTGCTTGTGTGTGTAAACATATGCTCCTCCACCTATTGCCACGACTGCAATTAATATCATTAATGCTACTCCTATAAATCCACTTTGTGTGTTTTTCATATGTAAATAATTATATATGAAATAAAAAAATGAGCGAGGATAGCGATTTCTATACACAAACGCAACACTCGCCCAGGAGCACAAAAATACAAAAAACCATAAGATACATCTTATGGTTTTTTGTATTTTTGTGCTCCTGGTTGGAATCGAACCAACATTGACGGCTTAGAAGTCCGCAGTTCTATCCATTGAACTACAGGAGCATATTTTATTTATCTTAAATCCTCTAGACGGCTTAGAATGTCAAAAGTATTTTTCTGTTGAAAAATCTTTCGACCATACCTCGCACCGTCGTGCTCCGGTCTTGCGCTTGGGCCCCGACCCAAGCTCACGCAGTTATATCCATTTAACTACAGGGGCGTATATAAATACTAGTAGAAATTAACACAATTTCTAGCTTGGGTCAACCAACAGGAGTGGGTTCTCTTCTATTTTTTTATACTCGTCTGCCCTCTTATCATATTTACCTATTATTTCATCCAACACCCCTGAATCAACGGCTTGTTTTTGTGTTAAAACACTACCGTCTTTTTCATTTAACCCATTCTTGATATTTAAGAATAAATTGATATGAAAAGCGATTGATACAAAAAACATTATAAAGAAGAAAGATAATATTATCACCCAGTCTTTATCGGCATCACTTCCAATATTTTTAAGTAAATTTTTGACCCTTCTGAAAAGAATTTTAAAATTTATTTTATTCTTCATTTATTTGTGTCTCCATTTCTGGATTATTATTTTTAACAGGAGTCAGCCATACGTGCATTCTGACTTTTAGCCCCCATTCCTTTGTAGTCACAACATCTTTTGAATTCGCAGATACTTTGTCTGATTTATTGCTTATCAAATTTAACCCTTGGACTGTTGATCTGTATGGCAGTCTCTCTAATAAACCAACAAGTTTTATTAACCCATTCCAATCCCCACCTGCATTTAGAGTAACCAAAAGCCTCCCCTGCTCACCAATACTGGATGTACTAAACTTCTCTTCTGAAACTGAGGAGACCTCACCGTACACGCCCGCCACCTTAAACACACTCTCTACTTTCTGTATGAAATCAACAACAGCGTCAGGCTTCACAAAAAGAATATTTAATTTATCACTTTTTATAATGGTTGTGTCCAGGTTTTTTTCATTTTTTTCAAAATCGCTTAATTCCCTCTCCTCTTCATTTAATTTGGAGTGTAGTGCCAATACCTCTAATTCATTATTCAATAATTTTGTATACAAAAATAAATATACCCCTGAACCCAGTATTGTACTCGTAATTACTATTGCTAATATAATATTTGTTTTATCTTTCATTTTAAAATTTACCGAGTATTGTTAAAGAAAAAGGTGTTTCGGATTGTTTGGCTAAATTTGAAACTGGCAAATTCACACTATCAAACATAAGCTCGCTCTGTAACTGTTTGGTAAATATAATGAGTGAATTTCTATCACCAGCCACTCCATTAACTACAATAGAGCTTGGCGCATCCTGCCCTCTGGTGTAATTTAAGGATTGCACAGATATATCATGAGGCATTCTATCTAAAATTATCCGAATTGATTCCAAAATATTAGTTTCGTCAGGATTCACCGATAACAAAGTAATCTTGATTTGATCCAACGTCTCATTCAATCCCTTGTTGTTTTTCTCTGCTATTTTAGATTCCAAATTTTTTGTATCAATATTTAGCGCATCTTTATTGAAAGCCAATGATATATATGATGGAAACAAAAAACCTATACTGACCAGAGACATCGTGGTTACAAATAGCAAAAAAATTATTGCCAGACGGATTCTGTATAGTTTCCAGAGTTTTTTCTTTTGTTGCTGAGGTAATAATGTAAACATCTTATATTTTTGTTGATAGAACCAGCCCTACTGAAGTAGCATACGATAAAGAATCTTCAAATGATATGGGCGGCACAATATTATCGTAGTAAGAAACGTTCATCCAGACATTTGATATTTCCACTGGCATTTTAAGTGATGATGATAAATAATCAGAAAAACCAGGAATAGCAGCATCCTTGCCACAGAGAATCATTTTTTCTATAGGAGAATTAGTTCCTTGTGGTAACTTCATCCAATACGCCGAAACTCTTTGAATTTCATCACGTAATACAGAAATGGCATTAGCGAGAGTAAACGAGTAAGCTTCCCCATCGGCATTATTCTTAAATAAACTTTCCTTATACTTAATCTTCCTCGCTTCATCAACATCTACTCCAAACTGCTTTTGTATTGCTGAAGTTAGTTGCGCACCACCGAAACTAGACGTGGAACTGAATTGCACGAATCCTTCTTCTGCAACTGCAAGCATTGTTTTTTCACGTGATAAATAAACCAAAATATGTGTGCCTTTATACCCGTTTTTAACAACCGACCTAGACAAAGCTCCTGACTCAACCATAAAAGAAACTACTGTAATGCCACATTCATCCAATAATGAACTGTACCTGTTAATAACTTCCCTAGAAACAACAGAAACAACAGCTATCTTTTTACCTTCACTCTTGGGTAAAATATAATAATCAAATAATGCATCTGATCCTAAAACAGGAACGTTCTCCTCTAGATGAAATTCTAAATAATCTTTTATCTCCTGATCATCATCACCGACAACCTCGGTTGTAAAAAGATAAGTTTCTTCTTCTGGAAGCGATACTTTTACATATGAAATATTATCCTCTTTTTTTATTTCTCTTAAGGCATTTTTCAAACTGTCATTGGTCATGATGCTATCACCCTTTTCAAAAGTTTTCTTGCCATATCTACCAAGACGAAAACTTTCGCCCGTACTTATAAGCTCAGTATAGTGTAATGATTCTCCACCAATATCCAATCCTACATAAGAAAATTTTAAAAATCTTGGTGTTGGGAAAAATTCAAAAATCTTTTTGATCATTTGAATAATTATAACATATAAAATTTCTGGATAGAATTAGGAATTACGTATTATTAATTAAGAATGGGCTCAAAACCAAAAAGCACCGCGACTGAGTTGCTGAATTGCGAATACTTGGAGCAATTCAGGGACGGAGCGCGACGGCGCGAGTCGGGGTCGCGGAAATTTTCAACAGAAAATTATCTGTGACATGCATTTTGAATTTATTCATAATTCGTAATTCTTAATACTTAATTCTGTTCATTTAATTCGCCCTCGTTCCCTCCGGTACATCATCTCCTGCTGTAATAAGCGAGAATGGTACGTCACTGCCTCCAAGAGCGAATAACATTCCATTGCTTTCCATGCCCATCATTTTTCGTGGTTCTAAATTTGTGACAAACATACATTTCTGCCCCACAAGCACAGACTCGTCGGGAAAATATTTCTGGATCCCAGAAAGAATTTGTCTTGGCCCCGATTCTTCCTTAAAATCCACCATTAACTTCAAAAGTTTTTCTGAACCTTCTATCTTTTCCGCGCTCAAAATCTTTCCTAAAGTTATTTCTACTTTCTTAAAATCCTCGTAAGTTATTTTTGAGGTAGCTTTAACCTCTGGTATCTCTACAACTTTCTCATCTATTTTTATTTCTGTATCCATACTTTATTATTCTTGAAACTTGATTATTGAATACTTGATTAATTTTTAAACTTATCCAAGTAGCTCTGCAAAATAATTGTCGCAGCCGAAGCATCTATCATTTCACTATCCCCTTGAATTCTCGATGCTTGATATGTTGTATAAAATTCCGGTTGCAATATAACTTCTTTATCTAATTCAGCTTCTAATACTAATTTGAACTTCCTTATATCTTCACTTATCTCATTATCTTTGCCATTCAAATTTTTACTCTCTCCTAAAACGATTTTTTCTATTTTTTCCTTATCAGAAATTTCCTTAATGTTTTTTATTAAATTATTATCATTTAAAATAACTGACTTAGGAAAAGCCATATTACTTTCTGTGTCTGCAGTCGCCAGCCCCACCCTCTTTGAACCGTAATCTATACCTAATAATCTCATAAAAATATTATATCATTCATTTGTAGAATCATGGTTTTTCTGCTAACATAGCCAGATATTGGAGGAGTCGCATAGTGGTTTAGTGCACCTGTCTTGAAAACAGGAGTGCCGCAAGGTACCGCGAGTTCGAATCTCGCCTCCTCCGCCCAATACAAAACAAGAGCGCCTTAATAGGCGCCTTTTTTGTTGGGCGAAGG
>CAZOAK010000033.1:0-7046 GCA_964577785.1 uncultured Candidatus Saccharibacteria bacterium | reverse complement strand
GAAATGGGATATTTTTTGCAGTATATAGCATAGCAGTATCTTTTTATCTTTTAAGTCGATTTGCTTTAGCATACATTTATCGCCCACATGAAGAGGCTTTTGACAAAGATTATTTGCCAACAGTGTCTTTTGGAGTACCAAGTAAGAATGAGGGGGGGGCTATACGGGAAACTATTCTCCGTATTGCGGAGTCGGATTATCCTAAGGATAAATTTGATATTATCGCCGTAAATGATGGATCAGAT
Organism: uncultured Candidatus Saccharibacteria bacterium; assembly: GCA_964577785.1. Lineage (GTDB taxonomy): Bacteria > Patescibacteriota > Minisyncoccia > Phycocordibacterales > CAIRYW01 > JAQBQZ01. Next base: position 6,801 of record CAZOAK010000033.1, on the reverse strand, counting down.
GACAATACTTTAGAGGAAATGCTCATTGCAAAGGAGGAGGCTGCCAAAATAGGGGTTAAAGTCATTGTAATTGATTGGGCAGTGAATAAGGGAAAACGAGAGGGAATGGCAGAGTGTATTCGTCTTTCCAATAGAGAAATATTAGTATTTATTGATTCGGATAGTTTTGTTGAAAAAAATACTGTTAAGGAATTAGTAAAATATTTCATAAATCCGAAAGTGGCTGCCGTTGCTGGGCATGCGTTTGTGACGAATGCGGACACGAACTATCTGACAAAAATGCAGGATGTTCGATATTACGTTGCCTTTAAGGCTTATAAATCTGCAGAGGCACTATTTGGTTGTGTAACATGTTGTTCGGGTTGTTGCTCTGCCTATCGAAGAAAGCATCTTCTTGAAATTCTCGATCCTTGGTTGAAGCAGACATTTTTGGGAGTATTGTGTACCTACGGTGATGATCGTAGTTTGACGAACTTCCTGTTGAAGAAAGGTTATAAAACTATGTTTTCACCAACGGCTATTGCTTATACGGCAGTTCCAGATACATTAAAAAAATACATGAAACAACAGATGCGATGGAAGAAGTCTTGGGTAAGAGAGTGTATGATTGCGGGTACTAGTTATATTTGGAAACAAAATCCTATAATGAGTATTTCATTTTATCTGAGTGTTTTACTTCCGTTACTTGCTCCAATCATATTGATTAGAGCTATAATTTGGTATCCCTATGCTACTGGTCTTATACCATGGTTTTACATCCTAGGTCTTGTGCTTATGTCAATTGTGTATGGTCTCTACTATTATATTTACACTGGAGATAAAAAATGGGTTTACGGAGTAGCATCTTCGGTTTTCTACGCCACTGTTTTAATTTGGCAACTTCCCTGGGCCATACTTAATATGAGGGATTCGCGCTGGGGAACACGATGAATCTATATGACATTCACTATTGCAAATAAAACGTATTTTCAAAAAGCTGGAGAGTTACTCTTTATAATGGCTCTACTTTTTTCTGGGCTTTATCTTTATGATTCGATGAAATATCGAATAGAGAGTTTTGAATGGTATCATGTTAATTCCTATATTGATGGATTTAAGAATCGTGACCTGGTTCAAAATCGAGATAGTGCTATCGCGTCAGCTGCTGTGGCGGTGCCCGTTCTTGTTTATCATGGAATCTTAAGTGATGATGAGTTTGAAGCTGGAGATGAGAATGTGAGGTATGTTAATACGTCATACTCACGTTTTCGAGAGCAGATGATCGCATTAAAAAAAGATGGCTGGGAGACAATAACATTTTCAGAGTTTAAGAAATTTATTGCCGGAAACTATGCTTTGCCAGAAAAAGTATTCCTTCTTACTTTTGATGATGCTAGAAAAGATAGTTTCTATCCAACGGATCCATTATTGAGGTCATTGAGCTATGAAGCGATACTATTTGTAATAACCGGGCATTCACTCGGCATTGATAATGGTAAAAGTACATACTATCTTTCTGAAGACGAACTAAAACAGATAACTAATACCGGACGATGGGAGGTACAATCACATGGTAAAAATGATCATGACTATATAGTCATTAATGCGAATGGAACTAAAGGGGCTTTCATGAGTAACAAAATGTGGAATTTTAATGAACAAAGAAATGAAACAGACGAAGAATTTAGCAGGAGAATATCCCAAGATTTAAAGGATGCAAGACGCGAGTTGGAACAATCATTCAAGGGCGAGATTTCGGGGTACGCCTTCCCGTTTAATGATTTTGGTTTGAATAATGGTAATTTTCCAGATTGGAAGAGTAAGATTTTAGAAACGACCCAAGAAGTTTACGATGAGATCTTTTATCAAGCCTCATATGCTGATCAAGATATTTTTAACTACCCAGGTAGTAACGGATTAATTAAAAGAGTAAAGGGTGACGCGTCACTATCAGGGGATCAATTAGTTAATCTTTTTGATGAATCCAAACCAAAAAGCCTTCCATTTAAAGTCTCTATAAATGAGTCAAGTTGGAAAGAAAACTGGGGAAATGTCAATCTTAATGGGAATTTATTGAGTGTAGGTGCGTCTTCAGGGTCAACCACCGCCTATACTACCTTAAAAGGCACAAGCTTATGGACGGACTACGTTTTAGATGTGGAAGTAGCAAATAAAATTGGAGAAACGTTTACGGTAGCCAGTTTTATTAATGGTTCAAATAATTATTCTTGCACGATTAGTGATTCCTATATAAAGCTTCAAAGAACCACCGACGGCGAAATAGAGACATTATCTGATTACAAATTACAGGAGCTCAATAGAGAGTCCTTTTCTGTGAGTATTGGAAAAAATAAAGATGAAGAATTTTCCTGTAAAGTTGGAAAGTACATCTATGTTTCTAGTGGAGTAAAACTTAACCCCGGAACCTCTGGCCAAGTAGGTTTCAAGGTGTGGGACAAAGAATCTGGAAAAGCGACAGTTAATATAAAAAGCGTTACTGCTAGAAAGGGAGAAATTGATAGCTCGGAGTCTGTTTTAGTGGACGCTCAGTCTATAGTGTCACAAAAGAATAGAAGCAATCCTTCCAGCTTCCCGATCCCCTATAATTGGACTTCAGGCTCTAGAGATAATTGGGAAAGAAATTGGGGTGACATAGAGCAAACTAATAATGGCTTATTAATACAGGCTCCTTTTGATGCGACTGGCGCATTTGCTGTCTTGCCAGGAAGTGAATCGTGGAAAAGTAATTTTGACTTGCTATTTTCACTAATATGGGAGGCTGGAAGCAATGTGGTATTCGTGTATCGATATCAGGATGAAAAAAACTACGCAGCTATAAATATAAACGATAACTACGTTCGCGTAGAGGAAATAACAAATGGAAAAACAAAAGTTATCGAAGAAAAAAGACGTAATCTGAGTAATCCAGAAGACAATGGCTTCTTTGTAAAATCTTTAAAGACAAAAATTTCATTAACAGAATCTAAAGTAACATTTTGGATGAATGGTAAAAAGTTATTATCAGTAAATCAAGATAAGTTAGTGGATCAAAAGGGGATGGTTGGAATAAAAGTTTGGGATAAAAATACTGGAAAAAGTAGAGTAGTGGTTGAGTCTTTATCCGTTGAATCAAGATGATGAATAAATATATAGTTTCGATCATTCTTGTTACACTATTTATCATTGTGATTGTCTTCGGTAAAGATTATCACAATTTAAATACAATAGTTTCTCCCGTTGGAGTATTTATAGATGAAATAATTTCAAACGATGTAGTTTTGAATGATGCACAAAATGTTTTTAGCGACTCATTTGAAATTGAAGTAGATATACATGAAGCCGGAAAATCACATGAGAGCGAAAGTAGCAATTGGTGGCTGAGTTCAGGAGGGATAATGGAGGTAAAAAATGGAGTAGCAAAGACGATACATGATAATCTAAACAATGAAAATAAATGGAGGGGTTTATATTATAAAAATAATCCACGAGATACTGACAATGGGTTTCATCCGCAAAATATATTTCGACTAGTTACGAAAGGGGAATGGAAGAACTTAACTCAGCAGGTAATATTTAGTATATCAACCGATAATTTGAGCGAGAGTAGTTATAGGAATGATTCGAACGGCATTCTCTTCTTTAATCGCTATAAAGATAGTAATAATCTTTACTATGCGGGTATTCGAGTAGATGGCTTTGCAGTAATAAAGAAAAAGATTGAAGGGACATACTTTACACTTGCCTACAATCAAATTTATCCAGGGAAATACGATCGTGAAAAAAATCCAAACCTGTTGCCACATGGTCAATGGATTGGCCTTAAGTCCGAGGTGACGGATAACGGAGATGATTCAGTAAATATCAAACTGTATATTGATCGAGAAAGAAATGGTAACTGGGAACTCATTGCTGAAGCAGTGGATGAGGGGAGGAAATACGGGGGATACCCCTTCTTCGATACTGGGCATGGCGGTATCCGTACTGATTTTATGGACGTTGAGTTTGATGATTACTCTATTAGGGAAGTTAATGTTGCCGAGTAATTTTTAGGTTGCATACGTTGACTAAAAATATTGAATCTCCCCAGCTATGTCTTTTTTTGAGTATCTTACGGATAGAGAATTTATTGTTTATGCTCTTACATGTTTGTTTTTTTTAGGTATTTGTATACATTCAAAAAATATATACAAAGTAAAAAAACATCTAAAAATGATTAATGACTATAGTTTACCGGCCGGTGAAATTGAAGTAATCGCCCGCTCATTAAATGTTGCGATTCCAAGATTAGGTATCTTTATACCCGCTAGAAATGAGGCGAAAGTAATTGAAAATACGTTAAAACATATTTCAAAAATAGATTATCCTAAAGAGAGATTAACTATTTATGTAATTGTCGATGAGCGCGAAAGGGATGATAATGTTCCTGAAATGACTATAAATATTGCCAGAAATACGTCTGAATTTCTGAATAAAGAGTATGGGGAAAATTACATTAAAATTGTTGAGGTTCCAAAATGGTATAGCGGTATATTCGGCGATACTCGAAAGACATTTAGCAAGTCAACAAAAGGAAGGGCACTTAATTATTGTTTACAAACGCTGACCTTAAAGGATTTCGATATAACTTCAAAAAATAATAAGCTGGACATGATTGGTATCTTAGATGCAGATGGTCGTTTGCATCAAAATGTTTTAAAAGAAGTTGCTGTCAAGCGAATGAAGCATAATTATAAAATCCTACAAGGGCCAGTTTTCCAAGTTAATAATTTTGATAAAGTTTCCATTGTTGGTATCGCTGCCGCTCTTGAGCTTGCTTTACATCATTTAACAGAGTTACCATCTAGTCTTTTGAAGGAAAACGCATTCCAATTTTTGGCAGGTACAAATTATTTCATAGATACCGTAGCTATAAAGAGTGCTGGTGGTTGGGATCAAACAGCCTTAGTAGAAGATGCAGAACTTGCTTTACGGCTTTACTCAAATTATGGAATTGTGGGCAGTTGGTTGAATTCGCCAGAACTTGAACAAACCCCAGCAAATTTTTCTATATATAGGAAGCAAAGAGAACGATGGGTGCGGGGTCACCTTAGCTTGGTGAAACAAATAAGCAAGTCTTCTTTGAAAGCTTCTGAAAAGATTTCCTTGTATAATAAAATATTTTTTTCACAGTTTCGATTCTTGCTTGACATAGGGTTGCCCATTTTATCGATATATTTAATGATATTAGGCATATCAAATTTCGTTGATCCATTTTTTGGGTATCTTTCCATAATGCTATTTATTGCTTCAATCTTTATATTAGATATGTATGGTTTTATGTTTCGAAAATTAGCCCAATATATTAGCCCAGATATTGGATTGAGGGTTAAAATTACACAGTCGGTAGGGCTTTTGCTGTTTACCCCGTTTTTTATATTCATTCAAGCTATTCCTAGAATACAGGCGGTTTATAACATCATTATTCATCCCAATAGAAATACATGGTACAAAACAGAACGTACAGAAGAGGTTTCAATAATGACTTAATTTCATTCTATTTAACATATGAAAGCACAAAACTTAGCTCCTATCTGTTTTATTTTTGGAACTAGACCGGAAATCATTAAGATTGCACCGGTTATAAAAGAGTGCCTCTCTCAGGGCGTCCCATTCTTTACCCTGCATACTGGTCAACATTATTCTGAAAATATGGACTCTGTATTTTGGGTTAATTTACAACTACCGCCCGTAAATTATAACTTACATGTTGGTTCTGGGTCACATGCAGTACAGACAGCAAAGATGTTAGTTGGGATTGAGAATGTTCTTATAAAAGAAAAACCAGGATTAGTTTTAGTTCAGGGCGATACAAATTCTGTATTAGCGGGAGCCTTAGTAGCATCAAAGCTAAATATTCCTGTAGGACACATTGAAGCTGGCCTAAGAAGCTACGATCGAACCATGCCAGAAGAAGTAAATAGAGTAATCGCTGGTGTTATAGCTAGTTTGCATTTTGCGCCTACTAATAATGCTAAAGAAAACTTATTACTCGAAGGGATAAATGAATCTAAAATCTCTGTAACTGGAAATACTGTTGTGGATGCGCTATATCAAAATGTTGATATAGCGAATAGTAGTTCAGAGATATTAAAAATCTTAGACATCCAGAAAGATATGTACTGCCTCCTGACAGTACATAGAGCAGAAAATACGGATGATAAGACTAGGCTGACTAGTATAATTGAATCAATTTCGGAGATTGCATTAAAGTACAATTATACAATTATTTGGCCTATGCATCCCCGCACAAAAAAACAAATTGAATCATTCCAATTATCAGATCGGCTAAAATGTATTACTAATCTAAAAGTTATAGAACCAGTAGATTATTTTGACATGATAACTTTACAGTCAAATAGTCGATTAATTATTACTGATTCGGGAGGTATTCAAGAAGAGTCTTGCATACTCAGGGTTCCCTGTATAACTTTACGTAATAATACGGAGCGCCCAGAAAGCATTGGTGTAGGGGCGAATCTTTTAACCGGAACTAATAAGGAAGATATTTTGAAGGGCGTTTCTATTATGTTGAAATCAAAACGAGATTGGGTTAATCCTTTTGGGGATGGTACAGCTTCAAAAAAAATTGTGGAGAATATAAGATAAAGAAATTTTCTATGAACCAAGTTGTTATATTAGCCGGGGGCAAGGGGTCACGCATGCAGTCTGACATCCCGAAAGTGCTGACGCCAGTCAAAGGTATTCCAATCATCACACGTCTCCTTTCTGCGGTGCGGGGTATCGCCGAAAAGCCAGTGGTAGTCGTTGGGTATAGAGGGGATG
>CAZOAK010000032.1:0-7317 GCA_964577785.1 uncultured Candidatus Saccharibacteria bacterium | reverse complement strand
TGGTTATTGTCAAGTGTCTAATTAAAACATAAAATACAAGAATGGAAAGAACTTTGATTTCAGAGACAATAAATAAAGTTGGTGAAATTGTGACTCTTAAAGGTTGGGTCTCTTCAATACGTGATCATGGAAAAATAAGTTTTATAGATCTTCGTGATAGAACTGGAATAATTCAATGTGTTGGCCAAAGCTTGGAAAAAGTTATGCCTGAATCTGCAATTGAACTTCTAGGTAAGGTTGTAGAAAGGCCTGAAAAGTTAGTAAATAAAGAATTGGAAACTGGAAGGGTTGAGCTTCAAATAGAGAAAATGACAATTCTGAGTCAATCTGTCGAGCTTCCGTTTGATATGGGTAAAACAGATTTAGATTTAAGTCTACCAGTCTTATTAGATCATAGGCCGCTAACACTTAAAAATCTAAAACAATCAGCAATTTTTAAAGTTCAGACAGCTGTCGCGGACTCGTTTAGAAAAGCTGCTCAAGATATTAATTGCCAAGAAATATTTGTACCAACAATTTCGGCCTCATCAACTGAGGGTGGTGCCGAAGTTTTTATGATTGATTATTATGAACATCGTGCATTTTTGACTCAAAGTCCACAGCTATATAAACAAATCGCAGTAGGAGCCTTTGAAAGAGTTTTTCTTTTTTCCCATGCTTACAGAGCTGAGCCTTCGGTTACAACAAGACATCTGTCAGAAGTCGTGCAAATGGATTGCGAGATCGCATTTATAAAGGATTTTGAAGAGTTGCTTGATAATTTTGAATATGTAGGGACAAATATGATTTTGAATGCATATGATGCTAGTTTGAAAGAAATGAAAATGTACGGAGTAGAAAGACCAGTCCTTAATACTAAAGTTCCAAGATTAACTTTGACTGAGGCACAAGTTATAATAGAAAAGAGAACTGACAGAAAAGTGGTGGGTGAGAAGGATCTGAATCCAGAGGATGAGATAGAAATTTGTAAATGGGCTTCAGAAGAAATGGGTAGTGACTTCGTCACTATTACACATTTTCCTACAAGGAAACGAGCTTTTTATACAATGCCAGATCCGAATAATCCAGAATTTTCACTTTCGTACGACCTTTTGTTTCGAGGGATAGAAATTTGCAGTGGTAGCCAAAGAATAAACAATTACGACCAACTTGTCGAGTCGATAAAAGGTAGAGGGATGGATCCAAAAAATTTTGAAGTCTACCTGCATTGTTTTAAATATGGAATGCCTCCAGAGGGTGGATTCTCATTTGGTTTAGAAAGAATCACCATGAAACTTTTAGAACTCAAAAATGTTAGAGAGGCTTCTTTGTTCCCAAGAGATATGGAAAGAGTAGACGTAAGACTGTCTTCAATTGATAAAGATGCCAAAAAGTAAAAAAACTCTCAATAAAAAGGCCGTAAATAATGATTTGTTTTATTTGTCAGCTTTAGCATTTATTTTAATCTCAACTACTGCAATTTCACTAAATGGAGGGGTACAAGAGGTTGTAAATTATGTTACTCCACAAAAGATTACAAAAGCTTATTCAGATTTGCCTGTCCTGAAAGAGGGAGCACGATTCCCAATAGTTTCTGCGCAGTCGGTAATGGCTGTAGATTTAACATCTGGGGTTACTTTGTATGAAAAAGATCCAAATAAACCACTTCTCCCTGCTTCTACTACAAAAATAATGACAGCATTAGTTGCAATGGATACTTTTTTGCCAGAACAAGTGTTAAAAGTTGGTAAGGTAAGCGTAGAAGGTCAAAAAATGGGGTTAGTTGCTGGCGAAGAAATAAAATTTATTGATTTATTAAATGGCTTGCTGATTTATTCAGCAAATGATGCTGCTGAAGTTATTGCACAAAACCATCCTGCCGGTCGTGCTGTTTTTATTGGGTTAATGAATAAAAAAGTTAAAGATTTGGGGCTGACAAATACACATTTTACAAATCCTGTTGGCCTTGACGATGGGGCACAATATTCAACTACACGAGACTTGGTAATTGTTGCAAAGTACGCAATGCAAAAGCCAGAATTTGCAGAGATCGTCGGAACAAAGGAGAAAATTGTAAAAAGCGTCGACGGTAGAATTGTACATAGATTAACAAATATAAATAGGCTATTAGGTGAGGTTCCAGGAGTTATGGGCGTCAAAACAGGTTGGACCGAGGCGGCAAGAGAAAATTTAGTTACATATGTAAATAGAGATAATAGAAAGGTAATGATTGTAGTTTTGGGTTCATCTGATAGGTTTGGTGAAACAAAAGAACTTATAGAGTGGATTTACTCTAATTATAGTTGGGAAAAAGTAAAACCATAAATTATTCAAAGATGGAAAATACTCCAGAATCAAGCTCGAATAGGGAAAATTTCCAAAAGATGTTTGTAGATTATACAACAAGAAATACGGAACTTCAGAAAGAGATTATCAATAAAATTCGTACTTATCAAAGTGAAGACGATGCTTTGGGATGGACGAAAGGATCTTGGGAAGTTATTGAAAGTGAGTTTAAAAATGATGAGCATTATCAAGATGTGGATACAGGTTTGTTAGCAATGAAAATTAAGAATAATTATCCCGGAAAATACGAAATGAGAAGTTTGGTTTGCCCTGAAATATTAGATATTGACGGAAAGCCTAAAACCGTTTTTGTTAGAAGACATGAGATTAAAACAGACGGTCAGCCGACGATTATTACTGAGATAATGGATATTCCTGACGATATTAAAAAAGCAAAAGAAACAAAAATCCTTTCTAGACTAGCAAGTAATAATGGTATAGTCGCAAACTTGCAAGATTTGGTAAATGATTCGTCTAAAGATAAAACACACCTTAAATTTGTTCCGAAACTTCCTCCAATGCCAGTGTTGTTATCTGGTATGCTTTGTGTTTTAAACCCTTCTTTAAAGGAGGGTTCGTCAGTCAACTTAATGGAGGATGGAAAATTAACTATAGACGAATCGATTAATCGTAGAATGCAGGGTTTTGATAATGAAGTGTCCTTTTTGCATGAGGCGGGTCATACCAACCAATCGTTGATGAAAGAATTTATAGTTAATTTAAGAAAACAAGCCTCTGGAAGCATCAATGGTGAATTTATGCCGAAAGTGTCAAGATATGTGGAGATTGATGCGTTTGTTTTTGCAATATTAGCATCTAATAAACTCGAAGGATTGGGCGTTCCTATTCTGCCACAAGATATGCGTGGAAAAGACTATTGGACTTTAAATGGAAACGAATTGCAAATGAATGGAGAATACCTCCCAACAAAGTCAAAATTTGGAGAATATCAGAAGTATTTGGATATTCGATAACTGTTAATTAACTGTAGTTTTTCCAGGTCCATATACAAAATAACTGATTAAGGCTCCTGCAAAATTGGAACGGGATCCGTTAATTCCAATGGTTGGATTTGATATATCTAAATCGTCTGGATGAAGATTTTGGTCAACAAAATCTGTCATTTCTTGGGTGTGCCATCCTATACTTGTATCTCCAAAAGGAGTTTTTAATTCTAATGATTCATATAACTTCTTTGCTTGTTCGTTTAAAATTATTCTTGCTAGAGCCACCTCACGAAGAGCCTGTCCGACTTTTTCAGGCTCTGTTACGCTAAGTGCCAAAGACTGATCGAATTTTTCATCTCCATCCTTTTTAATAAATTCAGTCAAGGCTGTAACAAATTTATGGTCACTTGCGCTGACACTTTTTAGAGCCTCACTATTACGAAGCGTTCTAATAACTGCCATTGAGTTGAGTACAAAATCCTTTAATTCAGATTTGTGACCATTGAGTTTATCAGCTATGTCGAATTGATAAAAACCGAAATACTCTAGTTCTGTTTTTGCATATCCTGAATCAGATGAATGCTTGCCATTTATTATTTCACAAACTGCTTTGAATTCTTTTTCGTCAATGCCCTCAGGTTTTCCATATTTGGACCAATTATCAAGCATATCCTGCATGTCGGTTGCTTCTCCAATTGATATTGTTATTTGATTTTTGTTAATCTGTATTTCTTTTTCAAGTGCTGCTTGGTCAGATTGTAATCCTTCAGACCAAACTTTTCTGAAACCATCCCAATTACCTTCTGTATCTGCAGCTATTCGAGAGTCAATAATTCTTTTCATGGATTCTTGGCCACCAAAAAAACCAGATGCTATTTTGACAGCGACTTCATTTGAAGTCATTGATTCGTTTGTTTCCATAATTTAATAATACTTATTAATTCTAAAAACACAAAATTAATTGTGTGCTTAGAATTACCTCTGAGTTTATTTTCAATTTTTAGTTGAAAAACCTCAGAGGTGTTTTATTGATGGTTGTATTATTCTTTGTTCGTGACGTATCCAATTACTGAAAGAAAAATCAAAAGGCTGGTGACAAACACGATTGTCGGGAGGGGGTTACTATGCATCAACTTTAGTAAATTGATATCACATCCTCCGTATTGGTAACATAGTGCTTTACTGTTTTCTTGGCCCAAGTACGTAAACATTTCCCAAATGTCGATAATGGCCAGTAGTCCCACAAGGATTGGTATTACTCTGTTTTTCATGTCTTATTTCTTTCAAAACAAGATTTTCCAATATCCATATGCAATGAAAATAATTGTAATGGATAGAAGAGATTTAAAAAGCCCGACAAACGAGAAGAAAGTACTCTTCTTCATTTTGACACCTTCTGGATACACCATATTTTTCAAAAAGACGGATGGAAAACAAATGGTGCAAATCCACAGAGCTGCCGTCAGGTCAAGACTTTTTGGTTCTACAAACTGCGCAGCTATCCAGATTACAAAATTTCCGATGAAAAATATCTCCATCGTGTTGATGAATAACCTTTTGTTGGGGATGTGTGCCGATAGCATTCCAAAAAAAGTAACTCCAAGCATTGATAATCCGGCAATGTGACTTAATTTTTCAGCATTTAATAACAACAACGTCGAAAATACTGCAGATATCATGGACAAAAAAATTACGATTCGTGTTTTCATTCTTTTCCTTTTTTTGTTGAGAATAGTTGACCAAACCAACTTGTGTTGATTTTAAATCTTTCTATCCTCAACCAACCATCAATGTTAATGTGCTTTATAGTTTGAAAGATAATAGAGCTTAATCAGTCACTTTCAAAATATAGAAATATTATCCTATAGCAAACCTAAAAAGTCTGGACAAAAAGTGGACAATTTAGCTTTGTGATATTATTTATGTATGGATTTTAATAGATTTGAGGAATATTTAAGGCTAGAGAATTTTTTAATTAAACAAAAAAAATTAAAAACAAATTCTATAATTGTTACTTTGCCTGGTCTCGGAATTTCTTATTTTTTAAATCACTTCTTTGAAAAGAATAAAAAAATAGGATTTGGCCAAATTACAGAGACTAAAGACATTGTTTCTGATTGTAATATTGTTGAACTTGAGTCTTGGGTTAAAAGTCCGAAAGCAAATATTAAAATAGCAGATAATTTACTTCAAAACAATTTTAAGAAAAAGACATTTATTGTTGTTATTCCAACCCCCAGTATTATGAGTCACTCAGATTTTAAAAACTCTTACCTTTCTAGTCATGTTTATGAATATTTTTTCCTAGGATCATATTGTGATCCTGGAATAATTAAGCATTTTGCAGGCGAATTAGAAGTAAAAATAAATGACATTATAGCCGAAAAGGTATTTGAAAAAAGTGGTGGAATACCAGTTTTGATTAAGTTTTTGCTATTAAATATCGAAAAAATTGACATGTCGTCAAATAAAATAGTCGATGATACAGTCTTCATTAAAAGTTTTTTTGTTCTGGTTCAACAAATATCAAAGACCAATAAAGAAATTTTAGAGAAGTTAGATATCATTAAGAATAATAAGTTTAGGTCGTCTATTTTAGATTCCTACTTTAAAAAGCATCCTTTAGTTGAGACCATCAACATTATAGTAAATAATGACCTAACTTTTATTGAAGATGACATGCATTTATACAATTCAAAATTAACCAAGGTTGAAGCAGTTATTTTAAATAAATTCATTGAATGTAATGGATTTTTAAGTAAAGAGGATGTCGCTAACATAAAATGGGGTAAGGGTAGTTACGATGAGTATTCAGATCAAGCTGTGGGCAAAACTTTACAACGTTTAGGATTGAAGTTGAAAAAATATAAAATTGAAGTTATATTCAAACATGGCTATAAAATTAGTAAACTATGATGAATTCATTTGAGTATTCAAAGCCAGATGAGGTGATAAAAGATTTTCCGTTTAATGAAATTATTTTAGGAGAAATAAATGGCGCCTACGGCCCGACATATGCAAGAATACGAAATTTTCCGGATATTAATAGAGACCGAACTCCAGTTTTTATACCTGAATTTACAAACAATGAAACCGAAATGGTTAATGAAAAAATAGTTGCTGCTGGCGGGACAGTTGAAAGAATTAATCTTACCAAACATGAAAAGGAAGGTATAAGATTCTGCGCAACAGAAGGAGGACTTTCAATCCTAGAGTCGGTCCATCTTGTTAAAAATAGGCCTGATCTTTTGGGTTCAGTTCAGACTGGTAAGGGCATTGACAGGTCAACGGTCTCGGTTGGAGGAGAACCTGGGTCTGGTAAGTCAATGATATTATCTGCTATTGAATTACTATATGATGAAGGTGTTTTGGGAGGCATGGATCCCTTTTCTAGATACCCGTCCGAACTTTATAGTCGGTTTTTTTCAAAAACAAAATTAACGAAAAAATCATCCCCACATGAAATATATACTGCTGTCCGGAGTGTTGGTAAAGATCCGTCTGTAATTAGTATGCCAAATCGACCCGCATGTCTTTCCGCGGCTCTTGATGGTTTACTAGATATAAAAAGTAAAGATCTTGTATTTATGGAAGCTTTGTCCGCACCGTTTCAGTTTGGTGTTCCGGTTCTGTCAAACCATTTAGCATCGCTTTTGGGCACTGAGGCAACAATCAGTCTGCATACTGGTGGTCAGTTTTTGGCAGGGCAGTGGGATAAATCTCTGTCTCAATTTAGTAACGGATATTTAGTTGAGGATGGAGAAGGCGCACGTCCAGATACAGGTATATATTGGATACCTGAAAACTCAACTTCCCCCGGTACTTATGTTGGTATGAATGAAAAAGTTCTGGAATATTTTATAGAAGATTACCCACAAATTAGGAAAAGTTTATTAGATCGAAGCAAAGTATTTAAACAAAAAGTAGTGGACTTGATTGTGTAATTTACTCACCGTAAGTAAACTTGCTGATTCGCAGTAAGCGAGCTTGCGGTTCGTTTCACTCACCGTAGTAATCTGAAGTTACTGCTGGGACATATCCTACA
>CAZOAK010000031.1:0-7438 GCA_964577785.1 uncultured Candidatus Saccharibacteria bacterium | reverse complement strand
TTAGAGAGAATACAGATGAGGCACAAGTAGTAGAACTCCCTGAAGATACTCCGTCATCATAGAGTTGGACTGTATTTCCGTCAGTACAACTTCCGGTGAATGTTGGAGTTGTATCTGAAGTAGTGTTGTCGGCTGAAGATGAACCACTATCTGTACCTGATGTCATGTCTGGGGCTCCAGAAGTTACGGGAGCGGTGGTGTCGATGGTGACGGAGAGGGCGGAGGAAAGAGAAGCGGAAGTGTTTCCAGCAACATCTGTCTGTTCAGCAGTAATTTCAATACCGCCACTAAGAGTGGCTGAAGTGATCGTGGCAGAAGAACTTGTACAAGTTCCAGTTTGACCCGCCACTCCATCAACATAGAGTGTTACAGTAGAGTTGGTCTCACAGGTTATTGAAAAATCTGGAGTAGGGTCAGATGTGAGATTGTCAGTTGAGGAAGATCCTGAATCTGTACCTGTTGTCATGTCAGGAGTGCCAGTAGTTGCAGGTAGAGTAGTATCAATAGTAACAGAAAGAGTAGAAGAATCTGAAGAAACATTTCCAGCAAGATCTGTTTGTCTTGTTTTTATCGTATGAACACCATCAGAAAGAGAAGAACTAGTGATAGAGACTATTCCACCCGAACATGTACCAGTACCTAAAGATGTGGCATCTTTTAATAAAGTAACTGTGGTATCATTTTCGCAGGTTATATCAAAAGTTGGAGTATTATCAGAAGTTATGTCATCAGTGGAATATGACCCTGAATCAGATCCGGAAGATAAGTCAGGCGTACTTGGAGCAGAAGGGGTTGTATTATCAAAAGTCACACTAGTACTTGTAATGGGAGTAGCACCGTTATTTGCAGCATCTGTTCCTGCGAAGACAAAAGTATATACAGTACCAGATACTAAGTTAGAAACATTGGAGGTGCACCCGTTTGTGGTATCAGAAAGATTAATGGATTTGGCACCAACATTGAGTGCCGTTCCATTCAGTGTACAAGTATGAGGAGAGTTTCCATCAGCAGTCCCAGAAGTACGAGTAATCGTTACTGATCCGCTTCCTAAATTTTCGCTAGTTGCAAATGCGATATCGGTTGATGATGTTACATTATTTATATAAGCAGAAGTTGCTGGTGAGACAGAAGAAATAACAGGAGGAGTTGTGTTTAAAACCTCCTGCGTATTAAGACTTCCAGCAGCATTTCCCACAATATCTCGAAGAATTGGATTCGTCATAGGGTTATAACTAATAGAAACCAGAGCCTCCCCTCCCACACTTTGACCTAAAGTTAAGATAACATCAGTCCCTGAAATATTAATTGCAGCCGGTCCCTCCTGAGCACCATTAACATACACAGTAAAATACCCAGTCGAAGGAAGATTGGTATCAAGAGCTTCATCATATACAAGAATAAGAGTGGTTCCCTCAACTTGTGCAGAAGAAAGTGTGGGGCCAGTATCATCAAATGTACCCGAACAAGTTCCGGGATTAAAACTGCCAGAACAGCTAGTAAAATAACTTGTACTACTGCAATTGAATTCATCACCAATTCCTGAACAAGCACCACCACCATCACAAGATGATCCATTCCATGAGCAGTTAGAATAATTTGAACTACATCCATCGCCACTATGTAAACTACAGCCGGATTCATCGTATGCAGAACAATCCTGCGTATCCCAGTTACACCCACTTACTGATATGCAAGCGTTTTGCTGATTATTGTAAATACTACATTCCCCAGCGTAAACAAGCTTCGAAAAATTGGCTATGTATGCAAAGAAAATTAGGAAAAGTGCAATAAAAACAGCTATGAAATTCTGCAAAAATCCTTTATTTAGAATAAAATCTTTCTTCATTAGAATTATTATAGCAAAAAATGGGTGGTTACCAAAATAAATACTATAATATTATAGTATTTCCCTTTTGATTTACTGAAAGCTGACAGCCAGAAGCTAAAAGCTGACTTTTAAATCTCCTCCTTCTCCGGTGCGATTGCTTTTACCTTCCATATCTTACCCTTCATATTTTTCATAAGTTCATCAATCTCCTTATTACGGAGTAGTTTCAAAGTTATGAACCAGAATATGATCCCAATAATTCCTGCTATGAGTCCCTGACTAAATATTCCCGCCAAAGTCTTAGTCTCCAAAACATATGAAGATCCTCCTAGAGCTAGATATGTAGTAAGTCCACAGAAAAAAGATGCGACAGTGCTCTGGAAAAATACATCTTTGATTGATTTAATAAAGTTTTTAAAATCCTTCTCAAAATAAAACACAAACAATCCAAGTCCTGCTAAACTACCGATCGTAAAACTCAAAGGTAGAGAGAGAATCTCCGTCCCAGGCAAATTCTGTACTTTGAATACGAATGTTATTAATTCCTTAAATGTTTCCGAAAAGAAAAATAATTTGTAAAAAGCAAAAGAAATAATTATTGTAAGCAATGACGATGCCCCCGATATCATAAGAGGAATTTTGGTCTTCCCTCTAGCATAGAAACTTCTAATAAATAAAAGATTAGCACTCTGTGCGACAGCCGAGATTGCAAATAACGCAAAACAAGCTGCAGTTAATCGTGTATCATTCCAAGAAAATGCTCCAGTACCCAAAATTGTACGAATAATTTGTGCTCGAAGAATTATAAACAAAGCCATGATTGGTAGGGACAAGAAAATAATATGTCGAATAGCCGATGATACATATCTAACAAATTCTTTTTTATCCCCACTCACAAAAAGTTTGGACAAAGTTGGAAAAGCGGCCATAGAATAACTAACACCAATAATTGTCATAGGTACAGACTGCAAATTGTATGCAAGATTAAACACTGCAATAGAACCCTCTGTCATTCGGGATGCCAAAGACACCATAACTATGAGGACTATGTTAACTAACGCAAGAGTCAAAGTTCTCGGTAGAGAAACAATAGAAATACTCTTCAAACGCGACCAGATAATAGGAAAAACTACGTCAGGGAAAAGTGCGACTGAACGAGCAAAAGGTATTTGAATTATTGCATGCAAAACTGAGCCAAGTACTACTCCAATGACTACCCCTTGAATTCCAAAGATCGGAAATAAAACTATAAGACCCAGAATAATTGCAAGATTATAAAGGACTGGACTTAGAGCATATAAAGCGAATCTGCTATGAGATTGGATAATGGTTGATAGAAAGTTAGAAAATCCTAAAAATAATGGGGACAAAAGCAGAATGCGAGAAAGAATTATTACAGTACTTTGCGACTCTAAAGGCATTCCAGAAAATAAAAACGGAACTAAATAAGGCATCAAAAAAAATGCGACCACGGAAACACAAATTATTATTACAAAGAATCCACTCCAGACCTCATCAATAAATTGTTTTGCCTTCCCCTCACCTTCTCCCATTTTTTCTTGAAGAAATGGTATAAGGACTGAACCTGCGACAAGAGAAGCAACAGTAGCAAAAATAAGATCTGGAATTCTAAATGATGCATAATATATATCAAGCATTGGACCTGCGCCAAAATAATGAGCCAGAAGTCTATCACGAAACAATCCAAGAACTTGAGAAAATAAAGCAAAAAATCCTAAAAGATATGCAGCTTCGTGAATATTACTTGTTTCTCTACCTAGAGCTTTTAAGAATTTATTTACCATTACTATTTAAATTTTTTATAAATCAATTATACATTAAAAAATAAAAACACCCCACTTACATGAGATGTTTTGTATTGCGCCTATAAGCCGAATTCTGTACTTATCTTGCGATAAGTGATAGCAATTTATCTGTTCTTTCTGTTGCCAGAAGAATCAAGCGACACTACCACTGCAGAGCAGTGGAATTTTCAAATCTCAATTCAACAATTTTCAATTAGATGCAAATGCATTTTATTGAAAATTGATTTATTGAATAATTGATTATTCCAATGCTCCGCATTGGCCACGGTCTTGCACTCAAGTAAGGGTTTTGCCGTTTCACTTTTATGTTGCCATAAAATTAATCCTAACGGATTTCTTTGGCTTTCGCCTCAGACGTCACTGCTCGCACCTCTCTTGGATACCTCCAAGCGACGGGTATTACCCGCTACCACTCCACTGTAGAACAGTGGAATTTTCAAATCTCAATTTAACAATTTTCAATTAGATGCAAATGCATTTTATTGAAAATTGATTTATTGAATAATTGATTATTCCAGTGTTCCACACTGGTAAGTGTTCGGACTTTCCTACCACGCACAGCGCGAAAGTTCCAATTTATCTAGACCCAAGTTTCAAGCGAATTTTGGATTCGTTTGTAAATTGAAAATTGATACTTGGAAATTTCGCGCTATGAGCGATTAGCTATCCAGCGCTCGAAAATAATACAATAAAACCAAGTAAATGGCAAATTTATCCACTTCAAAAATAAGGCAATCTGGTGTATAATACTATAATATATGAATATCGTAGTGACCGCATTGGGCTCCAGTGTTATATTCTGTGCCTTATATTTTGAGGTATTTCTTCTTATTTCCCTATTTGAATCAAAGAAAATACGTAAATCTCTATCGAATCTAGAGTACTATCACCCACCTGTCACCATCCTTGTACCCTGCTTTAATGAAGAAAAAACAATTGTTGGAACCATTAATTCCCTGCTCAACTTGGACTACCCCAAAGACATGATGCGAATAATGATAATCAATGATGGTAGCACAGACAACACAAAAGAACTTTTAAAACAATATGATAATCATGAAATAATAAAAGTATTCCATAAGGAAAATGGTGGTAAATATACAGCCCTGAATTTTGGAATATCCCACCTCGAAACAGATTTTGTAGGATGCCTCGATGCAGATTCTTTTGTAGACAGAAACGCCCTAAAAAATATTATGCGCAGATTCTCTGACCCAAAAGTCATGGCCGTTACACCATCAATGATAGTTGAAAAGCCAAACAACATTCTTCGTAAAATGCAACGCGCCGAATACAGTTATGGAAACTTTATGCGTAAAGCGTATGGTTCAATTGGTGCAATTCATATAACCCCAGGACCATTCTCCTTTTTCCGAAAAGAAGTTTTTGAAAAAATTGGAATGTACCGCCACGCTCACAACACAGAAGACATGGAAATGGCTATGAGAATGCAAAAGAACAGAATGAAAATAGTGAACGCTCCAGACGCTCATGTGTACACTGTAGGACCGGATACTATTAAAAAACTTTATAAACAAAGAGTTCGTTGGGTTAGTGGATTTCTCGGTAATCTTATCGAGTACAGAGGAATGATTTTGAATAAAAAGTATGGGGACCTGGGTCTTATCGTTTTACCATTTGCAGTATTTGCTATATTGATGTCATTCGTCTTGATTGGCATTTCTTTTTATAGAGTTGTAAATGAGATTGTAGAGCAGATTTATAAATATACTATTGTTGGATTTGATTTTAGTAAATTAAATTTTGATTGGTTTTATTTAGACACCAGTGTACTGTCAATATTAACGATTACATTAATATCATTTATTATTGCGCTAGTTATGTATGGTTATAGAAGCGTAAGTGGCAGATGGAGAATATCTTTCGAAATATTTTACTTTGTGTTTTTATATTCATTCATAGCACCATTCTGGCTATTCAAATCAGTTTATAATAATATTAGAAGTAAGACAGCACCGTGGAGGTAATTCGGGTAGAATTAAGTATTAGGAATTAAGAATTATGAATAAATACAAATAAAATGGAAGATCATCATCACATTGATTGGAGGAAATACGTAATCACCTTCTTTATCACTGCTTCAATATTCGGTACTGCGATATATGTTAGTAATTATTTTAATAATAAAAGAATAGATGAGATCCGATCAATTCAGGATTCAATATCAACGAATATCATGTCCTCTGAGACCCAGGTTTCTCTCCTATCGGATCTAGATTGTCAGGAGGTTGGAGGCTCAATGCTTTCTACTGAACTTAATTCGCTGGCAGAGCGTATAGAGTATAGCGAAAGAAATATAGGTAGTAATAATGCAGAAGTTCTACAGCTAAAAAAGTTTTATTCATTACTTGAGATTAAGGATTATCAGTTGATGAAAAGACTATCTGCAAGATGTAACAAGAAATTTGTTTTTGCTTTGTATTTCTATGCCGATGGAGAAAAGTGTAAGGATTGCGAAAAAGCTAGTTACATACTGACATATCTTCGTGAAAAATATCCTGAACTTCGCGTATATTCCTTTGATTATAACTTAGACCTTTCTGCAGTGAGAACATTGATTTCTATATCTAAAATCAAAGATGATCTACCAGCTATTGTACTCGACGGAAAGCTGATTGATTGGCCACAAGATAAGGATTCATTGGAGAAAATAATTGTTGCTAAATATCCAAAGGATGGAAAAGTGGCGAGTAGTACAAAGGAGGTGAAGTAGAACGGGAACTTAGATTCAAGCACGTCCTTGCCCCCCCCTTAGAGCAGTAGATATATAATGCATGATTAAAACTTCTTTATAGATAGAGACCCTTCTCTTCTATATATAACGAAACTTTCTCCGGAACCAAATTTTTGTACTCTTCGTCACCTATCCTTACCATCTCTCGTATTTTGGTGCTAGAAATTCCTCCTACCCCTTCATCCAAAATTATACGATTACTATTTGAAATTAACTCATCAGGAGATTCGTAGCCCGATCTCTTGATAATTACGAACTTTTCGTTTGGTCCTATAACCCTCTCTTTGATACCCAGATATCCATCAATTCCAACCAGTTGAAATATTTCATCTTCGGTCTGAGTCTTTAGTTCCTCTATGTGTTCATGGGTGTATTTTCCACAAACATCATCTACCGCACTCGTAATGAGCTTCAAGGGAATGTTTATTATTGATCTTAAATATTCAACAAAGATACCTCCCAAATTTCTCCGGTCCTCATAACTTGTAGCTATTTCCTTATCGACTCTCTTACCTGACGGCATGATCCAGACCTCATCAAACTCAATATTATCCACAGCAACTTTAACTGCCGAAACGTGCCCAAAATGAGGTGGATTAAATGTTCCAGGATAAAATAGAATTTTTTTCATATGTTAAAAATGACATTTAGCAATAAAAATTGCACAATCCTTATATTTGTCCAAAAGACTTTTAAGCTTATCTTTCCATTCGTAATATTTATCCTCTTCACCTGAAGCGACAGCACCCTCAATATTTCCCCAATACCCTTCAATCCATTCTAATTCAGGGGTAACAAAGGAACGGACAAGTGACCAGTCCTTACCTAATATTTTTCCTTCAAAGTCATCTGGGGTTGCATAATAAAACACCTCGTAATGATCAAATTGACCCTCTGGATTCTGCTTAGACAATACATACACCCCTTTTTCATCAACACTTCCTTCTCCCTGTCCATGATATTCTTGAATATGCTTTGCAATATCTCCTTTATTAGCTATTGAGAGTCCATATTCCTCCGCAATGCTTT
>CAZOAK010000030.1:0-7472 GCA_964577785.1 uncultured Candidatus Saccharibacteria bacterium | reverse complement strand
ATTCGTTTAAACAACTCATCAACTTCTTTACTGTCTAGTGGTACAGGATAAACTCCAGAACCAACAAACCCAGTAACACGAGGAGTGTTTCGTACAACATACCAAGAATCATCAGTCACAATCATATCAACTAGGATATATCCTGGGTATATTTTCTCTTCTTCCTCAACCCTCTTCCCTCCCTTTACTTTAATTTTCTTTTCTGTAGGAACTAGTACATTAAAAATCCTGTCTTCCATTCCTAATGACTCTATACGCTGTTTCAAATTTCGGAGCACAGCATTCTCATAACCAGCATAAGTGTGTATCGCATACCAATTTCTTTGTCCTTCTGCTTGTTTTGACATATTAAATAAGTATTAAATATTTATAATTAATTAAAAAGACCAGATAACCCAACTCTCAAAACATAATCCAAAAGACCAAGGTATATAGCAACAGCAAGAGAAAGAACAATAACAACGATTGTATATAGCGTAGTTATCCTTCTAGATGGCCAAGTAACATGGGTCATTTCTGTCTTTACTTCTTTAAAATAATCGGTGATTTTCATATATTTTAGATTTATACTAAAAAACCCCTTCGAGGGGTAATTAGATAATACGCCAGAAGTGGGTAGAAGTCAATCGTCAAAAAGGTGGTTAGGTAGTGAGCTAGTTAGGTGGTAAGGAAACCGCGACACCAAAGGTGTCGCGGTTTTTGAATTCTCCTTACAACCCTGTCTGCCGACAGGCAGGCTGACCAACTAACCAACTTCCTATTTAATCCTGTATGTTACATTCACAACCACAGTGATCTTGTTCTCTCCCCTAGCAATTTCAGACACTGCAGAACCACCTCCCATACCTACTGCTTTAGAATCCATTGCGTTATACATTGGCACAGGATATCCACCAGCATCTTCATAAAAACTCATAACTCCATCTATCTTCACGCCCAATGCTTTTGTTAGAACTTTTGCTTTATCTCCAGCATCTGCGATTGCTTTAGCACGAGCTTCTGCACGAATTGTCTCTTCATTATCAACCGTGAAAGAAAGTCCACTAATGTTTGATACTCCAGTTGCACCGATTCCAGAAAGAATGTCCCCCGCTTTTTCTACATCACGCACTTTGACAGAAATAGTTTCTGATACTTCAAATCCTATGAGACGTGGACTACTTGAAGGACATGGGTATTTTATACAAATCGGCTGACTATAATCATACTCAGGGTTTGCATTATATCCTTCTGTTTTAATATCCTTTTCCTCTATTCCATTATCTTTCAAATATTTCATCGCTACATTATTCTTCTCTGCAGATTTTTTCTGTGCTTCTGCCACATCTTTACCTTTTTCTATAATAGAAAATGTAAATGTCGCAATGTCAGGCACAGCGAAGACCTCGCCTTTACCAGACACAGTAATCGCGTCCTGAGGAACAAATTGCCCTCTCTCTCCCACATGACTAAATTCATTAATTGATTTTGCAAGCAAGAACAATGCTAGAAGTGCCAATACAGCTAAAACTAGTTGTTTTACTCTCTCCCCCGAAAATACATTTGTATTATCCATATATTTGTTTACTTACTAATAACTAGTAAATTATAGCATGTTCCAAAATTGACTTTTTTGAACTCATTCTGCCTCATTTCTTAAAGACATTTTACTCAAATCCTCCTCAACTTGGTCCAAGTAAGAATTCAAATCCTCATCTTCCAAGTAAAATTGGAGCTCAGACTGAGTACTCTGTAATTGCTCACCCAAAGCAGTGTCATGAATATAAACTTTCTCAAGTAATTTTCTTTCTCTATCTTCATTAAGAGCTTTTCTCAACCTCAATAATTCCCTATCGTTTACTTGACCTCGATCAACATAATTACCCGCCTTAAATAGAGGCCTAATTTTATCGAACGCTTCAATAAAAGCAGTTGCCTCAAGAGTATCATTCATATATTCAAGATTTTGATCAGACTTTTGTTCTGACATAACAATCAAATACTTATCTCAACTAAATTCTCAAATAACGATGCCACAGTCATAGGACCCACCCCTCCTGGCACAGGCGACAATGCATATACAATTTTTGAAACTTCCACGAAATCCACATCCCCTACCAATTTACGTGTCTCAACTTCTTCTAAAGTCTTTGGGCCCGTTACACTATTTGTACCAACATCCACAATCACCTGACCTTCTTTAACGTAATCTTTTGTAATTAGCCCGGCTTTCCCTACTGCCACAATCACAATATCATTTTCTTTAACCAACTCTTTAAGGTTTTCTGTTTTACTGTGTGCAACAGTTACGGTTGCATTTTCTTTTAAAAGAAGCATCGCCATCGGGCGTCCTACAAGAAGTGAACGTCCAACCACAATTGCTTTTTTACCAGAAAGCGAAATGTTGTATTTATTTAAAATATTCATTACACCTTTTGGGGTTGCGGGAATGATTCCAGAAACATCACCTTGAAATACTTTTGACTGATTAACAGAATGCAGTCCGTCAACATCTTTTGATGGGTTTATACTTTCAATCAACTTTCTTTTATCTAAATTTTCTGGAATTGGAAGTTGTAAAATAATTCCATTTACACTCTCATCATTATTAAGCTCATTTATCCTGTTTATAATATCATTATCTGAAACAGTTTCTGACACTTGAATATGCAAAACCTTGGCACCAATTCTATCTGCAAAAAATTTTTTGTGCTTTATGTAAACATTAGATTCTTCAACATTTCCAACTTGGATTATAGCAAGGGTCGGCACAACCTCACTCTCCTCAATCTTTTTTTTGAGCCCATCCGCAATTTCTCCTGAAAGCTTTTTACCATCTAGTAGTATCATATGGATAAGATTAGCATAAAAAAAGTGGCGACCCAAGGTCTACCACTTTAGAACTGGAAAGACAAATGTTACGGCTTTTTTGGATTTGGCTTTGATTAATTCGGCACACTTAAGTGCTGTTTTCTCACAAGTCATCTCCGCTTCGATTACAAACCTATATTCACCCCTAAACTTGTGTTCGGAATCCAAGTGAAGGAGATTATAATACCTGAGCGCACCAAGAATTTTAAGAAGCGACCCGGGTTGATGCTTCAAATCAAATACCGAAAGCAACCGCCAATTTTCAGAACTTAATTTAGGAAGACTCAATCCTCTGGAAAATGCATAGAAAGTAGTAACCGCAGGAGAATCAGAAATATTTTCCCTTAAAACCTGCAAACCATAAATCCTAGCACATCCAACAGAAGCAATAACAACCCAATTTTTGTACCGAGGATCTTCTGCCACAAGCTTTGCTGCTTTGGAATTACTTCCGACTACCTTAACCTTCGCATAATTGCCTATTACCTTTCTACAAGCGCCGAGAGCTTTCTTGTGGGCTACGACACCTTCAAACTTTCTTACACCATTCCGAGACAACAAAGCAAATTCAATGGGCATTTTAAGCGCCAGTTCTACCCTGAGTTTATGATTAGAATCTAGAACTGAGTATAACTCTCCAAAAGACTCATCCACCCTCCCACCCGCAACCGTGTGCATTGCCGACACCGCTAAGGAATGATCGAGATTGTAAAGCTTTGGCAAAACCTTGCTATTATTTTTAACAAAAACCTTGCGATCATAAGTACCATCGAGAAGCTCAATTATTTTTTCAGACGCTTCATCAGAAAAACTCCCGCTTGGACCAAGACAAATTGTTTTCATATTCTTAAAGAACAAAATTTCTAACGAGAGCCGAACCATTCGGCTGTCGTATAAAAAGTTGGTGAGTTTTTAATTCACCAACGAAACACAGGGTCACCAAAATCAAGCAGCGACAAGAATAAGTGAGGCCAAATCTTCCGGAGGATTCGTTGTCCAAACAATTTTTCCAGAAACTCTGGCGTCACGCTCAAAGTCAGTCCATCCAATTGTCCGCCGAATACTGTTCTTACGAACATTAGCATCTTCGATATTTCCACGAATCTGGATGCTCAGGGTGAAATTACCATTGACGTATTCTGTGACATCATAAACCTTGTCTTCGGGATAATAGCTGTTCCAAGTTGTGATGAAATTTCTCCGTGCCATCTCATCAAATGGGTGATTGAAAATAATGTAAAATTTTTTCATTTTGACTGGTGGTTGACTATGTGTTGAAAGTGCATCCTGTAGGTTTCCCTGTCGGATAGGTGGGCTCCGTTGTTGAAGCACACCATCCCGAAAGCGAATAAATTTTAAATAAAATAAAACACCAATCCCTCAAAGGATTGGTGTTTTGCGAGATTAAGCGAAAACAACTAATCCTTTAAGGGATTATTCCAAAAATAAAATCCGAAGAAATTGTTAACGCCTCTGTTCATGAAGAATAGAATACTCTCTGTTGCAAAAAAGTCAACCGAGCAAGCTTGAAGCAGTCCCTCTCCCTTGTGAAGGGAGAGGTCAGGAGAGGGTCGCATTTGTATGAAATAAAATATTATTTGAAAAGGCTTCGGAGCCGGGCAGGCGAGACTTGAGCAAAAATTCAGTAGAATTTTATGCGTGCTTTTCAAAAAATGTTTTATGGAATTAGTTTTTCGGTAGTGATATATAAAACGTTGTCCCATTCCCCTCAATAGATTCAAACCATATTTTACCATTATGCTTTTCAATAATTAATTTTGAAAAATACAAACCTAGCCCAGTTCCAGAAGTATGCACATCGCGAGCATTAGCTGCCCGAAAAAACTTCTTAAACATATTATTTTTCTCACTGTCTGGAATACCAATACCAGAATCTTTAATATAAATAGTGTGAAATGTATTGGCATCTATATAACCAACATGTATAGAACTTTTTTCAGCGGAATACTTTATAGCGTTCATAATAATATTTGAAAAGACTCTACCTATTTTATTATTATCACAAACACAATATACTTTTTCTGGCACATTACCTTCATAGATAATCCCAATATCTTTTTTCAATAATGCTTCTTTAGAATCCCCGACAACACCCTTGATTATGTCCAGAAGATTATAATCACCTTTAGATAAGGATATTTCACTATCTTGCTCTAAGTGTCCAATGTCCAAAAACTCTTCAATCAAATTACCAAATTCATCACTCTGACTAATAAGATCTGTTATGTATGATGATTGGTCTGGTGTCAAAATACCAAAATCTTCATGAGTAAGTGCCCTAAGTCCACCTTTGATTTTGGTTACAAACCCTCTTATCTCATGGGACATGAAGGAAGTGAATTCCAGCTTAATATTATTAAGCTCATTCATTTTTTCTTTTGTTCTTATTTTATGAAAAATAAATAAAAGTATTGCAAGGATAATAGAAATTATAAATGGAAGTGATGCGGCTATTGCAATATCTTTTATAAATCTATCTGCCTCAACATCAATACCTACAATCGCAATCGGCAATCCCGTCTTTTCTGATACAACCGGAGCATAAGCACTGACCCATCTTCCCCAAGAATCTTTATAAGGACCTTCAGCAAAAGCTATACCTTTTAAAAAATTTTCTATTTGCAAATCAGTCGATTCATTATAAATCTCGCCAGGTGGTGAATATGTAGTGACAGAATCTGGTGTTTCTGAATCAACAAAAAAGAATAGTTTTGTCTTTTTCCTATCGTAACCCATCAAATACAAAAATTTTGCATCTTTATTTACGATTTTTAAATCTACCAACTTTTTCTTTAAGTATAGATAGCTTGGATTATCCAGATCCGTCTCATCTGCTGATAATTGCTCAATAGTCCTAGAATCTAGAGTTTTAGCAACATTATAAATTCTGTTTATCAATGCCTCCTCTTCGTTATGGAATACTGTATATCCAAAATACCAAGAAACCAATGCACCTAGAATTAAAACAATAAGTGTCTGTGAGATAATAAAAAGTTTAGAAAATGAAAACGGTTTATTCACATCAATATTGTACCATTAACATTCTTTATACAATAGAGATTGGTTATAAATAATGCTCATTGCTTGGTATCGAGATAAACAATATAATTATATGTATGAGTAGTAATGAAGAAAAAAACCCAAAACCTTATGGAGAACTCTGGACAATAGCCGAGAATTGGACGGACCATGGAATATCTGAAATTAAGGATATCGAAAATGAAACGGCCTTGTTTTTGGATCCAATGCAAATTGAAGGATCGGTTAGAGGAAATAATCTTTATGAATTTTTAAAAGAAAAAAATACTCCGGTTCTAAACGCAACAGTTTGGGAATATCTCCGAGATAATGAAAGTCAAATACCAGAAGATTGGAAATTTAGTTCTAAAAATAGTGCTCAGTATGTCTTCTTTTGGGGGACAATAGACAGAAGTCCTGATGGTAATTTATATGTGAGATACATCACTTGGAGTGGTGGTAATTGGGTATTTAGTAACTATCTAATGAGTGGTAACTGGCATGAAGATTTCCCTGCGGTAATAAAAAAAGATTCCAACTGAAGTTGAAATCTTAATAATTTGTAGCCATGAGTAGTTCACCACTCCTTCCGTAACGTTTTTCTTTTTTTTGATCATTACCCTTGGGAACAGGTCTGGCAGGTGGATTAGGGAAAATCTGTTCCCCATTCCTATCGAATATGAGAATGGTCTTGTAAACAACAACACCGTTGCAAACACCCTCGATTGTAACCCTGATCAAGTAATCACATGAAGGAACACTCGCCTCAGTCATAACTCTGGATGATACCTTGAAACTAGAAGCATCTCCAAGCGATGCTCTTGCGGAGATATCTTCGTAGTATTCAAATCTCTCATTCTTTCCCACCAATCTGACGACAATGTATTCCTTACCACCTTCGTCTTGGATGATTGAGGTTCTCTCATCGAGAGTAAACTCGCCCTCATAGGCAAGTTCCGGAATTTGCGCTGGACGCACCACAGGCATCCTGTTGAGCTCATCCAGAACTAGACCGATTGCAACTGACACCAAGCAGATTACATAAGTCATGGAATTAATCCTCTTTGATTATTGAATGTAAACCCCACATCGTGCGAGATTTTCTAAAGATTAGGTTACTCTCTTTGGGTTTAAAGTCAAATACTATATATATAAAAATAATGTTGCTTTTTATATTTAAAACAGAAGGTCGCTGACGTGAAAACGCCAGCGACCTTAGAAACACTCTCACAGAAGCGAACTGTAAGATCCTCTCTCCCACCCACTACAGCAGGTCATCGGAAGAACTCGGAACGAACAAATTGTGACACTTGTCCCTTTCCGTACTGCGACCATGTATTATTCCAACAAACATTATCTGATGTTTGAAGGCTACTTAACCCACTACGATCCTGCCGATCAGAACACCTTGCTCTGACTACTTTCCAAGAAGTAGGATCTCATGGGAGGCTCCTGACGCGAGCAATGCTCAAGCTGTCTGTTTATAGGAGCTTATACAAAGTCCAGGTACAATTACGATGTCTCCGAGCGACATACTACTATTCTGTGTAATAAAAGCAATATTAAATAAATTAGGGCGGCTA
>CAZOAK010000029.1:4708-8624 GCA_964577785.1 uncultured Candidatus Saccharibacteria bacterium | reverse complement strand
CGTAGCAAACCTTCACACTTTCAAGGTTCGATTCTGTATGAATTATATATTATTATTGACATAAAGTCAATGATGTGTTTGTTGTGAAATGTGAAAGGACCGGAACAGCAAGCTGCTCCGGTCCTTTTGGTTTGAATCATTCGTAACCTCCCGCGTCTCAGCGAGAACATTTTCACTTGGCGTTCACCGGCGCCACCGAGACCTTGGTCTTGCACGGCTTCGGTGTCGCTTTTTTGGTAACAGTCTCAGTCACGACAGTGGTTGTGACCACGGGCGATGCTGGAGGCGGTACAGTCACAACAAGCTCACGTTGCACTTCCGTTACTGTAGGTGTAATGGACGCCACAACGGTCATGGTCGATGATGACGATTTCAAGACAGCTTCAGCCGCAGCTCGCAGGGCGATTTCGTCCTGCTTTGCGAAAAAATCCGCATTGTCAATCAATTCCTTGGCTTCCACGCCGAAGCGTTTCGTCCAGTGAACTTTGTTGCCAATGAGACTGTGTGCAATGTCTGCTGTGCGATTCAATCCACGAGCCCACATGCGTGGGACCGGAACTGCATCACCCTTCAAGGCTTTGATCCCCATCTGAATCCCCGCGCGAGTTGCCTCGGTCAAGGTTTCATCTTCAGCCAGAATCCGCTCGAGGATTTGCACGTGTGTGCCTTCTCGGAGAATACTCGCACCAGTCATCGTGAGCGATGAAGCCGACGATGTTGTTGATGAAGTAGTGACCGTTGTACCCGAAAGCACAGAAGCTGCAAAGCGAAGTGCTTTTGCATCCTCAGCAGCGATTTCCCGGTTTTGCTTTGGCTTTGCCTCATTTGAGACGACTGCTTCAGCGCCAGTAGCCTCACGGATGAGGATGCTTGCTGCCGACTGATCGATGGCGACACTAGGGTCGTTCATCTTCTTAATCGCAAGTTCAATCGCTTTCTGAGCCTCGGATGGCACGTGCGATTTCGCACGATCCAAGATGACGAGAGCAGAGCTCTTGTCGATCGAGACCGTTGAACCGCTCTGGGTCGCCTGGGAAGGCGGCAGAGGCGAATTCTGGGTGTTTTGAGCCGTCGCGAACTGCGCGACAGTGATGCTGACGAATGCCACGAGAGTGGCGATGATGTGTTTCGTTTTCATGGTATCAGTTTGGGTGTTGAGTTTGGTGTTTTGACGCCAGTTTTGACGTACAAACAACAAACAAGTTTTACTTGCTGTTTGTACGTCAAAATTCCTCATCCAAATTAGCAATTCATGAAATTTTACGAATGACTTTCAAAGAACTTACATGCATATTATATCATACTATACCCCATAATGTCAATAGCCCGTCTGCCTATGGCAGACGGGCTATTGAGTTGTGTTTTTAAAGCTTCTAAGCACTAAGCTTCTTCCCTTCTAAGCTATGGATTTCGCTGCCAAATTATTCTGTTTAAATTTCTCAATCATTTCTCTATGAGATGAAATAGTATTTAATTCTTTTTTTCCAGCTTTTTTCTTGATCACTACCCAAGCCATGAATGCACTCCATAGACTTAGACCAATTACAAATAGAATCATTTTTAGATTTTCTGCTACTCCAGTATAAGGAATTTGACTTAAGAATACTCCAGATGCGAGTGTACCTGATGTAGGTGTAGTACCACCATTACTTATCAAAGTTACATTACTTCCGTCATTGTTATTATTGTTATCATCTTCAACATCAACATCACAATATGCGGTTATAGTATTTCCATCACCATCTTCTATTCTTACACGAGCTTCGTAAGTACCCTCATCATCAAAAGATTCAGTGACAGTTCTATTATTTCCATCTACATCTCCTGACCAATCGTATTCGTAATCTCCATCTCCACCGTCAGCAACTGCATAGAAAGTAACATCGTCATCGGTTTCAACTCTAGAGTCTGACACGTAACAATACCCTTCGAAATCATCGTTATTATTATTGTTATCATTATCAACTTCTACATCACAATCAACTGTTATATGATTTCCGTCTCCGTCTTCAATACGCACAGTCGCTACGTAATTACCTTCGTCATCAAAAGATTCAGTAACAGTTCTATTATTTCCATCTACATCTCCTGACCAGTCGTATTCGTAATCTCCATCTCCACCATCAGCAACTGCATAGAAAGTAACACTGTCACCTTCTTCAACACTAGAATCTGAGACATAACAATATCCATCTAGGTCGTCATTATTGTTATTATCATCATCGTCATCATTGGTGTTATATGTGACTGTACTATTAGTATTAGTAGTATTACTGTTATCTATATTATTTGTATTTGATGAGTAACTATAACTGTTATCTATATTGTTAGTGTTCGATGAATAACTGTAACTGTTATCTATCTCAGTATTTGAATATGCGGAATAATTAGATTCATAAGATGAATATGCAGAACTTGGTGATGAATATGAAGAGTAAGATGAGTATGATCCACAGCTAGAACAACCAGAAGAAGTAGAGCTGTATGCTACTGATGGTGATGAGTATGAACTACTTCCATATGCTGTTGTAGGAGTTGAGTAAGTAGAATATGTAGGTGTATAACTTGAGTATCCAGAATATGAAGATGCATAGTCAGAGTATCCACTATATGCCGGAGTATAGTCTGAGTATCCAGAATATGATGGTGTGTAATCTGAGTATCCAGAATATGAAGACGCGTAGTCAGAGTAACCACTGTATGCGGGAGAGTAGTCAGAGTATCCAGAATAAGCCGAACTATAATCAGAATAACCTGAATATGAAGGTGAATAATCTGAGT
This sequence comes from uncultured Candidatus Saccharibacteria bacterium, assembly GCA_964577785.1. Classification (GTDB taxonomy): domain Bacteria; phylum Patescibacteriota; class Minisyncoccia; order Phycocordibacterales; family CAIRYW01; genus JAQBQZ01. The sequence goes on along the minus strand of CAZOAK010000029.1, from coordinate 5,843 downwards.
ATCCAGAATATGCAGAACCATAGTCAGAGTAACCACTGTAAGATGGTGAATAATCTGAATATCCACTATAAGATGATCCGTAATCAGAGTAACCGGAATATGAAGGAGAGTAATCAGAGTAACCAGAGTATGAAGATCCATAGTCAGAGTATCCTGAGTATGATGGAGAATAATCTGAGTATCCAGAGTATGAAGATCCATAGTCAGAGTATCCTGAATATGAGGGAGAGTAATCAGAGTAACCACCGTATGATGATCCATAGTCAGAATAACCATAATCATCATAAGCCAATACAGCTCCAGGAATTATCAAAACACTAAGTAGCACGAGCATAGAAAATACTGCTCCTGACTTGTGTTTAATTGTATTTATAATGTTTTGCATAAATTTGTTTATTCTGCCTGTTGGCAGACTGATTAGTTTTATAAAAGAATTATACACCCTTTGGGCAATAATGTCAAGTGCCCTATTTACTTATAAAATATAATGTTGTTATAAAAATATCCGGCTTTTTAAGGGCCGGATTGACTAAACTGAGGTGCAAATCTGCAACCTCAAGCCCTGCGAATCGGGTGTACCAAGGTCTTCCTGACCGTGACCCTTTCTTCAGTGACGCTAAACCAGCTCAACAAGAACGCTTTTGTGTGCCGAGCCTCCTCGATGGACATTCCACCAAACTCTGAAAGTGGAAGCTTCTCGGGAAGCAAATCATCGTGACACGGAAGCGTCACGAGGATTTTTCCATGACACCGTGCGAACACGAGTCGCCCAGCATCCAGGTGCTGATCATAGGTGGCTTTGATGCCGTTCACGATGAGGATCTCGCTCGTACTGAACAACTCCCCTTCTGTGATTTGGCGACGAGCTGGTGTTGTACAACAGCTTGGCTTGGTTTTGATTTGGTAAGTAGCACATGACGCCAGCAAAGCTGACATCCCAACAATGAGCAGACGAATCGTTTTCATATTCTTCGAACTCCATATAACCATAGAAAAGGTCAAAAAACAATGCACCGCGGCAGAGCCGCGGTGCATTGTTTTTAAATCTTTAAATGTTTAAATATATTTGTAAGCCTTGCTTATAAATACTCTTTAATCGCCTCCTCGACAACTTTTGCATTTAGAAACAATGGGT
>CAZOAK010000029.1:0-4698 GCA_964577785.1 uncultured Candidatus Saccharibacteria bacterium | reverse complement strand
CTCTTCAAATCTTTTTTCCAAAGCAATCAAATTACCAGAAGTATCAAAAAGCAAAAGTCCAGAAATACTTGTAGTCAAATTCATATCTGTAACAATAATATTTTTTGTTGTTGATGCTGTAGCGTCTGATGCTCGGAGTTCTGTCACAATACCTGTAGATATAACATCACCACTTTCTTTACCTCCAAGCGATACAACATTGCTACCGAGCTTAAGTCCAGAAATACTTTTTAATAATAAAGCGGGTATTCTATTTTTTTCTTTTATATCATATTGCAAGGTAAAGACCGTGAATCCTCCAACGATACCCCCCTTTTCATATTTTGCAGCAATTTCCCTATTATCATTTGTCATTGCCACATACTCTGCACCTTCTGTATAAGGAGCCTGAAGTTGTGAGGCGAGCACAGCATTTTTACTTCCAATAGCCACACCTAGAGCCACAAACTGTTTAGCCTCTGCCACCTTTTCATAAATCCTAACCAAACTCAAAGACTTTTTCTCCGCAATGTCAGACGGGGTTATAACAGTTGTTTCAGTTTTCTTGGGATCATTACTTACAATATTTTTTACTGTTGGAATTTCTGCCACTTTCTCAATACTTCTTTCAATAACTTTATAAATAGTTTGCTGAGGACTACCTGTATCATCAAGAAGTGATACAGTCGCAACACTAGTAGCCACAGCCGTAACAATAGCCACAAGGAGAGAAACGAGGATTAGTTGTTGTTTAGTGATGTTATCCATCCCTAGTAGTATAAATCAGAAAACATAAAGCACCAAACAGCTGGTTAGTTTGTTAGGAAATGCCCCGCGCCCAAAGGGCGCGGGGCATTTGAATTTTAAATTCCCTTACCAGCTTACTACCTAACCAGCTTACAAGCTCTGCAGCACCAATATTTTTTTCAAAATCTTCACACACTCATCAACTTCCACTTTCGTCGTATATCTCCCCATCGTAAATCGGAGCGACGACGCGGCGCAAGATTTATCTCTATAAAGTTTTTCTAGAACATAAGAATACGATTCCTCACTTGTATTCATGCAAGTAGAAGCAGAGGAACACGCTACCCCATTCTCATCCATGCATATAACTGCAAATTCTGAATCTATGTCAGGAATACAAACATTTACATTATTTGGCAGACGGTTTTCTAAACTCCCATTTATTTTTGACTCAGGACAAATTTTAAATATTTGTTTAAAGAAATAATCACGAAGCTTAGTTAACCTTGAGACTTCTTTGTCCATATCCTTTATCGCAATTTTAAAAGCTTCTGCGAATCCATGAGCAAGTATAGGGAGTTCTCGTCCAGATCGGAGTCCTTCTTCCTGGCCCCCGCCAAATATTATTGGATTAAGTGGTGTACTTTTCTTTTTATATAGCAACCCTATTCCTGCTGGACCGTATATTTTAGGACTATGGAGTGTCAAAAGATCTATTTCAACTTTTTCTAAATTAATCGAAACGTAATTCGCAGATTGTACTGCATCAGTATGTAAATATGGAGTACCGCTAATTGTCATTCCTAATTTTCTTCTGGCGTGTCGCACTTCTCTCGCTATTTCAGTAATATCATTTATTGTTCCTATCTCATTATTAGCATGCATTATAGATACGAGCATTGTGTCGCGTGTTAATGCTTTTCTTATTTCTTTTGTAGACAATGTTCCATCAGTCTGTGGATCAATATAAGTAACCAATACTCCCTTTGATTCCAATTGTTTCAAAACTTCAAGAACTGATTTGTGTTCAATTGATGAACTAATTATATGAGGAGTTCTCCCTGCTTCTTTATATTTATCTGCGACCGCATTATATAGACCAAGTATCGCTAGATTATTCGATTCAGTAGCACCAGAAGTAAAAATTATTTCTTCTGACCGAGCTTTTAGCAGACATGCAATTGTTTTTCTCGCAGTCTCGAATATTTTCTTTGCATTCCTTCCTTCTTCATGAAGTGCACTCGGATTCCCTATACACAATTTCTCAACTTTTCTCATAGCCAAACTAACCTCTGGTAGAACAGGGGTCGCTGAAGCGTAATCGAGGTAAATTCGAGACTTTTTATTTTTATTCATATACTATTTATATATCGTATATTAGTTTAAAATATAGAAAAAACAATAGATAAGGTTTTGGGAAGCTTATGAGCTAGTCAGCCTGCCTGTCGGCAGACAGGGTTGTCAGGCAAATTAGCGCCGCACCCTTGGGTGCGGCGCTAATTTATTTGATTTAAAATTTCCTTACAACCTTACCACCTAACTAGCTAACCTGCTTTAGTAAGTAAAATAACTAGCTAACTAACTTACAATCTTGTCAATTCTATGATAATATACGGTTTTAAACAAAAGAATGACCAAAGAAATACACAATACAACTAGGCCTCCAGTCGTTGCAGTAATGGGACATATCGACCACGGTAAGTCGACTCTTCTTGACTATATCCGCAAAACCAATACTACAGACCGTGAAGCTGGAGGTATCACACAGAGAATGAGTGCGTACAAAGTCCATCGCAAGGACGCATCTGGTAAAGATGTAACAATTACATTCCTTGATACACCAGGTCATGAGGCATTCTCTGCCCTACGATCTCGCGGTGCTCGTGTTGCCGACATCGCAATACTTGTTGTTGCTTGTGATGAAGGTGTTAAACCACAAACCATAGAAGCAGTTAAATGTATCAAAGATGCAGGACTTCCATATATAGTAGCAATGAACAAAATGGATAAGCCAACTGCTAATATAGAAAGAACCAAACAAATGCTGTCGGAGTGCGAAATATTCGTAGAAGGTTGGGGTGGTGATGTACCGGCTATTCCTGTGTCAGCTCTCACTGGTACAGGTGTTTCTGAACTATTAGATATGGTGTTACTCGTTGCAGAGATAGCAGATCTTAAAGCAACTACAGAAATACCAGCAGAAGGAATTGTTATCGAGGCACAAAACAGCAAGACCAAAGGTGTTGGAGCTACTCTTATGATAAAAACCGGTGTACTAAAATCTGGAATGTTCGTGGTAGCAGGAGAATCAATAGCACCAACAAGAATATTTGAAGATTTTGAAGGTAAAAAAATAGAAAAAGCTATTCCGAGTGATCCAGTACGAATCACAGGTTTTGATAGACTTCCACCAGTTGGAGAAATATTTATTGCAGTTAATACCAAAAAGGAAGCTGAGGCACTCGCATTAACAAATGCTAGTAATGCTAAAAAAATCGAGAATGGAATAATTATTGGCGAAGAAAATGCTCCGGTTTCTATTCCAATTATAATCAAAGCCACAAGTACAGATGTTATTGAGGCGATAATTCATGAGATGCGAAAAATTCAGAATGAAAGAGTATCTCTCAAAGTAGTTTCAACTGGTATTGGATTTATTTCTGAGAATGATGTGAAGCTTGCAACTACCAAGCCCGACAGTGTAATCCTAGGTTTTGATACCAAAATAGATAACAGTGCCAAAACTTTGGCAGAGAGAAATTCTATAAACATTCAAACTTTTGATATTATTTACAAACTCAAAGAATGGTTAGAGGAATACATGAAAGAAAAGACACCAAAAATGAAGGAGGAAGAAATTCATGGAAAGGCGAAAATTCTAAAATGTTTTAGCGCTACCAAAGACAAGCAAGTGCTCGGAGCGCGTGTTGAAGAAGGAATGATATCTTTGAACGACGAAGTTCGAATAATCAGACGTGATGTGGAAATAGGTAAAGGCAGAATCAGACAATTACAGCAATCCAAAACTGAGACCAAAGAAGTTAAAGAAGGTCTGGAATGTGGAACAATGATTGAATCTAAAATAGAAATAGCGCCGGGAGATAAAATTGAAAGTTTTAAAATAGTAGAGAAATAAAATGATACCAGTAAAAGACAAAAATCGAGATAAAAAGATAGAAGAAGTCATTAAAAAATGCGCTACTAAATTTCTATTGGAAGAAGGTTCTAATGCTTCCCTACTTACAGTTACTTCTGTTATGGTCACCCCAAAGTTTGAACAAGCAACAATATTTTTTACTGCATTCCCTGAAGACAAAGAAAAAACTGCATTGGAATTTTTAAAAAGGAAAAGAGGAGAATTCAAAGAATACTTAAAAAGTGAGTCACGACTACAAAGAATTCCTTTTATAGATTTCCAAATTGATATCGGCGAAAAAAATAGACAGAATATTGAGAGACTCATAAGCCAGGGGTAAATAAAAACTGGTAAAAAGCCAGAAAAAATGTAAAATAGCTAAAGTAAGTTATGGTGTAGTGGCGAAGTTGGTCAACGCGACAGTCTGCAAAACTGTTATGCGCCGGTTCGAGCCCGGCCTACACCTCCATAAAAAAGCAGAGCTTTTTTAGTGGTGTAGGCAGAAAGCAAAGAGTCCCGATCTTCAAATGCGTTAAGAATTTAACAAAAACTTGTCTATTGACAAAGCACTGCCCAAGTGGTGGAATGGTATACACGATCGACTTAAAATCGATTGCCGTAAGGCATGCGGGTTCGACTCCCGCCTCGGGCACAAAATATAAAACATCTCCTCCTGTAGGAGGTGTTTTGTTTATGTCTTAAGGAAAAATAATTACTCCAACCCTAGGCTTTCTCTGACTCTAGCCACCTCTTCGGAGTCAGTCCTTTCAAATTCTTTTAGTCTTTCTCCATCTTTTTTTAAATCCTCCATATCAGGTTCAGATGGTTCACCGTCA
>CAZOAK010000028.1:0-9109 GCA_964577785.1 uncultured Candidatus Saccharibacteria bacterium | reverse complement strand
TGTAGCCAAAACGACGTCTTCTTTAACCCTTGATTTCAAAACCACATACAGAAGACACACACCAATTGACAGGTATATCAAAAGATACGTAAATAATCCTAAATAACCACCATCCAATGTCTGATCTACAAATATATTGTGAGCACGATCAAACCAAGCTTCATTACCATATTCCTCCTGAAGCTGTCTATTGTCGTAATACTTCTCGATCACTCTCTCAAAGTTATCAACACCCCAACCAAGTATAGGACTGTCACCAATCACCTTGGTAGACACTTCCCACAACAAAGGCCTAGCACTTGTCGCCTGTGCTAAATAGATTTTTCTTATATACCCTTCTGGTGAAAGTAGTGAATACCCAGTAAAACCAATACTAAGTATTACCAAAACAAAAATACCCATAATTGTATTGTTACGAATCTTAATGTCTTTTATTTTAGATATAATCCACGCAAAGAACAGTGCGAATACGGAAAGAAAAATAACAACCGATGATGCTCTAGCCTCTCCAAGGAATGAGGCTACCCCGCCAGACCATTCACCTAAGAAAAACTTTTTGCTAATTATACTTGGATTTATTATAAGCAAAACCGGCAATACATACATCCACCATTTTTTCTTATCCGCTGTAAACAAATAATAAATAGATAGAATGAATGCTCCAAATATATACATTGCTGCAAATGTGGAGTTCCCGAATGTAAATGCATAATTCACATAATCCTTAAATATCCACCCAAGACCTTCATAACTAAAAAAATATAATAAGGAATAAAGAGCTGTAGATAAAACAATACTTAAAATTAATCTTCTTTGCCTTATCCTGTCAGAAATAACAGCACAAATAAATATCAAAAGAAAAGCTAAGTTAATCATATACCAAATACCAGTCATACGAGTAACATTGGACCAGAATGAAGTATGAAAATTGAATCCATAAATGGCAGAAATAAATGTTGATATGAAGTAAAGACTTAGAGCAAGTAGAATTGGAGATTTAGGTATTTTAAGATCATTCCTCTCTTTAAAAAGCCAGAATCCTAAAATAATAGAAAGTATTGAAGCCAGCCCAATTGTATTTACAGCTCGTGTAGTAGTACCTGAATACAGATAAAGTCCGTAATTTACAAATGGAAACAAAATGAAGAATACATATAATGAATACTCTACAATTTTGAGAAAGACTGATTTGGTGTTACCGAAAAACATCTAATTATTATATACCAAGGATCACTAATTTAGAAATTAGCAGATCAGACTAGAACACAGGACTACCCTGTGTATTTGTTTATAACCTAAGCAAAACAAAACCGCCCCTTGCGGGGCGGTTTTGTTTAAACTAGCATCGCTTACGCGTCGCCAAGATTTACTCAAACTTAGACATTAGTTAAGACCAATGTATGAAGTTCGGAATGAATCTAGGTTAGATGTATAAGAGTTTGCTGTAGGAGCAACATCTGTTGTACTCCATCTAACACCTCCAAGAGCTGCTCTAAACAATCCAGCTGCTCCAGCTGTAGGAAGCTGAACAGTTGTAGTAAGAGTAAATGTCTCTTCATCTCCATCTTCAATTTGGAAGTTACCAACTGAAGTTAGATCTGTATCAGTGTCATTAGCAATAACTGTTGAAACTCCACCAACAGTTGCAGTTCCAGAACGATCAACTAGAACAGTTGTCTTTCCAGAAGTGTTACCTGAAAGCTGTGCATCAGCAAGAGATGAAACGTAAACGTTATCACCTACCGCCTTTATCTTGAACTTGATTGTGAATGTTCCTTGGTCATCGTTAGTAGATGTACCTGCAGCAACTGAAGTTGCTGTAGAAACAAGAGCCAATTGAATTCCACTTACACGGAATTCTTGTGCTTCTCCAGTAACTGTTCCAGATTTCTCTGTTGAATCAGAAAGTTGATCTCCTTCTTCATTTTCTGCATCAACCAAATCTCTGTTTGAAGATGAGAAAGACGCTGTTAGAGTATCCCCTTCATCAAGAGCTCCATCTGTATCTTCGATATCAGCTGATACTGTGAAAGAATAAGTCTTTCCAGCCTCAAGAGTAATATCTAGGTTATCAAATGTAATAGACGCTGCTCCTGTAGCTGTAGATGAAGCTACACTCTCTGTGTATTCTTCTCCATCTATAGTCAACTTAACAGAACCTGTTGCATCACTTACATAGTTACCAGATGATGGTGTGAAAGTGATTGGCAATTCATCAAGAAGAACATCTGATGTTCCTTCTACTTTAATCTTACCTTTTGTAAGAACAACGTCATCTGTAGTATCAGACTCTTCAATCATTACAATACCAGCCTCTGGTGAAGATGAATCTGTAGAGAATTTCAATTCTGTATCAGCAGAAGTTGAAAATGTTACAAAACTCACTCCAACATCCATTCCATTAGAAGTTGTATCTGTAGTAACAACACCTGATCCGTCTTCGAATCTAATATTATCTACATCAACTGTCCATGAATCACCTGAAATATCAGATGAATCAAAATTATTAGCTCCGTCAACTGAAACATAGAATTTCTCTGTGTCCTCAGCCTTTACAACAGTACCACTCTTTAGAGTAATAGTTTTTGTGTAAATATCGTTATCTCCCTGAGAAAATTCATCTACATCAGCTGATCCGATTTCCTTGTCTCCCATCCAAACTTTTACACCTGTGATGTAATCATCAAGATGATCTGAACCAGTGTTTCCAGTTGGGTCAAGAGCAATTTTTACAGACTTAAGAGCAATGTCTCCGTCATTTGAAGCTTCAACTTCAAATCCTAGAACTTTAACATCGTCTTCTCCTTCACCAACTTCTTCGTTGTTGTATTGTGAAAGTTCTGTAACCGCCTGAATTGATCCATCAGTACCAGCAAGTGATCCTGTTGAACCAGTTGATCCACCAGTACATGGAGCTCCAGTTGTTGCACTAAATAGTGCTCCAGCTGTACATCCAGCAACTGTTGAAGTTGATCCTCCAGTTGATCCCATTGAAGCTACTTTAGCTTGTGAGATTGGTCCGAAGTATCCAGCAGCAGGAGTGATCCCGTTAGCTGTTTGGAACGCTGCTACTGCAGCCTTAGTAAGATTTCCGAAATAACCTGTTGGAGCTACCGCTAGGTAACCCTTTGAGTTTAGCCAAGTTTGAAGTTCAGTAACGTCTGCTCCCGTACTTCCAACTGTAAGACTTCTAGTGTAAGCCGCGTTTGCTGAAGCTGCAAAAACTGCAACGAAAGCAAAAGTAGCGATAACACCAGCAATTGTTTTTGTGATTTTATTCATAATTAAATTAATTTACTTGATAATGACTTCTACTAATTAATAAAGTTAATAATGTTGAAGTCAGAATCTTTCTTAATAAAGATCTACATATAGAATGTTTTCGACTATCTATAAATAAACCCGAAACCCTCTAACACCTTTGGACTCGACCTAAGGTTATTGTCAGCGGGACAACTATCAAAATTTTTACATTCTGTAGTTGTTTTTTTGAACACTATTTTTCTGTTTATAAAACGCAAAAAATCTGCGTCCTATAATCAGAAAATATGTGACAAGGATTTGGACTGAATTCTGTTATTTCTGTCATTGAGGGATTAGAACTGTTTTTCTGAGTATTAAATTGTCAAAGTACTTTTACCTATATATTCTATACCTTTTCTGTCGTTCACTATGGTAAACGAAAGCAGTTGTCTGCCTTCATTCATAATTATAGCAAAATCAACAGTATTTGCAGAACATGGTGTGGATAACTACCTAAAATGTCTAGTATTTACACCAAAATACTAGGGGTTAATTATAGCAGATTAAGAGATAAAATACAAGGTGAGAGTAAAGCTTAGAGCTGTTAGGTTTCAGCTTGGAGCTTTATAAAAATGGGTCGTAAATCGAATGAGCAAAATTCAAAAATGCTGGACGCCTAGGCGTCCAGCATTTTCCTGAAAGCTGACAGCCGAAAGCTAAAAGCTATTTCAATGAATACGTACTCCACCTCCTCTCTCCTGTCTTTTTGAGAACCCCATTCTCAACCATGGAAATCAGTTCTCGTTGAATTGTTTTTTCACTACAATCCTTAATTTTATCAGTTATGTCCTTTATGCTTACCTGCCCCTTTCCGTCTCCCACACCTTTAATTATGTTGATTATTTGATCCTTTCTTTGTCCTTTAAAATCATTATTCGAATTATTTCGAATCTTATAAAAGTCCCGTCCGCCATTGTCTGAGACAGCAGGCGATGACGGGCGGGCATATCGGACATCTTGTCTTTTATGTCCTTTAGAATAATCTGAAGTCTCACTTGCTGGAGATACTGGAGCTATGGTGAACACTTCAGGTTTTGGTATATCAAAGAATGACTCAACTAATTCGGGTGAATAGAAACCTTCCTTTGATCTCTCTCTCATTTCTGAAATCATCTTTCTAATCTCTGACTGCAATAAGTAGGAATTCATCTCGGACACAACCTTGGCAAACGATGCTAAATCTAACAAACTCTCAAGCTCTAAAAGTGTTCTTTCTAGGTTATTAAAGACACTCTTTTCATCAAAGAAATTACGCAATGAAGATATATCTGTGGCAGTCTTTCTGAGTGTCCATTTGAGTGGTTCAGAGTCCTTTATGAGGTCTGTTATAGCATATATAGCATATGAAATCTTTGAAGCTTTTCGGAATACATAAAAGACAAACTGATCGCCCTTTGAGAGATAGTTCATCACCTCCAATTCTTTTTTTTCGTTCTTATCTTGCATATGTCTTTTATAATTTTTAGATCTTTTTACGTCCTTCAATTAGTCATTTCTTATGGACATAATATATAAGACAGGGTTAAAAAGCAAGCACCGAATCCAAGCTTGGAGCTTTCAGCTTTCAGGTTTTAGCTTTAAGAAGATAGCAGGACAGAGACTGATTTGAGATATTCTAAAATCAGTTTTAGGATCTAAGATACTTTGGTATTCAATTTTAATTTAAAACCTGAAAGCTGAAAGCTCTGACCTCTAAGCTTATCTTTTGTGATATAATTTATCTAAGAAAAAAAATAATTCAATAATAAAAATGGCTGAAAATTTAACAAGTAAAAATAAAAAAAAATCTATCAAACCAATCGATGGTCCTGGCCGAAAAAGACACGAGCAATATGAGAAAAAGATTATGCGAGACGAGACTCTTCAGAGTATTTTTTCTATAATATTTTTCCTTTTAGCAATCCTATTTATTCTCGCATCAATACAAAAATCTGGATACGTTGGATCCAAAGTCTATGAATTCTTTGGAAAACTTTTTGGTATTGGATACTTCCTTATACCACTACTTCTCGGCATGTTAGGTATCGCGTTTCTCAAAAGTTTATCTCAACGATTTTCCATAACTAAGATTATTTTTGGTCTTGTATTCTTTTTTGGATCACTTGGACTAATAGAAATAGCTAACAAAACTTCTGGAGGAATGGTTGGAGAAATTCTTGTTAAACCTCTAATCTCCTTATTCGATGTCTATTCATCTGTAATACTCCTTATATCAACAATTATCATCTCACTTTTAGTAATTTTTGATACACATTTAAAAACGGATTGGATACTATTCTGGAAAAAACTTTCAAAGGAAAAGGACAAATATAATGATGACGATGTTGAGGACGCAGTAAATAAAACAGTGGCTGTAGAAGAAGAAAAGAAAAAGGCCCAAACGCCAGATGAGACCAAAGAAGAATCTAAGCCAAGTCTAGGTGGAATATTCGCTCGCAAAGAAAAGAAGGACGAGGCAGAAGGGTTCGAACTTAATGGACTACGTGCACATACATTCACAAAAGCATACGTCCCTCCTCCATTAAACCTCCTTGAAAACGACAAGGGTAAGCCTGGAGTTGGAGATGTAAAAGCTAATGCAAATATTATAAAAAGAACTCTTCAAAATTTTGGTATCGATGTGGAAATGGATGAAATAACTATTGGACCTACTGTCGCGAGATATGCGCTCAAACCAGCAGAAGGTGTTAGACTTTCTAAAATAGTGAGTTTGCAAGACAATCTCGCTCTGGCGCTCGCAGCCCAAACAATCCGAGTAGAGGCTCCAATCCCGGGTAAGTCACTTGTTGGTATTGAGGTGCCGAACTCATCCAAAACCGTTGTAGGTCTCGGATCACTACTTGGAAGCATTGATTTTAAATCTTCACCTAAACCACTCCTTACAGCGATCGGTAAAAATGTTTCTGGGGATGCTATATTTTATGACTTAGCTAAAATGCCTCACTTGCTAATTGCTGGTACCACTGGATCTGGTAAATCTGTTACAGTGCACTCAATACTCACATCATTACTTTACAGAAACTCACCTGACCTACTTAAATTCATCATGGTTGATGCAAAAAGAGTCGAGCTCACACTTTATAACAAAATCCCTCACCTACTAACTCCAGTAATCACAGAAGCCAAGAAAACAATCCTCGCTCTTAAGTGGGCAGCCAAAGAGATGGATAGAAGATACGATATATTAGAGAGTCATTCTGTAAGAGATATTTCTTCTTACCATAAAAACATTCTGGAACCAGCCATCAAGAAAGACAAAGATGCTGCGGATTTGCCAGAAACGATGCCATATATTGTTATAGTTATAGACGAGCTCGCAGATCTTATGCAGGCATTCCCAAGAGAACTCGAGGCAGCAATAGTTCGTCTAGCTCAGATGTCTCGTGCAGTGGGAATTCACCTCATACTTTCTACACAAAGACCATCAGTGAATGTTATTACAGGACTAATCAAAGCCAACATCCCAACTCGTATTGCCCTAAAAGTAGGTTCACAAATTGATTCAAGAACCATTATAGATAAAGCTGGTGCAGAAAAACTTGTAGGACAAGGAGATATGCTCTTTTCTTCTCAGGATGCGCCGGAACCAGTACGTATTCAATCCCCTTATATTTCTGAAAACGAAGTAAAGAAAGTCGTCAAATATTTGATCGACAGTTATATAGATGAAATACCTCAAGGAGATATAGGTCTGACAAGTGAAAAAATAGACGAAACGAAAAATCCAATATTTGATTCTGGTTTTGATGATGATAAATCTGGAGCAGATGATGATGATTTATACGAAGAGGCAAAAGAAATTGTAATACAGGCAGGTAAAGCATCTACTTCATACATCCAGAGAAAACTACGTGTTGGATATGCACGTGCTGCGAGACTTATAGATATATTAGAAGCTAAGGGTGTTATAGGCCCAGCAGATGGTTCAAAACCAAGAGAAGTAATTAATGGTGAGGGGCGAGCAGAGGTGGAGGAGATGCTGTAAACACAGTACTCTGTGTTTAATTTCCAAATCACAAATTACAATTTCCAATGAAATACAAAATTAGAACCTGTCCCGTTAGAAAAAGTTAAGCAATCTTTTCAAACAGATAATATGAATATAACTAAACAAGGAAAATGTAATTACCAGCAACTGCTTAATTTTTTCTAATGGGATGAGAAGAAATATTAGAGCAATAGCGGTCATAGTTTTCTTTGTACTATTTGTGCTGTATGCAGGATTCGAGACTGTAAAGTTATTTTTAGGCCCCTCATTAATTATTGATACCCCGAAGGATTTTGCCACAGTTAATGAGCCTTTGATAAACGTATCTGGAACAGTAAAAAGAGTCGCTTATATAACAATAAATGATAGACAGATATTTGCTGATACTACAGGTAAATTTAGCGACAAATTGCTACTGCTTTCGGGCTATAATATAATCAAAATAGAGGTAAAAGACAGGTTCGACAAAGTATTAAAAAAGGAGATAAGATTATGGCTTGGAGAAGAAGGTAGTTAGGTTATAAGCTTGTCAGGTAGTTAGGAAAATGTAATAAAATTTATTTCCTTACAAACCAAAAACCTTACTAGCTAATCAGCTGTTATAAATTATTAATAATAAAATTACTATGAAAAAGAAAGAAAAAGTTGCAAAGGAAAGAGTGGTATCAGGATCAAAGAATGCTATAGAGGAAACAATCAGAATGATAAAGACGAAGTTTGGTGAGGAATCAATAATGAAGCTCGGTCAGGCCCCAAAAGTTGATATTAATGTCATTCCAACTGGATCATTAGGGCTTGATGCAGCACTTGGTATTGGAGGATTCCCACGAGGGAGAATTTTGGAGATATTTGGACCCGAATCATCAGGTAAAACTACCCTATCACTCCACGCTATAGCTGAGGCTCAGAAGCTCGGCGGTGTATGTGCATTTATTGATGCTGAACACGCTCTAGACCCAGAATATGCCAAAAGAATAGGTGTTAAAATAGACGAGCTACTTATTTCTCAGCCAGATACTGGAGAGCAGGCTCTTGAAATTGTAGAGAGTCTAGTTCGCACAGGTAAAATAGATATCGTGGTCATAGACTCAGTGGCAGCACTAACACCAAAAGACGAAATCGAGGGTGATATGGGAGCGCACCACGTGGGTAAACAAGCTCGACTTATGGCACAAGCACTACGAAAGCTCACTGCAATCGTTGCTAAATCTAAAACAATAATTATTTTTATAAACCAGATCAGAATGCAGATCGGAGTTATGTTTGGTAACCCAGAAACAACTCCGGGAGGCAAAGCTCTTAAATTCTATACTTCTATTAGACTTGATATAAGACGAATAGCTCAAATTAAAAAAGGTGAAGAAATTATGGGAGGACGTGTCAGAGTCAAAGTGGTTAAAAACAAAGTTGGAGCACCATTCAAACAAACAGAATTTGATCTAATGTATAACGAAGGTATTTCTAAAGAAGGTGAAATAATGGCTCTGGGAGAAAAGATGGGAATCCTATCTAAGATGGGAAACTCTTATAAATATATTCCAAAGAATGGCGAGGAAATAGTTCTTGGCCGTGGATATGACGCTACAAGACAATTCTTGAAAGATAATAAAAAGATAGCTGATGAGATTCTAGGTAAGATTAAAAAGTTTATGTCCGAGGAAGGCTTCGCTTTTGAAGCAAAACCTGACGCGGATGTAGAGGAAAAGCCGGAGGAGTAGACGCTCTACTGAGCGTAAGTTTTCAATTATTCAAGTAACAATTTTCAATCAAAACAGCACCGCGCCTAAAGGCGCGGTGCTGTTTTATTTTGTATTTCCT
>CAZOAK010000027.1:0-10584 GCA_964577785.1 uncultured Candidatus Saccharibacteria bacterium | reverse complement strand
AACGAATGAATTCTGGTACAACTAAGCACAATATTGATTTGGATGTTAATGATAATGTTATAATATCAGACGGTCCTTTCAAGGATTTAGAAGGCAAGGTTGGCGAGGTGGACAGTGAAAGGGGTAAGGTAAAGGTGTTGGTTTCAATGTTTGGACGAGAAACACCAGTGGAATTGGATTTCTTACAGATAAGAAAAATATAACCGAACTGGTTTTCTGCCGAGAGGGCTTCTCAGAAAATCATAGAAATTATCAATAGTGATTATACAAAGTTTATGGCAAAAAAAATATTAAAAAAATTAAAATTAGTTATTCCAGCAGGTAAAGCAACTCCAGCACCACCAGTAGGTCCGGCTTTGGGACAGGCGGGTATCAATATTGGGGATTTCGTAAAGAAATTCAATGATGCTACAGCACAAATGCAGGGAGACATTATTCCTGTTGAGATATCAGTGTATGAGGACAGATCTTATGATTTCGTTTTAAAAACTCCACCAGCTTCGGCGCTTGTTAAAAAGATGTTGAAATTAGAAAGCGGTTCAGGAGAGAATCTAAAGAAAAAAGTAGGAACTATCACAAAAGCACAGCTTAAAGAAATTGCAGAAAAGAAAATGCCTGACTTAAACGCAGGATCAATAGAGGCGGCTATCAAAATCATAGAAGGAACTTGTAGAAGCATGGGCGTGGAGGTGAAATAGGCAACCCCCACGAACCTTTTCAGATTTTTCTGAGTACCGACGAAAGAAAAATCGAAAAGGTGTACTGATCCTGTAAGGATTTGAGGTGAAGTAACACTCCTCAAAACTTTATTTGAAGAGTACGGATAAAATTCTACTGAATTTTTCCTCAAGTCTCGGCTACCCGCCTGCGAAGCCTCTTCAAATAATATTTTGCTCCGTTCAAAATGTTTAATAATAAAAATGCACGGCGCCATAGGCGCCGTGCATTTTTATTATTCTCATGGTATTGTATCCCAAACGTTTTTTATGGGAAGGAGGTAAATTATGACTAGTGAATTTTTGAAAAGCCATGCAGCTTTTTCAGGTCAGTGGAGCAATCCACGGTCGTTCCACTCATTTCGTGTTGGCTTTGGCCGGTGACCGTTCTTGGAGGAGTTTAGGGTGCTTATCGAAAGATACGCACTTTTTTATTTGCAAAAACCTAATTTAGGTATATATTGTTTTAGAATCCTGAAACACATACCATCATGAAAGTGAAAAGAAATACTGTTCCTCAAAACGAGCACTGTGGCGTCCGCAATTCTTGCAAGGGGTGTCGCCTCTTGTGTGGAGCTAGAGCGGATTTTTCCACTCAAATTCCACGTCGTCGCCGGCGTTAAACTCACCCCAATGTTCTACCTAATATACCCATCCTCTAAGATGTGGTATTTTTTTATTCGAGATTTTGTAACTTTACTTTTTAATCAAAAAGAGTAATGTTTGGGGTAGAAAATATGAGTACAAAACTTTCACTTGACGGTCAATTCACCTTTGGTGAGTTGCAACAACACCCAAAAGTTCTCGAATACTTTCATTTTCCGAGGAGCGCCATATCTCAGCTCGAGTGGCTTGCAGATGTAATTGAGCACAAAAAGAAGATCGGTAGACAAATCCGAAAAGACGAGGAATTCGCGAAGGAAAAGTTGATTATCCTCTTTTTGAAGTTCATTGGGTATGCAAACTACAAAGGAATTGATGTTCAGGTGGCGATCACTACATCATATCCTGGCTTTTGCATATACTGCAGTAAAAAGCGCTGCAAATGCACAGGTGCCAGGATTGCAAGACCTATCAATCGAGTTCTTATTACGGTAGACCCAGACCTGACTATCAGTGTCTCTGATTTTCAAAGGAAAGACTGGAAAGTTTATCCTAACAATAAGGAGCGTGAAGCAAAGCTGGTGCGAGCTATGCACAATGGTGAGGAGGGTGATGAGTTCCTGATCGAATTTCTTCGAGGCTCTGATAAGAGCAAGATTACCGAAGAAGTCACGGATTTTTTGGAGAGGATGATCTCGCTTGCGAGTACATTTGAGATTGATCTTGGGAAAGAAATAGCGATTTTTCTCAATAATCGATAATGGTCTACCTTGGGGGTAGACCATTTTTTTTAAATCAGTGTATTCAAAACTTTATATTCCAGAAGCAGAGTTCCAGCTTCAGTTTTTTCATGTGATTTTAATTCCAAATGGACATCCATTGGTTCATTAAATATAGAGATTCCGGCACCAAAAATTAAAGGTTCAATAGTTAGATATATTGTATCCACTACACCAGCCTTTAAAAACATATTATAAATATGTGAGCCCCCACAGATAGCCACCTCCTCAAATCCTCTTTCTTCTAGGTCTTTTAATAATTCAATCGGATGTTTATTGGTCATTTCGGCACCCTCAAATTCTTGCGATCTGGAGTAGACAATATTTACTCTTTCCTTGAGTGGGCGAGGTAGAGTTTTAAAAGTACTTGAACCCATCACACATACACCCGCTCGCTTAGTGAGTTCTACAAATCTATGCTTATCTTCTTTACTGGTCCAAAAAGCAGGATGATTAGTCTCCTTTGCAATAAATCCATCTAATGTCTGCGCTGCGATTATAAATACTTTCATGAGTATAATATTATACCAGATCTAATTTTTCACATAATTTATGATGCAATTCCTACGGTCGTAGGAATTGCATCAAGACAGAAAGAGATTTACAATGGTAACATGTATACAGTTGCAGAAAAAATTTTAAAAGGATTATTTGAAATGGAGATTCGATATAAAGGTGGCACAAGAGCAAGTCTTGCACAGGTTTTTGAATTTTTTTCTGGTAATAAAAATACTTTTAGATCAACCATAAGTAGACTTAGAAATAAAGGTTTTATAGATATAGAAGGTGGCGGGTGGATCATTACTAAAAGTGGTAGGGAGTATTTAAGTAAAGATAATCTTAAGACATTCAGTTCTCCTTTTGAAAAGAGTGCAAAGAAGGATCTTTTACTCATGTTTGATGTTCCAGAGGAATGTAGACATTATAGAGACTGGCTACGAGAGCAGTTAAAGGAGTTTGGCTATACTATGATTCAGCAGAGTGTATGGGCGGGACCATCTCCACTACCGAAAGAATTTAAGGATTATATTAAAAAGTTAAAATTGCAAAAAACTATCAGAACATTCAAACTTGCAAAAGGGATTAATTTAAAATAATCTGATGCACTTTCTACGGCCGTAGAAAGTGCATCAGATTATAGTTAATGAAGATGGGTATTAGCGATTATCTCCATTGCCTAGGTGGACACCTCTTTCTACTCGACTTTTTAATTTTTCTAAATTTCCTTTTGCTATTTCTTCAAGTGGTATTCCTACATGATTTGAAAGGGAGGATACATACCAGAGAATATCGCCTAATTCTTTTGCCAGCATCTTCTTGTCTTCCTCATCCCACAAACCTTTTTTATGCCAATATATTTTTTTAAACTTTTCTGATACCTCACCCGCTTCACCAGCAAGTCCTAAAACAATTGCAAAGAAATCTGGCGAGGTAGTGTCCGCTCCCATAGAATGATCCGTTATCAATGCTTGTTTTTGGTATTCGTCAAAAGTCATTTTGCGTTAAAATTATTTTTGCGCTGGCTTTTCTTTTTTTAGTTCTTTCATTCTACCCTCAGCCACATATTTTATTTCCTCGGTATCTCTTTTTTGTTTGTTGTCCTTGGTCATTATAAATCCTTCGACAATATCTTTTTGGTGATAGCGACTTTTCTCTGCTTCTACCGGTTCTTCTAGGGATTCAAATACAAGCTGGCAGAATCTTTCTCCGGGATAGAGTTTCACCACTTGTGATGAAGTGTTATTGCGAATCGGGATTACAAGTTGTCCTTCATATCCTGAATCTACGATACCAGTTAAGTCTACGGACAACCCCTTGCGGTTGGTTGATGATCTGGGGTAGAGAATAGCCATAAGATCATTCGGGACTTTGACACTCTCAAATGTTGAAGCAAGAACATGTTCGTTTGGTAATAGTTCAAAATACTGGCCTTGCTCTAGCTCGATAACATCAAAATATTCTGGCTTATTCTTATCTAAATGGTCAATACGTAATGCTTCACGCCCATTAGCTGTCATGTGCCATTCTTTTGGAATAAGGAATGTGTACCCAAGTCGCATATCTATAGCGTGTGCTTGAACCTGGAACTCGTCCAAATTTGGATTGAACGCGATCTCGTTCTTCTCAACCTTTTCTAATATTTGTTTTTTGGTAAGTATGCTCATACAGGAGATTATAGAACAATTTTAAGGTCTTTTATAGCTTCCATTGGATTATATTGTGATGCCAAATTTTCTACTATTTCCTCTACTAATTTTACATCTTTTTTCTCTGCTCGTTCAAAAGATTTTTTTGGGAGTGCAAGAACTATTTTTTCCTGCCTGCCGGCAGGCAGGTGTGATTTATTTTTTCTTTTTATTAATTCTTTCGCACCATTATAGTGGTTGTCATATATATGAGCATTCGAAATTGAGTGAGTATAGATTCCAGGTTTCACTCCAAGTTTTTGGGCCAAGATGCATTGTAATAATGCAAAACCAGCAACGTCAGAAGGGAATCCTAAGATCATGTCATTTGAGCGAACTATAAGATGCAAATGAAGTCTCCCGCCAATTATATTTACAGTAAAAGAATACGGACATGGGACGTTAGCTTTTTTTGTCCCGCCAAGTCCGTCTTCACGAGCATCCCACATCATTACAACTCCGTGACGTGAAGACGGATCTTTTTCTAAAAGTTTTATTAGAAGTCCTATTTGATCTCTCCCAAAATGTTTCCTCCATCTGTATCCATATGCTGCTGTTACAACGTCATTTGGGTTTGTAAAAATATCCCAAATTTTTGTAAAGTATCGGAGAAAATCGTCTGGCTTTCGTGCACCAGAAAGAAACCAAACTTGTTCAGCTGTAAACATCTTCACAGGGATTTTGCGTAGGGTTAAAAGAGGGAACCCATCTTTTTCAATATCAGTTTGAAAATTAAGGCCAGGCAAAGCTTTAGTTTTGACGCTCTGTCGTTTGCTTATGTCTTCAACACCTGAAGACATAATATTTTTTATGAGTCCCTGATATATTTGGTCGAACTTGGTCATAGGTGTATTATATACTTCATTATGAGACAGGCAAACAAACAGGAAATTGAGGCTTTGCCTCATTATGATGCTCGTCTTTCGTTCTTTTATGTTCCGGAAGGTGATGAATTCATGGAATTTGCTACCATGGCTTGTGTTGAGTCCACTGACAAAAAACACTCCACAGGGGCTGTTGTTGTGAAAGACGAAAAAGTCTTGGCAATGGATTCAAATCAATCAGGATTTAAATTGCCGTTTCTGATTCGTCTTCACGAAAAAGGGCTTTGCGTCAGGAGATGGCTCAAGA
The DNA here is from genome assembly GCA_964577785.1 of uncultured Candidatus Saccharibacteria bacterium. Lineage (GTDB taxonomy): Bacteria > Patescibacteriota > Minisyncoccia > Phycocordibacterales > CAIRYW01 > JAQBQZ01. The sequence continues at coordinate 5,169 of CAZOAK010000027.1, read as the reverse complement.
TTCCAAGTGGCGAGAGGTATGATCTTTGTCGTGGATGTGCAAAACCACAGGATCATGCAGAAAACCGTGTAGTAAGATTGGCTGTAAAAAAGCATGGTCTCGACAAGGTCAAGGGAGCAGCAGTTTATCTCAGTGGACACTGGTGGTGTTGCAAGGATTGCTCAGATGCAATGATCAATGTTGGTATAAGCACAGTGGTTCTCGTAGAAGGGGCAAAAGCCAAATTCGGTAGATAGGAAGCATCTGAGAATCTCAGATGCTATTTTTTTAATAAGTTGGTATTATGGTTATATAACCTATAGCAACTTTATGATCTAAGTATTGTATCAAATTGGCCAAATTTTAATCCGCTTTTTACGGAATTATTTTATTCTAATATCTAAATTAACTAACATGAAAGACATACAAATAAAAAAACTTATTCAAGCAGAAACAAAAAGACAGAAAAGTGTAATCAATCTCATTGCTTCAGAAAATTACGTTTCAAAAGATGTGCTAGAAGCGCTAGGTTCAATCTTTGATAACAAATATGCAGAAGGGTATCCACACGCTAGGTATTATGGAGGACAGGAAAATACTGATAAATTAGAAATTCTTTGTCAGGACAGAGCACTTAAACTTTTTAAACTAAAAAAAGGAGATTGGGTAGTAAATGTACAACCTCTTTCAGGAAGTCCTGCAAACCTCGCAGTATATTTAGCGCTCGTCCCACAAGGCTCTAAAATAATGGGATTACCTTTAACTCTTGGTGGGCATTTAACTCATGGACAAAAAGTTTCTATTACAGGTAAAGTCTGGTCACAAGTTCCAATTCCTGTAGATGTTAAAACTGAAATGATTGATTATGAAAAAATGAAAGAAGACGCCATAAGAGAAAAGCCAACTCTTATTGTTGCTGGATTTACTGCATATCCAAGAATTGTTGATTTTAAAAAGTGTCGAGAAATAGCAGATGCATGCGGTGCGTATCTTATGGTAGATATGTCACATTTTGCAGGGCTTGTTGCTGGTGATGCATATCCAACACCGTTTAAATATGCTGATGTTGTAACAACTACAACTCACAAAACTTTACGTGGACCTAGAGGTGCTATGATTTTCTCAAAATTAGATGCCCGTGAAATAAATAAAAAAATAGACAAAGCAATTTTCCCTGGACTTCAGGGTGGTCCACACTTAGGACAAGTTGCAGGTATTGCAGTTGCGCTCAGAGAAAATGATTCATCTTCTTTTAAAAAATATGCTAAACAAGTTATAAAAAACGCACAAACTCTCGCAAAAGAATTACAAAAGCTCGGATGGAGGATTGTGTCTGGAGGAACTGATTCTCATCTTGTGCTAGTGGATACATGGATGGATGGTAAGGGAATAAGTGGTAAAGAAGCTGAAGCAAAGCTTGAGAAGGCAGGGATTATTTGTAACAAAAACACGATCCCAGGTGAGACACGAAGCCCATTTGATCCGTCAGGAATCCGTATTGGAAGTCCTGCAGAAACTACACGAGGTAAAAAGGAGAAGGACTTCAAAAAAATCGCGGAGAAAATAAATAAAGTTTTAAGGGGAAAATAATATGAAAGGAATCGAGAATGTTTCTCTGTTTGAGGTAGATCAACAGGCCAATAAAATAATTGATGTTGATGCGCTAGGCGATAGCGAGGCTTATGATTTTTTGATATCTTCTGCTAGAAATAGAGAATTTGAATTATCTCAAAATGATGTTAATTTGTTGGTGGAAAAATCTATAAAGCATATACAGTCAGGAAATTTTGGTTTTAGCGAGGCGATCAACTTTGTTCAGGCTATTAGTCATGACTCATGGAAGTGGGAAGAGGGTAGGGAGTTTCTTGTTGAGAAAGTATTTAGATCTTTGCCAGAACAATATAAAAGTCACCCAGAAATAGTTCATGAATTAGAAAGCATTATTGGTCAGGAATATTATATAAGACCAGAAGTTTTTCTTGATGTTGCTTCAAATGCATTTACGGATCCAGATATAGATACATATTTAAGATCAGACTTAGTTCATTCCTTCAATTATCAATATTCATTTGCTGGTGATGGGTATGATCGGGCAATCAAGGGGAGTTTGGATTTTGAAAATCCTCAATCTTATAGACAAGCGGGAGAAACTTTGAATTTTTTGCGAAATTTGTCGGCGGTTAGTGGTGATAATGGTTTTTCTGAAGATCTCCAAGAAAGATTGAAAAAAATTCTTAAAGATAAAAATGAAGATCAGAAAGGGAGCTTCCTTTTGAACTTAAGGGCACAATTTTTGTACAAGGATCTTTGTGACGGTCATCCAGAAAGGCGTGGCATTGATGAGCTCAGTAGATTACCTTATAAGATATCGAAGGATAATTATGGATATATAGAAAATGGAATTGTTTATATCATAAAATCAGGCGCAAGTGATTCAGAGGTAGATGATTTGATGCACACTATAAATAGTGAATTGTTGTATGCAAGGCCAGAAAAAGGAAAAAGGAAGTCGGATATTATTGATAAATATATTGAAAAAATTAAAGAGATAAAAGAAAATGCTGTACCTATCAGAGAAATAGGGCAATTAAGTAAAAAAACAAAAGTAGAGATTATGGATTATGAGTATCTAGTATATCCGTCAAATCAAATACTTTTTAAAAGTATGCTCGGTGTTGATGTAGAACAGCTTTCATTTGAGGAACAGTTTGAGCTACTGCATTATCTAAAGGGAAAAACATTTAATGAAGTAAAGCAGTTTCAGGATTTTTCCAAGAGATATTCTACTGCTGGATTGAGGACATTTCTCTCTTTGGAATACGGCAGGGACTTCGGAGATAGAATAATTGAAATTGGAGAGAAATTATCTGAAGAGGATGCAAAAATGCTTTTTGCCAAGTATTCTGAGATTGTTGATTCTGCAGATAAAGCGGTTCTAGAACTAAGTACAGCTTCCACAGATGAAAGTAAAAGCAAAGGTGAAATAGTAGAAAAGGTTAGAGATAACCTTCTTCGTTATGGCAGAAAATTACTTGAGAATTTCGGTAATAAACTCGATGGTGATAATAGCAAAAGAGATATTGAACAATTGATGACACAGCTTATGCAAACAAAAGGGGATATTGTTTTAAGTGCGGTAGTATTTAAGGCTTTGGCAAATGAAGGTGTGGCAATCGAAGAAATAGCTAATATGAATATTGAGACACAGGTTAGAGAGAATTTGAAATTAGAAGACAAAGATGAAATGAAAAGAATATTTCATGAGAACAGGGGTGAGTACCCAGAAGATTTGCGTGCAGTTACAGAAAAGGAATTCGACGTCGTTTTGGAAACAGGAAAGAGAGAATTTCATATCCTTCGAAGAGGCGAAGATATAATAGCCTTTGCTCGGTTTGACGAGCTTCCAAATGGCAATCTATATATTGGTTCGTTAAATGTTCGTCCTGAGATCAAATCCTTAACTGTCGGTGGAACATTTCTGGCTGATCTTATAAGGCAAAAAAATAAAGATTATACTTTAGAAGCAGAAGCATATTCTAAAAATAAAATGCTTAAGAATTATACCGACAAGTTTGGATTTGAAATTGTTGAAGACATTCCTAGTTACAAGGGTTCAGAACATCTATTTTATAAAATGGAGATTCCAAAAGGTAAGATGGCTTAGGGTTATGCTATTTTGGTAATAGATGGGTTGTCTCTAGTTTCTGCCATCGTCCACATATTTTCAAAAAGAGTCTTATGCATCTCAAATATTTCTGGAGATTCGATAATAATACCCATCATTTTATTTCTATTTAAAGTTATATAGCTTACTTTGTTATCATAGATCTGCATTACAGTAGAGAATGGGGATGATTTAATAAAACGTACTTCAGTAATATTCGGATCAAGTTTTTTTGTTCTCTCTCGGTTAAAAGGCGAATCAATACAAAGCAATTTCTTTTTTATCTGGAACTGCTTCCTCTTTTTTGCATATTCTTCATTAAATTCAGGAATATCCTTGGCTACTGTTTCGTTATCGATGTACTCATATATTTCGGTTTGAGACTCCAGTGAATCACTTCCGGCATGCATCATCCCTTCTATTCCCTCAAAAAACTGCACGTTTGGTTTACCAGAGATCAGGTTATAACTAGAAACCATTTGGTTCATTACACCTCCAAGTGCGTTTTCTGCACTAGCTATTTCTTCTTGTCTCTTTTTCAACACCTCCTTTATCTTTGATGGGTGGGCTGGGAAGAATAGGGCAATCTTGCCAATCTTCTCATTTTTCTCCACAAGTTCCATTTCTATAAGCTGATCAAGAACTTTGTAGGCAAGTCCTCGCTTGAGTCCTGTCTTTAGAGAAAGCTTTCGAGCAGTCATATGGCCACCCTCGAGAAGGGTGGAGTATACATCTGCCTGATCCTTACTCAATCCTGATTTTGCTATAAGTTCGTTATACATATTATTTTTAGTTAACTTGTAACCTATTTATATTATATATCTGTCACAGGATTGTGACAAGTGGATAACTCAAAATAAGGGTTTTTGGCCTTTTGTCACAATATGGCTTAGAATATGGCTATAAACTGCCACATGATATTGACAATATGTCAATTCTCGTGCTATACTATTCACAGTCAAGGTACATTGAGAAGGCAGGCAAGAGATTGAGTTTCACCTTTCGCCCCAAAGCGGGGAATGAGGAGAGAGTGAAATATGCCAAAGTCAGGGATGACAGAGGTGAACAGCAATCTTTTGTAAGTCTTGTTTCTAAAAGATGAAGTCTTCCGAATCTCCAAGAGCTTAGAAACCTCAAGGACAATAAGAAGAATGAATGAGCGAAACCGAAGAGGCAGAGCGAAATTCACTTCATATCGCGAAAAGCTCTCGAACCATGTTCGAGGGGATATCGTGGAAGCCTACAGATCTAACCAGTCTTGGACTTCCGAATATCCTTACACTCTAAACTTTCTGAGGAGAGAGTAATAGAGGAGAGAGTAAGGGGAACATTGAAAATAAAATATTAGAAAGCCCAGCATTAATTTTTCTAAAGAAAAATTAATGCTGGGCGCGAGAAACAATATGATGCACCACAGAGATGCTAAATATTATTTCTCGGTCTTATTCAAACTGCAAAGATGTTTGCTGTTTGATAGGGATTTCTCCCAACTTCTTTTTCTGGCTTAAGAAAATTTATGTCGGTTA
>CAZOAK010000026.1:0-10649 GCA_964577785.1 uncultured Candidatus Saccharibacteria bacterium | reverse complement strand
CCGCCCAATACAAAACAAGAGCGCCTTAATAGGCGCCTTTTTTGTTGGGCGAAGGAGTGCAGTGCCAGAGTGCACTGCTTGCGAGATTCGAAGCCCGATTGAGCAGATTTTGTGAGCCAACTTTTGGCGAAACAAAATCTCCAATCGGGGTACTGATCGTGTAACGATCGAAACTCTCGCCTCCGGATTAATTTGAGTTTTCAGGTGATGACAAAAAGTTTACTTGTGACCGAATCTCGCCGATCATATCTTTAATCGGGGTACTGACCCTGTAGACTTCGAAACTCTCGCCTCCCTATCCTATAGAATCAACGACCTAATCATGTTAGTATTTATATATGAAAAATAACAACATAAACACGATCGTTTTAGTAATATTATTAATAATATGTGTTTCCTATATATTTATTCAATCAAAAAAACTAGATTTTTTTGAGGAACAATTTGGCACCTATAAATCAATTAATGAACAAATTGATAGTCAGGTTAGAGCACAATCCGAGAAAGAACACAATATCAACATACATCTAAAATCTGGAGCCACCAGATCTAAAGGAGAGGAATTTGTAAGCCAAATCAAGAAACTGGATGGGATTGAATCTATAGTTTATATTTCCCCAGAAGAAGAATTGCAGGAGTTCAAATCCAGACACAGTGATGATCAAGCCACTTTGGATGCAGTGAATCAAATGGGTAATAATATACTTGGTGGACAAATTAAAATTACTATCAAGAATAAAGAAGAGAGAGAAACAATTGCAAATAAAATAAAATCTATTGATAAAGAATCATTGATTGATACAATGAATTACACATTGATGAAATAGACTCTGTTTTTCATTTCAAAAATCCCTACCCTAGACTCAGCTGCCTCCACTACTCTCTCTCAAATATCCTAAAATACCCTTACAAGGCCTTGAGGTGTGGGTACTTAACCCGAGTGGCCCTCAAAATAGAAGTCCCTTGTAGGACAGAAAACAATATGCGACGGCATATTGATTTTCGAGTTCGAAACTCTCGCCTCCCCTCCACAGCCTTCCCACAATCTTTCTGCTATAATTCCCAACATGGAATCAACAGACAAATTAATTCAAAATTGTGAACTCACTCCGGAAGAACAAAATGCGTGGAATAATCTCGCTAACGAACTTATATTTGCAGAACAAGCTGAAGCCCAGTTATCCAGAGAAAGTGCAACTGAAATATCACAAAAGATACAAACTCAATTCGTAGAAATTCAAGAGAATAAAAGGCGAGAAATGATGAGTAAAGTATCTTCTGCATTTAAGGATGAAGGATTTCCATTTGAAAGTGCAAATGCGGATTTGGGAATGATTACAGATAAAATGAGAGAGCTCCCACCAAAAGAATTCCTAAAACAATTCACGCCATTTTTAAATATAGAAAGCATGGAGAGTGGATACTATGGATGGGGATTCACACCAAAACTTGCATCAACAGAAAATGGTGGAATAAAAGCAAACTGTCTTGGTCAAGCAATACTCCTTGGCACATATTGTAAAAAAATGGGAATAAAAGTAGAAATGGGAATTACCCCTGATCACCCATTCGTTGTAGCAACTATTGATGAGAAAAAATATGCCATTGGAACATCTGAATTAAAAGATCTAACTGAAGGGCTCCAAGAAAAGGATGGTTATTCTATTTATAAACCAAATGGTAATACAAAAAGGGATGACAATCAAATTATAGTAATTCACGATTTCGACCAAGCAGTTCTACATGAAATATTAGAAAATTTTGCAGTCTTGAGTAAAGTTGCGGATAAAGAATTTGCTTATTTATTACCAGGATCAAAATCTGAGGGAGAAAAAATTGCAAAGGAGCACAAAGGTACTCTTCTTGCGACAGATTGGCAGACTCTTCAGAATAAACTTTTTCCTGAAATACAAAAATCATTTGAAGAAGTGAATGATGAATGGTCAAAAGAGATAGATAGAATAAAAAACCTAAGAGCAAGACAATATAAAGCAAAAATACTGAACGGAGCATTTCGTGGTGGTTTCAAATTAACTTCTCAAAAACAAGAGCCTTTCGAGGCAATATTTCCAGAATTATTTAATCAATCTCGGCTTTATAAAGAGCAAATAATCTCATACTTGAGAAATGGAACACCTCTAAGTAAGGATGTTCCAAGAGACATAGTTGTAATTTTTGAATTTGTAAAACAAACAATCGATAAAGAAGACATTGAGGCTCAAAAAAATTTGTATAGTAACATTGCATCAAATCTAAATATTGACAATACAGATAGGGATGGTAGTTTGGTGTAAGTCATGCATTCCCCATGTTCCCCAATTATCGCCGGCTTGGCGCTCACCACCATTTCCTTCGGAATTATGTTGTTGAGATCCAAGAGAAACAGATCTAAAACCCCAGATGAAAATCTACCGCCGATCATTCGGCCGCCGCTACGGCCATCAGGATCACATCTCGATTCGAATGACCTGGAAGGTCTCGAGAAAATTGATTGGAAAATCTGACCAGTAGATCACAAACACATCGCCTTGCTAGAAATAGTGAGGTGATTTTTTACTCCACCCACTCTTCAAAATTAACCCAATTATTTAAATCATTTTCATTGGCTACATATCCCCTAGTATCAATACCTAATCCATTATGAATTCCTAAATGTAAATGCTTTCGTTCACCACCCGTTTCTAAACCAAACCCTGTACCAAGATTCGTCAGAAATTCTCCTTTTTCTACAATATCGCCCACATCAGCTTTCATATCAGATAATCTAACGTGTCCATAAATCACAGTTACAGGACTTCCATCCAACGTACAGTTCTGTACCACCATACCACCATAACCATTGGCAATCTTTTTTATTGAAATATCGCCAGAACATATAGCAAATACTAGCACATCCGTATTTTGCTCCTGTGAAAATGTTTCAAAATCGACAGCTGTGTGAAAACCTGTAAAAACCTCTGGGGACACGGGAGAATTCTTTGGTGTAACATATGTGCCAAGATGTTTTTTGGTTATACGGTCTTTAGTATTAGAGAGAGGCATTGCAAAAAGTTTTACAATTTCAACTTTTCTTGGAGTTTTAGGTGTAAGAATACTCACACTTTCTGATCGATCATTTCTTTTAAATATTGAAGCCAATGCAACAACACCTGCCAAAACCAATAAAATTAATGCCAATAAAATTATTTTTGTTTTTTTAGAATAAACCATAATATATAAAGATTATACTGAAAGTAGACGGTGAGTACACTTTTTAATTACAGATATGGTAAAATAAATGGTATGGATAATCGCATTAGATGGACAGGATACGAATTTGAATACAAAGAAAAAACCAATGATTGGTTTTGGGCTGTTGGCATTCTAGTAGCATCCATATCAATAATTTCGTTTATTTATGACAACGCTATTTTTGGATTATTTATATTACTAGCGGGTGTGACGATATTTATGACCGCAAAACGTCCTCCACGATTAATAGACTATGAGATTACAGAAAAAGGTATTGTGATGAATGATAGAACTTATTCTCATTTAGATTTTAGAGCTTTTTCTGTTACTGAAGGTAAATATTCTGCACCAAAATTACTCCTCAGAACCAACAAAATAGTTAACCCGGTACTTGTTATAGCTATAGAGACTGATTATGCTGATGCGGATGCAATTAGAGATTTCTTATTAGATTATATTCCGGAAGAAAAAATAGATGAACCATTATCTTTAAGATTTATGGAATTTCTAGGATTCTAGTTTGAAATGCAAGCTTGGAGGTATCAGCTTTCAGGTTTTAGCTTTAAATACAAACAGCACCATGGCAGAGCCATGGTGCTGTTTACTTGAAAACTGATTACCTGCCCACCATGCCTGATCCAGCAAGTCTCTGGCAGGCAGGATTGGAACCTGAATAATTTAAAAGGAAAGTACTCCTTCTTTTATTTCTTTCCTAATCTCTTCTGAAGACTTAACACTCAGTTCTTCTAAAAACTTTGCATGTTCTTCTTCAGACTTGAACCTAACCTGACTCTTTATAATATCAAACGGAATAAAGGTTATTTCAGTCTTAAACTCACCAAAAATAATTTTAATTCCTAATCCCTCAGTGGTTGCCTTGGAAAAATCCTGATCAAAAACAAAATTTCCTAATGAATAAAAAATAGGTTTGCCATTATAAATTTCAATCTCTTGTACCACATGAGGGTGTGCACCTACCACAATATCTGCTCCAGCATCAATAAATTCTTTTGCTAAATTTTGTTGATTTGAATTACTTATTCCCACATACTCTATCCCCCAATGTGGCATAACAATTACTTTGTTTCCCTCTAATTTATATTTTCTTATTAGACCCAGAATTTTATCTATATTGGTATAAGAAAACTCATTGAATCCAATAAAAGCAACATTTTCTTTCACGACAACATCATCATTTCTATTGAAAAAATCACCAAACGAAAGAATTCCATTTTCAGTCAAAGATTTTTTTGACTCCCGTGCTCCCTCAAATCCAAAATCACTAGTATGATTATTGGCTTGTGATAGAACACTAAAATTTAATTCTTTCAGAGTTGGAATCAATTTCTTATCAAAAGTAAATTGGAGTTTAGTGTGATCTTCTCTAGAAATCGATATATTATTGGTAAATACCCCTTCAAGGTTAGCGACAACAATATCATTCTCCGACAAAACATCTTTTATATTTATAAATGGATAGTTGTAGTCAAACTCATCCATTCTATTTGCCACATTTCGATCAAGCATCATATCCCCAAATATTAAAATAGTTTTGGGCATTTCCCCTCCCCTTTCTTTAAGGGGGAGGATAGGAGGGGTTTGTAAATCTCCTGCAAAAATTGGCTTTGGATTATTAAAAAAATATGAATAAACCCAAATGCACGCAAAAGTCCCTAAGAAAAATGCAAAGAAAATGAAAAGGTTGGATTTTAGGTTTGGGTACATGGAGCGCGAATTATTCCTCACATGGGTGCAACTTACAAACTAAAACTCAACCTTGTAAGATATGGTTGCGCTCGCAGTAACATAATAGCCCAATTTAAGAGAAATCGGATCTAATCCGGGAACATTTTCAAGAGAAGCCACTCGATAAGATTCTATTTTAACAACATTATCAAATCCAATAACCTTGCCGACTTTACCGTTGAGTAATTTAGCATTGTTTTCCACTTGAGTTCTTGCATCAGAAGTTGCTTCTGCAATAAGCTTATCTCTAAGAGCATTGTCTACTACAGAAAATGCCTGTAACTGAGATTTATCTTGGTCAACATAGGAAACATTAGGTATAGATCTTACAGATTCTAGTTGATTGTATTTTTTTATGTCTCTTAAAACAAAAGTGATGGTGTTACTTACAGAATACTTGCCGTTTGATTGAGTAGTGATTGATGAAGGACGAACTATATCAGATTCAGAAATATTCATTATTTTAAGTTCGGATAATACTTTTGACTCAGCAGTAGTAACTTGTCTCATTGCCTCATTCTTATCCGATGAATTTGCAGAAATATATGCATTAATTTGTACAAAAGAAGGTACGATGAACTCTTCTGAATGACCCACTATAGTCACTTTTTGCACATTTGGTTCTTGAAATAAATTTATTCCTAGGCCGCTCAGGATCAATAGCATCAAAATTATTGAAAGAAGGCCCAAAGAAATTATTGCGAGAATATTTTTTACTTTAGAAAGAATACCTGTTTGATTTTGCATGATATTATTGTATTTTACATAAAGTAATAAAGCAATAGCCAAGTAAAATTATCCATTCTTAACCCTGACAGCATTTATTACTTCTCAAACAGGCTTCGATTCCTACTCGCAAGCGCCCCACGCTTGCTTGAAGGCACAAAATACAAAAAACTCAGAATAATTATTCTGAGTTTTTTGTATTTTGTGCCTTCAGTAGGAATCGAACCTACATTGCATCTTCCGCAAAGATGCGTCCTATCCATTGAACGATGAAGGCGTGCTGACCTTGGCTACAAACTATCACAAAAACCTTAAAAACAAAACCCGGCGATTGCCGGGTTTTGTTTTTAATTTACTTTGAGTTTTTGATCATTCTTGAAAGTCTTGATTTCTTTCGAGAAGCTGTATTTTTATCTATAGTCTTAAGCTTAGATGCTTTGTCATATGCTTGGTAGGCCTTTGGAAGAAGTTTTTTTGCCTCTTCTATCTTGTTTTCCTTTACCAGTTTCTTGATATCGTGAACAACGGTATCTACTGCCTTTTTACGGCGTATATTATAAACATACTTCTTTTTAGAAGCTCTGAGTGCTTTTTTAGCTGATGATGTAATTGGCATTTGAGTAATATAGCATATATGCCTGAAATATCAAGCAGACTAGAACCTGGCCATATTCCCTTTATACTCTACCTACCCGACATGCCTAATATAGACAAGTATTGAATCGGTCACCTAAAGTTTCAGGCAATAGTATTGTGTATCTAGTTCGGCAAGTCTCTGGCAGGCAGGTACCTAATACTATATACTTGTTAATATGATTATCCACCTCAAGGGCACAATACTGCATAAAGAAGACAAATTTTTAGTTTTGGACGTTAATGGTATAGGTTATAAAATTTTTGGAACATTTGAAACATTAGAAGGTGACCACATTGGTCAGGAGAAATCTCTATGGATTCATCATGTGGTTCGCGAAGATGTTGAAGACTTATTTGGGTTTATAACAAAAGATGAATTAGAATTCTTCGAGCTACTGATTGGTATATCTGGTATTGGCCCCCGGACAGCTTTAGGAATTCTAAATGTTACAACAGTGAGTGCCCTCAAAAAAGCTGTGGCTTCTAATGACACAAGTCACCTAACCAAAGTCTCAGGTATTGGCAAAAAGAATGCAGATAAAATCGTTCTAGAACTTAAAGGTAAATTTGATAAAGAAGATGTGGGAGAAGGATTTAAAGAAGAGGTTGACGCAATAGAGGCTTTGCAATCCCTTGGTTATAGTCAAAATGATGCTCGTAAAGCATTAAAGGAAATACCAAACAATACCTCAACCCAGGAGAGAATAAAACTTGCATTAAAGGTGCTAAATAAGTAGATTGAAGCAATGAAACATATAAAGCCTCAGAATCACCACCCACTACCAGATCATGCTAAAAAAATTTTTAAAGGTATAAGATGGGAAGTGCATCAATGGGAACAAGAGCAGTTTGATGGAAGTATTAAAACATTCGAATCATTAAAAAGATTTGATACTGTAATTATATACCCGGTAATAGATGAGCAGGTTGTAATAATAGAGGAGGAGCAGCCTCATTGGGGCAGGAAAAGTGATTCTATTGTTGCGGGTGGTGTAGATGAGGATGAAGACATTCTATCTGCAGCAAAAAGAGAATTAGAAGAAGAAACGGGTATGGTATTCAGAGATTTTTATTTGGTTGAAGTAATGCAAAGAAGTAATGATGTCCACTCAAACGTTTACACATTTGTTGCAAAGAATCATATTGAAACAAAAAATATAATGCTGAGTATGGGCGAAAAAACAGAACCTAAATTGGTAACTTTTGAAGAATTGATAAATATTACCAAACAAAGAAAGTTCTTTCATAAACCATATTTTATCGATGAACATATAATACAAGACAAAATAGATACTTTATTTGATACATTTCGAAACCCGGAAAAATATAGCATTTTATAGTTTCTTGCATTTATACATAATTCCTAATTCTTAATACTTAATTCCACCCAATATGCCAGAACTCCCAGAAGTACAAACAACAGTTGATGGAATAAACAAATACACAAAAGGCTTGTGTATCACCGATGTTTGGACTGATTATAAAAACAACAATGATTTTCATACTGGTAAGAATAATATAAAAGATCCGAAGTTTTTTAAAAATTTCAAAAAGGAAGTAATCGGCAAGAAAATAATTAGGGCTGAAAGACGAGCAAAAAATATTCTAATAAATCTCTCCGACAGCTCTTCGATACTAATCCATATGAAAATGACCGGGCATGTGCTTTTTGGTGAGTACACTATGAAGAAATTATCCAAGTCTCAATTTTCAAGTATCAATAAAAATGCAAGAAAAGAAGAGGTGTGGGAGCCTGTAAACAAACAATCCCCTCTCGGAGACCCATTTAACAGACACATTAGATTTGTACTTACTCTATCTAATGGCAGACACTTAGTTCTTGCTGACATGAGAAGATTTGCCAAAGTCACACATATTCATAAAGACAAACATATCGATAGTATTCATCTGAAAGACATCGGACCAGAACCACTGGAAAAAAGTTTTACATCGGATAAATTTATATCTCGTTTAAAATTAAGACCAAGTGGCAAAATCAAAACAGTATTACTAGAACCTAAAATAATTGCGGGCATTGGAAACATTTATTCTGACGAAATACTTTGGCGTGCAGGAGTTCATCCGGAAAGAAAAGTTGATGACATAAGCGATAAAGAATTTGCTCTGATGTTTAAAGCAATGAAATCAACACTACAAAAAGGAATAGACTTTGGAGGAGACTCCATGAGTGATTATAGAAATATTCTAGGTGAAAAAGGTAAATTCCAAGAGCAACACAAAGCGTACAGAAAAACTGGAAGCAAATGTTCGGTGAAAGGATGTTCTGGAAAGATTGTAAGAAAAATAGTTGGCGCGAGAAGTGCTCACTTTTGCGATACACATCAAAAGTAGTTTGGTTTGCAAAACTTGGATAAAAGTGTAGATTAGACAGATGAGAATAAATAAATACTTAGCAGACCAAAAAATTGCCTCCAGAAGAAAGGCTGACGAAATGATTGAAGCTAAAAGAGTTTTAATCAATGGTAAAGTCGCCAAACTGGGAGATCAAGTACTATCTACTGATAAAGTAACGGTTAAAAAAGATTCTAAAGAAATAGGCCATCTATATTTCGCATACAACAAACCACGAAATGTGTTGACTCACTCTGCTAAAGGAGATGATATGGATATAAGTAAAATGATAAAGGGTAAAACTGAAGGAGCCAAAGTCTTCCCTCTCGGGCGTTTAGACAAAGATTCACATGGACTGATTATTCTTACCAATGACGGACGAATAACTGGCAAACTTTTAAACCCAGAAGAAAATCACGAGAAAGAATATATAGTAGAAACAGAAACAAAAATTGACGAAGCATTCGCCAAAGCACTAGAAAAGGGTGTCGTTATAAAAGAAGAATATAGTAAAGTCACATACAAAACAAAACCTTGCCTTGTTACAATTCTTGGCTACAAAAAATTTAGCATTGTCATAACAGAGGGTAAGAAGAGACAAGTGCGCAGAATGGTGGAAGCACTTCGAAACCAAGTAAAAGATCTAACTCGTGTTCGAATCATGAATATTAAAGTCGGCAATCTTGCCCAGAACAGTGTCCGAAGAATTCAAGGGGCAGAACTTCAAGAATTTTTAAAGGAATTGGGAATGCAGAAATAAGCTTAGGAGCTGAGAGCTTAGAAGCTTGCAAGCTTTAAATATAAATTCATAAATGCACCGCGACAAAGCCGCGGTGCATTTTCTTCTAAGCTACTAAGCTTTGCATCCACACCCCGTAAGCTTCTAAGCTAGATATTAAGTATTCTAAACAAAGCAACTCCACACGCTACAGAAACATTCAAAGACTCCTTCCCCCCCTTCATTGGAATCTCTGCAACAACATCACAGAGCTTTAAAGTGTTTTTATTTATTCCGTTCACTTCGTTGCCCAACACAAAAGCAACATTGTCTTTTATTTTTACTTTTTTATAATCAACTGAATTTTTAGCCTGTTCAATTGCTACAATTTTCACCCCATCCTTTTTTAATTTGTTAATTACACTATTTGTAGTCTTAGAATATTCCCACTTAATGTTCTTTTCTGCACCCAGTGCGGTTTTAGATATCTCCCCCACCTCTCTACCAAACCTGTCCAATGGACATGGAGTCGTACCACACAAATATATTTTAGACACCCTCAAGGCATCTGCGGTACGAAAAATAGAACCCACATTCTGTTTGCTTCTTATGTTATCTATTATTATATAGATTCGTCTTTCCATTACTTTCTAATATTATGTATAATATAAGTATGCAAAGCATATTCCCATACTTACTAAGCTGGAGTCAACTCGTACCATTCATTCTCCGTATTATTGGAGGATTGTACTTTTTATCTTTTGGATATAAAGGACTTACTAGTGAATGGCAACTAAAAATAGCTTTTTTCAAAGAGTTAGGAATAAAACCGTACAAGCTATGGGCATATATACTTTGTATTGTTGAATTTGTAGGTGGAATTATGTTACTCATGGGATTAATGACTCAGATGGTAGCTTTAATATTTTTTATAGTTGGAATAATAGGATTTATAGTAAAAAGGAATGGTAAGGTGGAACTTCAAAGACACTCTGATGTTTATCTGTTGCTCGCAGGAATAATGTTATGCCTTGTTATCTCTGGTGCTGGGTATTTCGGAATAGATTTACCGATTTAGAAGAAAAGTGTGAAATATTATGTATAAATACAAAAAGTCCATTCTATTAAAATGCAATGGACTTTTTTAATTTTTCTGGTATATTTTCTCTTATGTTTGCAACTCTGTTGTAGATAATTGCGTCCATAGCTCAGTCGGTAGAGCAGCTCCCTTTTAAGGAGA
>CAZOAK010000025.1:351-10677 GCA_964577785.1 uncultured Candidatus Saccharibacteria bacterium | reverse complement strand
GTTTCCTAGTTTAGTGAAGAAAGGAGTGAAGTTTTTGGGCATTTATATAAAGTTATTTATTAAGCCCAGCCACAAATACCTTGGCAGTAGCAAGTAATTGTTTTAGAAAATCGAGCAATAACAAGAGAGTGTCCCAAAGAACGACAAAGAGTGACTTAACGATGACCCAAATATCTACTACTACTTGATTAGTAAATATATCTTTGAAAGAAATATTAAAAAAATATTTTAGAAGTGCGAGAGCAATAATTATCAAAACAATGTACATGATAAATCCTCTACTTCTACTTCTAGTGCTTCCTAAATCATTTGATTTAAACATAACTAAAATTATACAACAGCTTGCGCGCAGTGTGCAAGCCAGGTTGTGAGTTTGTCAGCTGGTTAGTTTGTGAGGGAAGAAAAAAATTGATAATAAGAATTCATTCGCATTTCACTTACTAGCTAACTAGCTAACCATCTTATTAACTTCTTATTGTGGTAGATATAGTAGTGGATCCAGAAACGCTTGTGGAGTTCCAATTGGAATAGTTACTCCTCCACAATTTGTAGCAGTTGGAATTGGCATCACGCGCACACCTTCTGTTGCAAGAACTGTAAAGTGTAAATGTGGTCCTGTAACGTATCCAGTGTTCCCACTATATCCAACAGTATCTCCTGTAGCCAAAACGTCCCCCGGATTCACACTAATAGATGATAAATGCGCATACAAAGTCGAGAGACCATTTGAATGTTTAAGCAAAACCCACTTACCATATGAATAACAACTCTTTTTCAAATCAGTATTTCCTGTTGCAGTGACAGATCCAGA
This sequence comes from uncultured Candidatus Saccharibacteria bacterium, assembly GCA_964577785.1. Taxonomy (GTDB): domain Bacteria; phylum Patescibacteriota; class Minisyncoccia; order Phycocordibacterales; family CAIRYW01; genus JAQBQZ01. Next base: position 9,866 of record CAZOAK010000025.1, on the reverse strand, counting down.
AAGTGAAGCAACGACTTTGGTACCCATGCCTGCACGGAGATCAATACCATTATGTGTGCCAGATGCATATAAACGACCAGAAACACCTGTCTGTCCAAATTGCTGTGTGAGATAAACAGTTTCAAGTGGCCATGACAATACACCAGCCTTCTTAGATGGAAGTTTTGATGGATCAATAGCAATCTTTAATTCTGACTCAAATTTGAATAATTCTTTTTCAAATTCAGCCCGTAGCCTTACCTTTTCTTCTAAAAGTTTTTTATAATTTGATTCCTGACTCTTAGTATCTACGAGCAATTTATCTTTTTGCTTAGCAGTGTCAGACACAGCCTTAGTTTGACCAGACAAATCATTTTGAAGCTTTTTCAAAACAACCTTCTTACCCTCTTGCTCAGTTTTTTGTTCTGATAATTCCACGTCTAAATTTCGAAGCTCATTGATAGCAACCCCTATTGATTCATTAATTTTTTCTGATTGCTCTATATAAGTTGAAACTTCGTTTATATTTTCTGATGACAAAAATGTTTGAATGAGACTAACGTCTTCAAACAATCTCATGTTATTCAGAGAACGCCTTATTGCATCACGCTTATTTTCGATTGACTCCTCAGTTTCTGTTATCTGTGTAGATAATTTACCAATTGTTTTAGTTGTAGTATCAAGATTTTTGTTTGTAAGCTTCAATTCCGTTTCCAATTTCTTTTTTGCCAAAGTTAATGTCTGAAGTTCGTTTTGAAGTGACTTTGCCTGTTCAGCAGTTTTGTTCAGACTTGTCTCATAAGCCTTAATCTCCTCCTCCAACTTTTTAATTTCATTTGATTTTGATTCAATTTTATCTTTCAATGTATCAACAAGATCCGCTTCAACATTACTAAAAAATGTAAAACATGACGCAAAAATAAACACCACTATAAAGATAGCTAAGTATTTGCTCTTTGGTTTATTATTTTTAGAGATTTGCACTATTTGTAAGTCGAGACAATGTCTCGTCCTTACCTATTATAGCAGAAATTTGAAAAGGGTCAGGAGATTTTTCCGCCCCAGATAATGCTGTTCGCATTGCCCAGAGCACAATTCCTCTACCATTTTCTGTTGCGTAATCCCAAACAGTACTTTTGACTGTTTCGGCATCAAATTTATCTTCCTCTACTGTATTTAATAGTTCAACAATCTTTCCTAAATGTGTACCTACCATTGAATATGTGAGTTCTGCACCTTTGCGGAGTTTTTCTGGACAAACTAAAATTTCTTTTGAAACTTGTGGTTTATGGAAAAAGTAATCAAGCTCACCAACATCCGCCATTTGAGTTACATCTCCAAAACAATCTATTCGCTCAATAATTATTGGAAGTATTTTTCTAAACGTCGGAATAGTAAAATTAGCAAAGTTTTTAATATTTTCTGGCAAAAACTCTAAAACATATTTTTCCTGGCTCTGAATAGGCATTAATTTAATATGTTCTTTATTGAACCATTTTAATTTTACCTCATTGAATACCGCAGGACTCTTCTGAACCTGTTTCAAATCAAAAGATTCCTCCAATTCCGATTTTGTAAATATTTCTTTTTCGGTACCAGGATTCCAACCTATAAATACAACACCATTCAAAATTGCTTCTGCTATATAACCCTTATCTTTGTAAGCACCAATAGATAAGGCACCTCTTCTTTTTGAAAGTTTTAATTTATCCTCCCCCAAGACAAGTGGTAAATGTGCATATACAGGAGTTGGAGCACCAATAGCCCTCTGGATTAATATTTGTCTAGGTGTATTAGAGACATGATCCTCTCCTCGAATAATATGTGTCACTCCTTCTTCAAAATCATCAACAACAACCGCAAGATGGAATAATGGTTCATTCATGTTTTTGGCAATTACGAAATCTCCAAGATCCGTAGTATCAACTGTTACCAAACCTTTTATTTCATCATGAAAAGAAACAACTTCGTTTGGATTTTTAAATCTAACAATTTCTTTTATAACCCCACTCCCATCTTTAGCTTCTTCTTTTGAAATATATGCGTTACCCTCACTAATCATTTTCTCGAGATAGAATCTATGTCTTTTTACTAGATCAGACTGGCGATACATCTCATCATATTTTAAGCCGAGCCATTCCAGAGAATTTAAAATATTTGTCTCAAATTCCTTTTTAGATCTTTCCTTATCAGTATCTTCAATTCGGAGAATAAATTTGCCATTATTTTTCTTGGCATATAAATATGAAAAAATCGCAGTACGAAATGTACCTAAATGAAGAAGTCCTGTTGGACTTGGTGCGAATCTTGTTACCACCTTTTTATCTATATCAGTCATTTTAAATTTTTGCTTTATTGTTATCTACTATCTACTATTCACTATTTATTTCTATGCCTCGTGTGTCAAAGCTATTGCGATCGCCTCCTCCGCTATCTTGTATGCGGCATCAGTTTTGGCAAATGATAATGCACCAGCCTTCATTTTTTTAATTTTCTCTGAATTTTCCAATATATCTTTTATCTCTGTTGCTAATATTTCTGGAGTTAGATTATTCTCATCAATCACAATTGCCCCTCCACTTCGGGCATAATTATAAGCATTTTTACGCTGATGATCACCATTACTATCTGTGACCGGGACAATAATAGAAGGAACACCCCAACTCGCTATCTCAAATAATGTAGATCCTCCTCTAGAAATTATTATATCTGCTATTCCACCAATCATACGGAGTGACAATTCATTAAGATAATCATAAGGATGGTATCTGTTCTTAAATTCGCTGTCTCGTAGAACAACACTAGATGTTGCTTCCACTTCTTTAAAATTAAGTTTACCAGTCTGGTGAATAATCTGATATTTTGGTAATAATTCTAACAAAGAATCAGATACTGCATCGTTTATCACCCTAGCACCAAGTGACCCACCCATAACAACAACGATTGGAGTTGTATCCTCGAGTTTTAAATATTCTCTAGCACCTGACTTTACAGGTGTTAATATTTCTCTGCGCAATGGATTGCCTACCCAAGCCACCTTTTCTTTTGGAAAGAATTCGCTAGCTTCAGAAAAAGCGACAGCAATTTTTGTTGCGTACTTACTAGCCCAGAGATTAGCTCTACCTGGCACACTATCACTTTCATGAATTATTATCGGTATTCTTAAAATATGTGCAGCATATACGACTGGCAAACTCATAAACCCACCCTTACTTATTACCAAATCAGGGAAAACAGAAAACACTTTCAAAAAAGTATCGACAAAGCCATATGCTGTTTTTATGACATCAAAAAAATTTTGAATAGAAAAATATCTTCTTATTTTACCAGCATATATTTTTCTGAATTCTATTTCATTATCAAATAGTACACCAGAGTTATAAGGTGATGATGCAAAATAATATATCTTGACTTGCAAAAGATTTTTTTCTTTTACAATATCTCTAATGCTTTGTGTTATGGCTATTAGAGGATAAAAATGTCCTCCCGATCCTCCTCCTGCTAAAATGATTTTCATGTTTTACTTAACTTCTTAAATGTTTTATTAAATCCTTAAATACTTAAATATATTATTTACTCCTACTCCTAGAAATATTCAATATTATTCCTACTTCTGCCATTGCTATAAATAATGCCGTACCGCCATGACTAATGAATATGAGAGGGGTTCCTGTCAGAGGTATTATAGCGAGCATAGCTGCAATATTCAAAAATGACCCCACCACAACTAGTATAACAATACCTACCACCACTAGTCTACCGAATTCATTATTTACTTTGGATGCAATTTTGAGCCCTCTTAAAGCAAAGAAAAGGAACGCCACAATAATACCCACACTTCCAATGATTCCAAACTCCTCACTTGCAACAGCAAATATAGAATCCCCTATTGGTTCAGGTAAAAAACTAAATTTTTGACTGCTTTGACCAAAACCTTTGCCTGTAATCCCTCCAGAACCTATTGCTATAAGTGATTGCTGTATCTGGTATCCAGATGTTAGAGAATTCTCACTTGGATTTATAAATGTCATTATTCTATTTAAAACATAAGGTCTCATCATAATAATAGAGGCGAATCCGACAATACCAATCAAAAATAAAATCCCTAGATGCTTGAGCTTCGCACCAGCAACAAAATACATAGAAATTCCAGCCAGCGCCATCATAAAAAAAGTATCATTATCTGGTTCCAATAAAATTAAAACGCCAACAACTCCAGTAATTAACATAAATGGTAGAAGTCCGTATTTGAACTCACCTATCTTGGATTTGTATTTAGTAAACACAGCAGCAAGATAAAACACGTAGCCAATTTTGAGTAATTCTGATGGTTGAAAATTAATATTAAAAACATTTATCCAGCGGGTTGCTCCACCGTGACTCCAACCAATCCCTGGTACAAAAACAAGAGCAGCAAGAATTGAAGTAAATCCAAAAATAACTAATGAGTACTTTTTCCAAAATTTAAAAGGAATATAAGATGTAATAAGAAGTGCCAAAGTGCCTAGACAGAGTCCGAAAAATACCTGATTAAATGCAACAGCTGTAAATTTACTTTCATTCTTAGCCAGAAGACCAAGTGATGCTGAGCTGAAAATGAAAAAACCAGAAATAATTAAGATAATTACTGAGGTCAGAAAAAGTTTATCAATTTTGTTACCCATTATTATTTAAAACTATTATAAAAGAGCTAGGCAAAGTCCAATAATTCCAAACACAACTGAGAGAATCCAGTATCTCATTGTAACTTTATACGAAGGCCAGCCGAGTGCCTCAAAATGATGATGAATAGGTGCTACTAGGAATACCTTTTTTCCATTCCTAATTTTCTTTGAGCCAAGTTGTATTATGTCAGACAAGGTTGTAAGAATAAGTGGCATAGCAACTATTGGTAAAACTAAAATACCATGTCCACCACCCAGAGTATCAGTCATGAATGCAACGACAGTCAGGGTTGTCGTCAGTGCCATTGATCCAGTTTCTGACATATAAAATCTAGCTGGTGGGACATTAAACCACAAAAAGGCCAGAATTCCTCCCGCAACAACTGCGCAAAATGCCGCTAGATTAATTTGATTTTGAGCAAACGCAATCCCAGCATAAGTAGAAAATATAACTGCGAAAACTCCGCCAGATAATCCATCAATACCATCAATAACCCCACCTGAATAAATAAATAACATTACAAGAGCAAAAAACAAAATAAACCAATACCCCAAATCCAAACTCGCATCAAATGGTAGAGCAATCGCGCTCACATCCAATTTATCATAAAACCATGCACCGCACAGGATACCCATACTTGCCACTGCAAATAATCTCTTTCGTAAAGACATTCCACCAGCACGGTAACCATTCGTACCGTATATCTCCATTATGTCATCAAAAAATCCAATGATGGCCCCGACAATTAATGTGGCAAGCGGAATCCATGTTTGGCTTCGACTTATAAAATCAAGTTTAATAGTTTCTGGTGTACCGAATATTTTAGCTATAATCCAAAGTGCGAGCGCAGTCGAAATAACACTTATCCAAATAACCATTCCCCCGAGCCTTGGTGTTCCAACTTCTTTATCTTTATGAAGTTCATTAAAAATTGGTGTTTCCCTACCGTCTGTTGCAATTTTTCCCGCCTTTTTCTTCCAGGCTTTATATTTGTATAAAAAATGAGTAATAGTCGGTGTAATAGAAATTCCAATAAAAAATGAGAGTGCTGATGGACCAAAAACTTTGATAATATTTTCTATCATAATAAATTGTATTATTTAGAGAATGGCTCAATAATTGCCTTACTTATAACCAATGCGTCAGTAAATCTTTCTTCTTGTGTTGAACCGAGTATCACTACGACCACTTTGTGCTGGAGTGAAGCATTCATTATAAATGTCAGATTCCCACCAGATATATCAGTAAATCCTGTTTTTGATGCCAAAAGGCCAGTGATTTCCCGACTTGCAACATTTGTATTTTCTGCAGTGTGAATTATACCATTTAAGCTATATATATCATAGCTAGGATAGGATGTCATTCCAAGAACCGCAGGGTATTTAGTGTAAATATTATGGAGCATACTAGCGACATTTTCCGCAGATCCATAAGCCCCAGATCTATCACCATCTATATCAAGTCCAGTAACATTAAAAAATTTTGTTTCAAATAATTCCATTTCCTCAGCCACCTTGTTCATACAATCTATTGTATTATTCATACCAAGCGAACTCTCTGCCAACAATTCTGCACCAGCATTGGACGATTCTATAAGTGTATAAATTGCCAAGTCTCTAATTTTCCATAATTCAGAAATTTCTGGAGTTGAACTAGCAAATGGTTCGAAAACACTTTTTGGTACAGTGATTATTTTGTTTTCGTCCACATTATCAAGTGCACAGTAAACTGACATTAGTTTTGTGATCGAGGCTAGTGGTAAAGGAGTATGTTCATTTTTAGCATACACAACTTTATTCTCTTGAATATCATAAATATAAACCGACTGTGCTTTTATTGGTAATGATTCAAAATAATTATTTCTTATCCTATCGTTGTTAATACTTTCAATAACACCAATACTGTTCGAAAACAAAAGCACAATAATCAAAACAAAAACACCCACATAAATATATATAATTGGGTGAACCACTCGCATATTGTTTTTTTTGTTTTTATTCCATATCATTATTTTCTTCTCCTAATTCAACTTTTATTTCTTCATCTTTTTGTTTTTGGAATGCATCCAGCTTTTCTTTTATTTCAAAAAATCCTTCTATATCATCAAGTCTAGAGACTCCAAGAAATGAAAGCGCTTCAAAAGTGGGTCTGTATAGATAAACTCTACTATCAGTGTCTGAAGTTGTCTTTTCAATAAGTCCTCTCATTTCTAAATGGCGAATTGAGAATTGTGAATTAACTCCTCTAATATAATCAATGGCACTTCTTTTTATTGGAGACATATATAGAATAATGGACAAAGTTTCAAGCGTTGCCTTTGAAAGCTCTTTGGATAATTCTTCCTTAGTCAAATCCTCAATAATCTTACCAGCAAAGGGAGCAGTCCCGAGCATTACTTCATCATCCTTGCGAATCAAAATAATTCCCCTATCCTTTAAGTTTTCTTCCAAGGAATTTAAGGAATTATTAAGTTCTTCCAAATTTGTCTTACACAATTCAGCCAACTTTTTTAAAGTAATTGGCTCTCCTTTCCAAAATAGTATTGCTTCTATAAGTTGTTCAGTCTTTTTGTCGTTCATCGTTTTATTGTATCATTAGAAATTATAATTTAGAACTTTATTTATTTCCTTCCAAGCCCTAAGCTGAAACCTGAAACCTACTACAGTAGTGATACCCGAGAGCGGTACTAAGCTTCCCTAGTACCTCGGTACTCCGAGTGACTCAGTCGTTTCCATCTTAATATCTTCAAAATGATTGTCCTGCATTACATCCACTATTCCCTGCTTAACTAATTCAAGCATTGCCAAGAAACTCACAATCACTTCCACCTTTTGTTCTCTGCTTTCTGCCTTATTGGCGCCAGTAAATTGTTTAAAACTAAGCGACAATCCGGACTGAATCTTTTTAGTCAATCTATCAATCATTTCCTCAAGTGATACCACCTGTCTAACAATTGCCTTTTGGAGTGCTTCTTTTTTAGGAAATCTTCCAATAACATTATTCAAAGAATTTTTGACTGAATCAAGAGTGATACTTTTGTGTGGAGAAAAAACAGGGTTCTTAACGCCAGACCCCTCACTTCCAAATATTATTTGCTTACCAAAACTATTTTTAATATTCTCACTTCCCTCTCGAATAATTTGTAGGATCTTGAGTCGAGTCTCCAGGTCTTCAACACTCATTTGTTCTTCGTCAGATAGTAGAATCCCTGGAAGAAGTGATCTAGATTTAATAAGAAGCAGTGTAGATGCAACCAAAATAAATTCGGCACGAGACGCTATTTCAGTGTGTGGCATTCCCTCAACATATTTCAAATATTCATCAGTCACCGACGCAAGCGCGATGTCATTTATCATGAGCTTCCTCTTTTCAACCAGAGTCAGCAAAAGATCTAGTGGACCTTCAAATACTTCTGTTTTTATTTTGAAATGATTATTACTCATGTGTTAATTGACTCTGTTCATCATCACCTTCTCTGTGTTTTTTTTGTAAAACTTTTAAATACCTCTTGAAATCTTCTGTAGCACCTCCAAAATCTTCTTTTGGGAATTCTTGAGGATGTATACCGTACTCATTTAAGAAAAAACGATTAACGATCTTAGCAGGTCCAAATGAATAAGACCTAAAATCATTCCAATTTTCTCCAGTAAACTTTTCTTCTCTTGTAAGTGATTCAGCATAATCAACTACACTTTCTTTATTTTTGATTACTTCCTTGGCTATATGAAATAATTTCATATACTCAAAATTACTTAACTCAAAATCCCAAGCCCTCTTCATAAATGCCATTGCATCAATCACAAGTTGCTTAACCTCCCCATCTAGATTACCATTTTCGTATTGATTTACTGATCCTGGAATCTTCTCACTCATTTTATTTAACTTTATTGACTGAAATTCCCAATTCAACCAACTGTTCTGTAGACAAATCACTCGGAGCTTCCATCACAGAAGTTTTCCCTGATGATGTTTGCGGAAAGGCTTGTACCTCCCGAAGAAACTCTTCACCAGTTAGAATCATCATCATTCTCTCAATACCATGAGCAATACCTCCGTGTGGCGGTGTACCAAATGTGAAAGCTTTTAACATATGTCCAAAATCTCTTTCAATTTGTTCTTCATTGTATCCCATGATTTTAAAGGTAGCCTTTAGAATTTCTGGTTTATGCGCACGGATACTTCCTCCGCCAGTTTCAAATCCATTACACACAAGGTCATATTGTTGAGTTATAATGTTTTCAATATTCTCTCCTTTTAAAAGCCAATCGATATGTTCTGGAGCAGGTGAAGAAAATGGATTGTGTGTAAATGTCCACTTACCATTTTTATCTTTCTCAAACATTGGAAAATCAATCACCCATGCAAAAGCGAGTACACCTGCAGCCTTTTCTTCATCTGTTCGCATATCAAACTTATCAGCACCGTACTTTTCCATCGCCTCTTTGTATGTAATTCTAGGAAATGGTTTTTCTCTAATTGTTTTACCTAATGATTCCGCCACAATAGTCATGAGTTCTTCATCTAGATCCATAAGCTCATCTCTTGTAATAAAACTTATTTCCATATCGATTTGTGTATGTTCAAATCCTCGATCTCTTCTTAGATCCTCATCTCTAAAACACCGCGCTATTTGAAAATATCTTTCAAATCCAGCAACCATCAAAAGTTGTTTGTATTGCTGAGGACTTTGTGGGAGTGCAAAGAATTTTCCAGGATAAAGTCTAGAAGGCACCACAAAGTCTCTGGATCCTTCTGGTGTAGTACTTGTAAAATACGGTGTTTCGATTTCTGTAAATCCCTTACTAAAAAGGAACTGTCTAACTTTATCCACAAACTCAGATCGAATTTTTATATTTTTTTGGAGTCTTGGT
>CAZOAK010000025.1:0-341 GCA_964577785.1 uncultured Candidatus Saccharibacteria bacterium | reverse complement strand
CAGCATATCTGTATTTGAGGCGAACTTCCTCATCAATATCATAACCATCCGTATCAATTGGAAACGGTGGAGTCTCTGCCTCATTTAATACCGAAATTTCCAAAATCTCAAGCTCAATATCTCCGTTTTGTTTATCTGCTTGCACATTTTTCTCTGGTCTTTTGTTGACTTTACCTTTTATTTCTACTACCCATTCTGGACGAGATTTCTCCGCATTTTCTTTAGCAGACGATCCAGGCAATACAACTCCCTGAACTTTTCCAGACATATCACGAAAATCAAAGAAAATCATTTTACCCTGGTCACGACGAACATCCACCCCTCCTTTTATAATGACTTCT
>CAZOAK010000024.1:2803-10698 GCA_964577785.1 uncultured Candidatus Saccharibacteria bacterium | reverse complement strand
TTTAGTGGATCTTTTGGTTGTGATTGCGATATTAGGTATTATGTCTTCTGTAATCTTTTTGTAATTATATAAGTCGAGTGCAAAAGCTAAAATTGCTTCTATACAGTCCACTATGGATAGTATTTTTCCATTAGCGATAACATGTTTAGATGACGGTTCAATATTGAATGAAACAACCGTTGGTGAATTAATATGTGATACCGATGATTCAGTTTGGCCAGAGCTTGCTATTGGATGGAGCTATGCTTCTGGTCCCATTTCTGATGTTAATGCAAATACGTTTTCTTTTTCTTCAACAGACGGTGTCGATACTATAACTTGTAACGAGACAAATGGTTGCTTGATAGAATAATTATTTTAAACAAGGTTATGAGTACAATATCTAAAAAAACTTCTCTCGGATTTACTCTCATAGAGCTTCTGGTTGTGATTGCTTTAATAGCGACTTTGGCAGCCACATTTGTTAATGTGTTACAGGGTGGTAAAGAAAAAGCACGAGATTCTGTCCGAATGGGGGATTTAAAGTCTTTGTCTAAAGCGGTAGAATTATATTTTACTGAGAATGGTGGGCAATTCCCTAATAACTTAGATGAACCTGAAATGAAAGCATATTTTACAGATGGCGTTATTCCTATTGATCCAAAAACTGATAAGATAGACAGAAATTACGCTTACGCATACAGTAATACTGATGTGCCAAAGCATTATTGCTTAGGTGCAGACCTGGAGATCAAGGATGGTAATGTTGGTGGAGATAATGGAATTTCTTGTGGCGGAGAGATGAATCTGGGGAGTGATATTGACTATATTATTGTAGGTCCTTAAGAATGAGATTGTATATACAACAAATAAACATGCACCGCGCCCTTAGGCGCGGTGCATGTTTATTTATCAGTTGATTTGTTGTTTGTATTTAGGTATTTCTACGCTATAATTATTGTATGATTTCAACCATTGCTATTTTTGTCTTTATATTTGGAATAATAATCGGAAGTTTTTTGAATGTTGTCATACTTCGCTATAAAACTGGACGTACGATAGGCGGTAGGTCATTTTGTTTTTCTTGTGGCAAAACTTTAAAAGTTTTTGAATTGATACCTGTCTTAAGCTTTATATTTCAAAAAGGTAAGTGTAGGTCATGTAGAACTCCGATGTCTTGGCAGTATCCGTTGGTTGAGCTCATTACTGGACTAGTATTTGTTATTGTTTATTTTAAGACTATTAGTGGATTACCATTTATCTCACCGCTTGAAATGGTGTTTTATTGGTTTGTGTTTTCACTCCTTATCATTATTTCTGTGTATGATATCAAGCATAAGATAGTTCCGGACCTAGTGGTATTTATTTTTGGGCTTGTCTCTTTGTTTTGGCTTTTAGGGACTCATAACGCGTTTTATTTTAAGTCACTAGTAGGTATTTCAAATCTATTTGCTGGAGTTATTCTATTTATTCCATTTTTTCTGATGTGGTTTTTGTCTGGTGGAAGATGGATGGGATTGGGTGATGGTAAATTAGCTATTGGCATAGGATTCCTTCTTGGTCTCGCGAAGGGTGTTTCGGCAATAATTCTTGGATTCTGGATCGCGGCTGGTGTATCACTAATACTTTTAGGTATGCGGAATTTTACAAAATTAAAATTGCCGTTTTTGACAATGAAGAGTGAGATGCCTTTTGCACCGTTTTTGGTTCTCGGAACCATTCTTGCATATTACTTTTCACCGGATCTGTTAAGTCTTAATGTTTTGCTATTCGCAAACTAAAGCTTAGAAGCAGACAAGCTTAGTAGCTTAGAAGGAAAATATAAATACAAAATGCAAATTGAAACAAATATAAAAGAAAACACAGCAGACAAAAAACACAGAAGTGTTTCTTCTAAGCTTCTAAGCTTTAAAGCTTCTAAGCTTCGAGATGGGTTCTCCTTCATCGAGCTCATCGTTGCTGTGGCTATCATGGCAGTTATTACTTCAGCAATACTTTTTAGACAAACTAAATTTTCTAGTGATATTTTGATAACTAATATGACTTATGAGATTGCATTGTCAATTCGTCAGGCACAAGTTTATGGTATTAGTTCGAGACAAGGTGCTATTGATTGTGCGGTGATTGGGTCAGGATGCTCTACAATTGATAAGTATAAGGTAGGTTATGGGGTACATTTTGAATCTGCAGAAGATGGAGGTAGGCCAAATTTTTTCAGAGATTTTATGGATATACCAACTTCATTTGGTACTATGGTTAATGAAAATACAGAATTTAATTTTAAATATGATGGTATTAATGAAAATTTGAGTGTCGATCCAAATATTCTTGCACAAGGCAGAATTAAACAATTTTGTGCAAGTAATGATGGTGAAGATTGGATATGTGGACCAGGTGGGGATGTCGCACTAGATATCGTGTTTGTAAAACCAAATCCTGATGCGAATATTCACTTAGTGGATTCAAGCGGTAATAAAATTAAATATAGTCAAGCCAAAATTGTGATTGAATCCTCGCTCGGCGATAAATGCCGATCAGTCAGCGTTTATGGTTCTGGTCAGATAAGTGTAGATAATATTGATGCTGGTAGTACACAAGGTGGATGCGAAGAGTTGCAATAAAAGCTTAGAAGTAAACAAGCTTAGTAGCTTGGAAGGTAAGGAAATACAAAGACAAAACTTGTCCTATTAGAAAATCAGTAAGTTTGAATGATAAGACGATGGATGATGAATAAACATAAAAAAATAAATAGGATATAATAAAAGTATGAAATTTTCTACTGAAATGCAAATCAAAACAACTAAAAAAGAAAACATAGCAGACAAAAAACGCTCAAACGTTTTTTCTAAGCTCCTAAGCTTTAAAGCTCCTAAGCTTCGAGAGGGGTTCACTCTTATCGAAATCATGGTAGCTGTATCTATTTTTTCTCTCGTTATGCTTGTGGCTATTGGGTCTGTATTATCTATTGTATCTGCAAATCGTAAAGCTCAGGCATTAAACACTGTGATAAATAATCTTAATTTTGCACTAGAAGGGATGGTCAGAGATTTGCGTACCGGGTATGATTATGATTGTCACGAGGCCAGTGGTATTAATGATATTACTCAAAAGGATTGTTATGATTTAGGTGGAAATGGAATCACATTTCACTCTTCTCAGTATGAAGGCGAGGTCACTTATCGTCTAAATGGTTCCGGAATTGAAAAAACTGTTGACGGCTCTCCTCTGACTATGACTGGGCAAGAAGTCGAGATTAAATCATTGAGATTTTATGTTAATAAAACAGCCAAATCATCAGATGGGGATTATTTCCAGCCAAAGATAATTATCACATTAAATGGTGCGTTCAATGGGTTTGGTACACCAACCAATTTCAATCTTCAGACCATGGTTACACAGAGGAAGTTGGATATCTAAAACAGCTTAGAGCTTAGAGGTGTCAGCTTTTAGCTTTAAAAAAACACAAATGCAAAATAAATATATTAAAAATAAAATACAAAAAGCACGAGGATTTATCCAGCACCAAATTTCTTTTTTTAATAAAAAGAAATTTGGTGCTGGATTCACCCTTATTGAAACTCTGGTTGCTATCACTGTGCTTCTACTCTCTATAACTGGACCACTACAAATTGCTTCAAAGTCATTGTTTTCTGCATTCTATGCGAGAGATCAGATAACTGCATATTATTTAGCTCAAGAAGGTATAGAATATGTTAAGAATGTGAGAGATACCCAATTCCTGCATGATGTATTCGATGAAAGTTCCAATAATGATTATTGGCTAACAGGGTTAGAGGATTGTGTGAACGAGGATAATGATCCTGATTTTAATGGTTGTTTTTTTAGTGCTACAAATACTTTTGCTCCATCTGAAGCAAATCCTATTGAGGCTTGTGCAGGGGAATGTCCAGTTATGAGTTTTAGTAATCCAGAAGAACTAGTTAATGGTACTGGATTGTGGACGCAGACGGCTGAATCACCAAATCCTACTAAATTTATAAGGAAAATTCAGATTATTCCACAAGGTAATACTTCTCCGATTAGTAGTGGGGGTGTGGAAGAGGCTATAATTAAAGTTACGGTAGAATGGCCAACGGCAAGTCTGTTCGGTGGGACAAAGACCTTTGAACTTGTAGGAGCAATGATGAATTGGGAGAGAAAGTAGGGTAAGCTTAGAAGCAAACAAGCTTAGTAGCTTAGAAGGACAATACAAATACAAAATGCAAATCAAAACAATTACAAAAGAAAACACAGCAGGGAAAAAACATACAGGCGTTTCTCCTAAGCTCCTAAGCTCTAAAGCTCCTAAGCTTCGGGAAGGGTTCACCCTCCTCTTCGCATCTCTAATAGGAGCGTTGGTTTTGGCGGTAGGGCTTGCAATACTTAGTATTGCACTCAAACAGTTACAATTATCATCTTCTGGTAGAGAGTCTCAAAAAGCTTTTTTCTCTGCTGATGCTGGTGTAGAATGCGCATTATTCTTAGATCGTGGAGGAGTTGATACTGATTGTAGATTAGGTGTTTTTGCGACACCATCGACTACTCCAACTGGTGGATCTGACGGTAGTATGGTTGCTTGTGGTGTTCCTTATGGAAATAATGAACCTCATATATATGAATGTTTTGGTAAAAAGGTAACACTTTCTTTGAGTGAGGATGGTGCTGATTTTAATCCAGCATATGTTATTAGTCATTTTGATTTGGACAATGGAAGTTCTGGGGATGGAGGGGGTGATAATTATGGAATGTGTTTTGGTGTTGACGTTAAAAAGATTATCGATGATCCGTCCACTAATGATGTTGATGAGTCGTCCACAATTATAGAATCAAGAGGCTATAATAATTGTACTGCTGATACTGCGAATAGATACGAAAGAGCAATAAGAGTTAAGAATTTCTAATAAAATGACACTGGTTGAAATCAGAAAAAGAGCAGAAAAGCTTCGAGAGCTTATCGAGTATCATAGGTATAACTATCACGTAAATGATAAATCAGAGATATCTCCTGAGGCATTGGATTCACTCAAGCATGAACTTGTAGAAATTGAGAAGCAATATCCAGAACTCATAACTCCAGATTCACCTACTCAAAGAGTGGCTGGCGGAATAAAAGACGAGCTCCAAAAAGTAAAACACAAAGTGAAGCAATGGTCTCTGAATGACTGTTTTACTCCAGAGGAGTTTATTGACTTCGATTTAAGAGTTAAAAGATTTTTAGGTGAAGATCTAGGCAAAGACATATCTTATGTTTGTGAGCATAAAATAGATGGTTTAAAAATTATTTTAGAATATAAAAAAGGACTTTTGGTGCGTGGTGCTACAAGAGGTGATGGGGTTGTAGGGGAAGATGTCACACATAATATTAGAACTATTGATTCTGTTCCCCTCAGACTTACGAACCCTGTGGATATTATAGTAGAAGGAGAAGTTTGGATGAGAAATAGTGTTTTTAAAAAATTAAATAAGGAACGAGCAATAAAGGGTGAAGAGCTCTTTGCTAATTCCCGCAACATTGCCGCAGGATCTATAAGACAGTTGGATTCTCGGGTGGCAGAATCCCGTAAGCTGGATACGTTCATTTATGACATAGTTTCATTTGACAATATTCCGGATACCCAAGATAGGGAGTTACTTTTATTAAAAGAATTAGGATTCAAAGTAAATAAAAATTTTGAAGTTTGCAAAAATAGAAATGAGGTTATTGGTTTTTGGCAGAAGTGGGAAAAGATTAAGGATAAAGAGGATTACCAATTTGATGGTGTTGTAGTAAAAGTCCGGGACAAAAGGCTGTGCGACAGGTTGGGACATACTGGTAAGGCACCGCGCTACGCAATAGCTTTTAAATTTAAAGCGGAACAGACAACTACAATTGTAGAGGATATTTCTTTTCAGGTTGGTAGAACAGGTGTCGTGACCCCTGTAGCCGAATTAAAACCAGTTTTGGTTTATGGTTCAACGGTCTCTCGTGCAACACTCCATAATGAGGATGAAATAAATAGATTAGGTCTCCGAATCGGGGATACTGTTATACTTCAAAAGGCAGGGGATGTTATACCCGAAGTGGTGGAGGTGCTTACGGGTTTGCGTAAAGGAGATGAAAAAGTTTTTAGAATGATTACAAAATGTCCTGTGTGCGAGGAGAATCTGGAGAAAAAAAATATTGGAAGTAGAACTGTCGATAAATCAAAAAAAGTTAAGGTGACTGAAAAATCTGCTGCCTGGTATTGTGTTAATAAGAAGTGTCCTGCCAAGGATAGAAAGAAATTGTATTATTTTACTTCCAAAAAGGTATTTAACATTGATGGTTTAGGACCAAAGATTATTGATGCACTTTGTGATAATGGCCTTGTTACGATACCTGCCGATTTTTTCAATTTACAAAAAGGTGATTTGTTGGTGCTTCCTAGATTTGGGGAACTGTCAGTAGATAATTTATTTGAATCAATAGAAAAAGCAAAAAATGTTGAGTTATCTAGGCTTATTGCTTCACTCGGTATTCCTCAGGTTGGTGAAGAGACGGCTTATGATTTGGCGGAGCATTTTTTGAGTATTGATAAATTTTTAAATTCATCAGAATCAGAGCTCGGTTCTATATTTGGGGTCGGGGAAGTTATTGCTCATGAGATTATTGAGTGGAGGAATGATAAAAGTAATATTCACAATTTAGATAAACTTCTTAAATATTTAAAAATAGTTAACCCAGAAAAAAAGAAAATAAAAAATTTCAAAATATCTGGCAAAACTTTTGTACTAACGGGTACTATGGATGGAATGGATAGAGACACGGCAAAAGCCAAGATTAAAGAATTTGGGGGAGATGTTTTGAGTGCTGTATCTAAGAATACAGATTATCTAGTTGTAGGGGAGAACGCTGGTTCAAAACTAGAGAAAGCTAAAGAATTGAGTGTTAAGGTTATAGATGAAAAGGAATTTCTTAACTTATTAAAATAAGAACTTCGATTACTATTAAACTCAATGATGCAACATCGACCATGGTCGATGTTGCATCATGGGAATTAAGATAATCTCAATATTTTATAATTTAGGATATTTTGCTATACTGGCTTTATGATCTCAATACAAGATGTAGAAAAATTGGCTAGTTTGTCTCGATTGGCACTTACAGAAGCTGAAAAAGCCTCATTTTTGAATGAGATTGATTCGATATTGGGGTATATTGCCAATATTAATACATTGGCTGACAGCGCACCCAATATAGAATACCCACAGATTAATGTGTTAAGAGATGATGTTGTTATTCATAGTAGGGGGGAATTTACTGATAGACTTTTAGATAACTCTCCAGAAAGAGATGGTAATTTGGTCAAGGTTAAAAAAATACTTGAATAAAATATATGGCGTCAATTGATTTAAAAGAAATGACAATAAAGAAAGCGCACGAGGCACTTATTCGTGGTGATTTTACTGCTCGAGAATTGTCAGAAGCATATTTACAAAACATTTTAGCTAAAAATAAAGAAATCAATGGGTACCTAGAGGTTTATAATGATGTTTTAGATCAGGCGGATAAGGCGGACTTTAGAATAAAATCAGGTGAAAAAGATAATATGCTTTTAGGAATCCCAATGGCGCTCAAGGATAATATTTTGGTTGAAGGTAGAAGAGTTACTTCTGCTTCAAAAATTTTAGAGGGGTTTATTGCACCTTATAATGCAACTGCAATAAACAAGTTAATTGAAAAAGGTGTTGTGTTTTTGGGCAGGGCAAATATGGATGAGTTTGCCATGGGGGCATCAACAGAGAATTCTGCTTTTGGGGTGACTCATAATCCAAACGACATCACACGAGTGGCTGGTGGTTCATCGGGTGGCTCTGCAGCAATTGTGGCGAGTGATATGGCATTGTGTGCACTCGGATCAGATACAGGAGGGTCTATTAGGCAACCAGCAGCTTTT
>CAZOAK010000024.1:0-2793 GCA_964577785.1 uncultured Candidatus Saccharibacteria bacterium | reverse complement strand
GGTTGTGGGATTCAAGCCGTCGTACGGAGCGGTTTCTCGTCACGGTCTCATTGCCATGAGTTCTTCTCTTGATCAAATCGGTCCTATTACAAAAACAGTAGAAGATGCAAGAATTATTTCTGAGTGTATAAAAGGTATTGATCCATATGATGCCACTACAATAGAAATTAATGAAACAAAAAATATAAAGAAAAAAATCGGGATAATTCCTGAGCTATTAAAGATTGATGGTATTAGTGAGGGTGTCAAAAAAAGTTTTAATGACGCTATTACAAAATTTAGAGATTCTGGATATGAGATAGTTGAATTATCTATGCCTCATATTTCACATGCACTCGAAGTTTATTATATTATTTGTCCTGCTGAAGTATCTTCAAACATGTCTCGCTTTGATGGTATGCGTTTTGGTAAAAAAATTAAAGGAGATAATTTGCTTTCTGAATATATGGAGACTCGGGGACAATTATTAGGAAGTGAGGTTAAAAGAAGAATAATGATTGGTACTTATGTTTTATCTGCTGGATACTATGATGCATTCTATGGTAAAGCAACGACAGCTCGTGAATTAATTAAAGACGATTTCAAAAAAGCTTTTAAAGAAGTCGATGTTGTAATCACACCTACTACCCCGAGTGAGGCATTTAAGATTGGGGAGAAATCTAAAAATCCCTTAGAAATGTATTTGGCCGACGTATTTACTGTTACTGCAAATATTGCTCAAATCCCTGCAATCTCAATACCTTTTGGAAAAAGTGATGAAGGTTTGCCATACGGTGTACAACTTATGGCAGAATATAAAAATGATTCTGCGCTATTTGATATAGCAGATGACTTCTTAAAATAGATTATTGATTCTGATTTCTATACTTTCTACTTTTAAGTTTATATCCTATACTTATAGTATGTCAGATGCAAAAGCTAAACCGAAAAGTGCTGGAGAAGAGGGTGGGGGAGGAAGCAATCCTTTTGTCGATGCCGTTTTTTGGATTTTGCTTTTCATGGTTTGTTACGCTTTTATAAAAGGTGTTTTTAGTACGCTCAATATCTCATTCGATTTTATTCCAAGTGCAAGTGAGGCTTCATCTTTAATATTTAATACTGTTCAGGTATTTTCAATTTTTATCTCGTTACTATTTTTGATTGGGATTATATATTTTAACCATAAATTAGGTGAGCTATCACATCATGGACATGGACACGGCCAAGAGCATGATGGGCATGCGGTTACAGGTCATGCTACTTTGACAACTGGTCCAAGAACGCCTGGTGATTCTCATGGACATCAACCTGACAAGAGATGGGCTAATGTATTAAATAGACTTGCTTCCCATAATGAAGCGGACTGGAGGCTTTCTATAATTGAATCAGATATTTTGTTAAACGATATGTTGGGACGAATGGGATACGTTGGGGAGACAATGGCAGATAAATTAAAACAAGTTGAAAAAGCGGATTTCAATACTATAGATTTGGCATGGGAGGCACACAAGGTGCGTAATAGAATTGCTCATGATGGAGCGTCATTCCATATGACCAAGCAAGAAGCAGAACGAGTGATTGGACTCTATAAAAAAGTTTTTGAAGAGTTCTATTTTATTTAACATTTTATTTTTATGACTTACGCCGGAAGATCGTTTGAAGCAGATGAAAATAGAGAAAGGTGGCTAGAAGATGAAATAAAAATTGAAAAGCAAATTCAAGAGGATGATGAAGAGTTGCAAAAAGTCAGAGCCAGACTAGAAGCTTCTGCAGAAGAGGGTAAAGATTTTTTAAGAAAGCACAATCTTACAGAAGAAGATGTGATAAATGGTAGAAGAATTGATTTAGAATAATTCCAAACTTATTTAAAAGGTTCATTCAACACAAAATAAAAACACCAGATATCTGGTGTTTTTATCTGCTTGTTGCGGGGCCTGGATTTGCACCGGGGTCTTCAGGTTATGCATTTCACTACAGTTTTCACTGCACCTTTTCAGGTTTTGTGATCTGGACTATACCTTCATCCCTATATTAAAAAATTTAGTTGGATGTCTGCCGTCTAGTCTCTACACCTTCATCAAACAGAGTTTGAAGCTTGGCTCGGTATTGCCTTTAATACTTTAGTAAAAGAGGGTTTCACCGAATTTGACAAATTATCATCAAAACATTACTGCTTTGTGAGCCCAATTGAGCCTGACGAGATACTACTTCTCTACCCCGCTATGTAAACATTATACACAGTTATTTTGTTGTTGCAATATATTTGAACTAAGGTCTATGATATAATATAAAGATAACCTTGGTACAATATGGCAAATATAATACTTAGAGAACGGGCAAGAGAGCTTAGAAAGAGACACGGTCTTAGTATAAAAGACATAGCTCTAAAATTGAAAGTGGGGAAGAGTACTGTTAGTTATTGGTGCCGCGATGTTGTTTTATCAAAACCTCAAATTGTTAGATTAATAAAGAGACAAAGGATGCTTGCTATTAAGGGAAGTTTGGATTATTCAGAAAAAATAAGAAAGCAAAGAATCGATAGGGAAAAGGTAAACAAAAAGATTGGTAAGGATGATGTTGGTAATATTTCAAAAAGAGATTTAATGATTCTTGGCATTGCTTTGTATTGGGCAGAAGGCTACAAAACTGGCAATACCGAAGTTGGATTTACTAATAGTGATCCTGCTATGATATCCATAATTATTCAGTGGTTTAAGGAAATATATGGAATCAAAAAAGAAGATTTTATATTTAGGGTTGGTATAAATGAAGTTCATAAAGATAGGGAGAAAAAAATAACTAAATTTTGGACAG
>CAZOAK010000023.1:0-10974 GCA_964577785.1 uncultured Candidatus Saccharibacteria bacterium | reverse complement strand
AGCATTATTAAGTTAGTTAATGCACAAATGCCTATGGAGAAAATTTATCCCAAGCTATGTGACGGAAAGCTGATATTTCGTCGCTACCGACTAGATCCTAAAACAGGTAAACGCATGGACGCTCGCAAGTATGGAGTGAAAGCATGGCCTATCTGTTTAGGAGAGTGGGTGGCAAATGAAAAGGCTTTACTCCGATCAAGTAAAGCCTAATCAAATTCAATAACATCGATGGCAAAAAGTCGCTTTATTAGATTCTCGAGGTCTTGAGGCGATTTTTTGTTTCTTAATTACTATCATAACATCTGGCTTGAATTCAAGTTTTTACTAGTTGTAGATAAATCAACGAAATCCTTTATTTAGAAGGTTATTTTAGTAGTATGTTTGATAATATTAAATTATGGATACAGAAGATTTTTTAGATGAGATTGTGGGACAGCTAAAGAAAGTTTCCTCTCTTATAAAGAGAGAGATATCTATGATTGAGGACAAGGGTAGATCGGTGGGAAATAGTCAGCCAAGTTCTTATGAAGAAGATATGATGATTAACATTCTGATTACTCAGAAATCATATCTTGAATTTTATAATAAAATTTTTAATTTTTTAATAGACAAATTTTCTGATTCAACACCTGAAGAAGACTTCTTCTTTTATTTACCGCTGCTTAGGACGTTGATTGAAATATATGCTTGTTTATTGTTTTTTTGTTTTCAAAATAAGACAAAGCAGATAGCGCTTGTTCTTGTTCAATATTTTCTGGCGACAATTAGGATTTCCGGAAAAAGCAAAAAAGATGAAAAAGATTCTAATTATAGGGAAACTTATAATCATTTTAAGCATTTTATTGATAAAGAGGGTTTGTCTATACCTGGGGAAGTAAGTGGTTTTTCGTCAAAATGGTTAGATAGGAGTGGTTATAATTTTCCAAAAGTTCCCAATATGTTAAATTCTCAATGGATAAGTATGGCATCTCCTCAGTTTAATCTACGTATACAAAGTGCAGATCTTGATCATTATTATGTATATAAAGCACTGTCTAATTATGTCCACGGTAATATTTTTAGTAGACAAACTCACGGTAATGAAAAGTTTTGGATTATATCAGAAACCTGGATGTTATCTATCCAAATAATTGAGTTAGTTAGTGTAAAAATCTTAGATAACTCGTTTAGAGTAGAAATTTCTAAGTGTATAAAAGAATTTATTAATAGTAGAAAAAGATTCATTAACCTCTGGGTTTCGAGAAATGATTCTTAATTGAGGTGCATAGCAAAATTGGTTGTCTATAAAATCAATAAATTTTCTATTAATTGCCTATAAATTTAACTAGTTTCTATATAGGCAAGGAAATTCAATCTTTTCTATTAAAAGGCTCCACCTGAGGCTGAAATGGTAATTTTGATTAGCCCTTAAGGCTATGAGAGATATTCAAAATTCATAGTGTTGGTATTTAAGGGTTTTCTGGTTATGATTAAATAAATATGAAAAAGACAATAATCTTGGCTTTTCTTTTAGTTGGGTTTTCATCCCCAAGTGTTTCTTTGGCTCATCCTGGTAGGACAGATGCTTACGGATGCCATACTTGTCGTACCAATTGCGCCTCTTGGGGGCTTTCGACAGGAGAATACCATTGTCATCAAGCAAAGGCCTTGGCACAGCCTATAGAGCCTGTACGGAGTATTAGGGCTGAAAGTGTGACAGTGCCAGCGCCGGAATATGCCCAACCTAAGGCGGTAGCACCTGTTGTCGTAAAACCTACACAGTCTCCGGTTGTAAAGAAGGTTATAGCGACCACAACACCAAAAGTTAGAAGTGTTGTTGCTACTTCAACAAGTGACATAAAAACTATTATTAGGCCCGAGGTGGGGACTAGGAGTTGGTTTGGTTGGTTTACAAATATCTTTAAATAAAATATAAAATTATGTATAAAATAACTAAAATCCAGCTCATTTCTATTTGGATTTTTGGTGCTATTGGTCTGTTTTTGTCTCTAATTAGATCTGAGTATTCTGATTTTTTTACCGTGTTATCTTTGTTGATCCCTGCAAGTTTATTTTTCTACACAATTGGGTGGATTTCTAGTAATAAAAAAGACGTTGAATTTAGAAAATTTGATATTAAAAAATTATTTACACCAAAGATTATTAGGGCTGGTTTATTGGCTTTTGTCCTGGTGATCTCTTTTGGTTTTATCGCAGAGAAAGTTAGTGATTTTGTAAATACTAAAAGTGAAAAACAGAATTATATAGGATCTCGTAACAGGTACGGCAAGTTGCTAAGTAATGCTGAAAATTGCATGAAAGAAAAAATAGGATCTCTAAAACCGCAATATAGAGAACATTGTAAAAATAAATATGATAAAGCATATGCTACATATAAGAATTGCAAAGAAAATATGCCTTGGAGTTCTCATTATGATTGCATAAATTGGCCTGGGGGTAATTATGAGCAATTTAATTGTTCTGATGAGGCTGTGACTTTAGAGATTGAAAATGAAAGCAACCGTATGTGTTACCAACAAGTGAGTGAAGAGTTTGAAAAAATAATAAGTTATGAAGAAGATGTTGTTGATGAGTATTTAGATTCTCAACCAAAAACTAAATCAGAGTTTAGCCTAGAAGAAATTAAAGATTTATACAATCTATTCCCGCAAGAGGTTTTTAATGATAAGTCTAAAGAGAGATTAAATAAATATATAGAAAGTCGAGGTTACAAAATTCAATTCTAATAGTCCCCACGCTTTTAATACAGGATATTTAATTTTCTAAAGTTTTGATGACTGCTTCCATGGTGGGGATTAGAAAAAGAACAACAATCCAATAACCCATAAATCCTATAATAGCTCCGGTTGGTCCACAGAAGAGAAAACCTATTAATGTCCAAACTAAAATTGTGATTAATTGGGTCATTTTATCTACAATCTAAGAAAAAACTTTGACCATCCATCTTTAATCCTAAACCTCCCTTTGTCCAAATAGCGTTGTTTTTCTCTAAATCAAAAGTTAGAGTTGCTAGGTAGTTATTGGTTGGATCTACCCAGACAGCAAACAGGTGTTCGTTGTTGTCAAAAATAATGTCCCATTCCATAGGTTTAGTTGCTCCGCTTCTAAGATCGGCTTTAGTAAAGAAGTTTAGTTTTCCATTAACTCTATCTAAAAATATACTGACCTCGTCAGTTCCTTTTTCACTGGAACTCACAATCTCTCCTAGTAGATTCTCGGATAAGTAGGTGCTTGTTATTGATTTACATGCGAATTGAGTTTGATTTTCAGAAATTAATTTATTTTGTGGCAGTTGATAGATATTCTCTTTTTCTGGTAGGTTTTTAAAAAATAAAAAACCAACGAAAATTCCTACTAATAGAATGACAATATTGATATGTATTTTTTTGTTCATAGTTAAAACTTTTTTTATACAAAAAGCCCATCACAGCTGTTAATCTTTGAACTCATCCGGAGTGAACTCATATTTAAGTTTGGATGTATACGTATAAAGTCTTCCTGAGTCGCTAAAATATTTGCCATCCTTAAAGCCAAAGGTTCCATAACTTTCAGGATAGGTGTTTAAAGATCCTGTACATTCCCAATTTTTTCTGTTTTTAACGATGCAGTTTTTAAAAGAAGATAAACCCAGGTATTTAATGTCTCGTACTATAGTTTGGGAATTTTTGTTAACTGTAAAAGTCATCTTTAATGATTTTGTGCACACGTTCTCCGATGTGCATGAAATAGGGTAGGCAATTATTTCTGATCTTAGGAAACTTAAGTCTATTGTTTTACTTATAAAAATTAAGCCTCCATATATAAGAATTATTATGAATAAGACATCAATAGCCTTGGAATTTTTTTGAAGAAAATTTTTTATAGAATTTATTACGAATAGAATATCCATGCTCTTGGAATCTTTTTCAAGGGAGTTTTTCATAAGATGATTTTATTTAAAAAACAAAAAGCCCATCACATGGGTTAGTGACCGAAGTCACTCATACCAGTTTCCCGGTATGGCCCGTCAGAGCAAACCCCATATGATGGGTTTTTTAACTCTGACGGGACTTTTCGCCATGCCTAGATTACTCTAGGTTTAGGCTACTTCTAACCTATTAAATTGTCCTTCCATAGTATCACTGGGTGGGTATAATGGGAAGATATGAACGCAAAGGGTATTACATCTGGGGAAGATGGTGATTTGTTGAGGGTTGGACCTGACTTTATTGGCATGATTAAAGTGGCAAAAGCGGAGGATGATTACAGGAGGTCATTTGTATCTCGAGTAATTAATGAAATTAAAGCTCAAAGAAATGATTACAATTTACCAAGGCATTTTTCTGTCGATCTAGGTCTTTTGCAAGAAGATTTCACGCCAGAAGTTTTTGAACAGAAGCATTATGCAGCAGAACTTAAATTGTGGGAACATCTTAAGTTAATTCAAAATCTTTTAATGAGAGACAGATGTGAGATTGTTGATGAGGAATCTAATATATCGTTCGAGATAGTTTTTGCGGAATTTGATGCTGAGTCAGATGTTTTAATGGCATATCTTGAAAAAAGAGAAGATCAGTTGTCTAAAGGTTTGATATTAATAGAGGTAGATCCAGATAAAGGTTTTTATCGAGAAGGGAAAAATAAAGACCTTTATCCAATAAATTCAACTGGCAAGGGTAAACTTAGATATAACCTAATTTTAGCTCTCAAAAATAAAGGCAAACTGACTGCTGGTAAATTAGCCAAAGAGGCGGGGTATAAGGATTCCCATAAAATTTCTAGTGATTCAAAAGATATTAATAATCAATTCAAGAAAAAATGCAGACTTTCTGACGATGTAATTAAATTTGACGGAGGACTATATTCTATTAATCCGAAGATAAAGATAGTGGCTAAAAAGTAAGGAACCCTGTAACCCTATAAAATTACTGTGGAGAAAATATTTAAACGGACTAAGAACCGTTTATTTTGCTTGCGGGGTGTGTAGACCCCTGACTTAGAGGTTCCGTGAAGTTCCATATAGAAAATTGCAATCATTATACTAACTGATTGCAATTTGAGCGCACTAAAGCCTTTGTTTTCTTGGCTGGTCGAGCGTTCACGATCAGCTAAGAAAAGAGGGGCTTTATTAGTTTATTTATCAAAAAGTTATGCGATCTATTGAAGCAATTTTTAGAAAGATTTCTCGGGGAAAGGTAAATAAAGATCTAAGTTCATATGCGTGTCTTGGGCTAACTGTTAAGGGGCGAGGGTATGGTGAGCGAACGATTCAAAGGTCATTTAAAAAGTTTGTACACCGGGATGATTATGATCCAAAAGATACGAAAGCTTTAATTGGGCACCTGATGAAGCTCACGAATATGCCCGAGGAGTTCATATTAGAGGGTACAAAGCTATCTAGAGAGGAGCGCTCAGCACTAAGACGATGGAAAGAGTGGAATCGACAATAAAGGGGTCTTAAAACGTAAAAATTACCTCATTTTGGCACTGAAAATAAATAGCTTTATATCTGTGGAAGATAACCAAAAAAACCTTAGTTTGAGCCCTATTTTAGGGTCTAATTCTCAGCCAAATGAGGGGATTTTTGATGATAAAAATGGTAAAATATCATTAAATAGAGCCATTTTATCGGTAAATGAATGTCGAGAATTAGTGGATGATAAGGAGCTTAGAAACATAAGTGATGGAGAACTTGGAGAAATAATTGGTTACCTAGAGGCGCTTAGTTCAAATATTATAAAAATAGAATTAGAAAAACATGTACAAGAAAAACAAAATAAAAAAGATCAAAAATGTGGGGGTTGATGATAAGGTGCAAGCGCTTATTTATTGCAGGGTTAGTTCGGCAAAACAAAGTATTGAAGGTCACGGGCTAGAGGGTCAGGAGTTGAGATGTCGCACCTACGCTCAAAGCAAGGGTTACCAGGTAGAGAAGGTTTTTCATGATAGCTTCACGGGTGGTGGTGATTTTATGAATAGACCAGCAATGGCAGAGATGATTGCCTATATTCAGAAGAACTCAAAGAAAAGATATGTCGTTATCTTTGATGACCTTAAGAGGTTTGCACGTGATACAGAATTTCACATTAAATTAAGAGCAATATTTAAGGTGTTGAAAGTAGAATTAGAATGCCTAAATTTTAACTTTGAAGATTCTGCTGTGGGGAAGTTTACAGAAATAGTGATTGCGGCGGCGGGTGAGCTTGAGAGAAAACAGAACGCCAATCAGGTTACACAGAAAATGAAAGCTAGAATGGAGGCTGGTTATTGGACGTTTGGTAGTAAGAGAGGATATAAGCTGGTGAAAAGTCCGGTCCATGGAAAACTGGCGGTACTAGATCAGAAAGACGCAGAGATTCTAAAGATAGCCTTAGAAGGTTTTGCTAGAGGTATCTTTGTTAGGAAACTCGACGCGTGTACTTACCTGAGAGAAAATGGTTTCTATCAGAAACAACGTCCAGAGAAATATATAGATAACTTTACTTCTCTTTTGATGGATCCTTTCTATGCTGGGTTTATTGAATATCCAAAATGGGGTGTAGAAAGACGGCCAGGGCATCATCAAGCTTTGATATCAGTTGAGACATTCGAGCTTAATAAAAAGAGATTGAGTGAAAAGGATCTGGGACAACGAGTTCGAGCTGATTTGTCTGATGATTTTCCTTTACGTGGCTTGATTGTCTGTTCGGCTTGCGGGGGACATTTAACAGCGGCTTGGTCTAAGGGGAGAAATAAAAAATATCCCTATTACATATGTCACGGGAACACTTGCTATCTTTATCGGAAGTTTTTAAAGAGAGAGGACGTTGAGGGTAGGTTTGATGAGGTATTAAAAAGTTATACGATCCGGCCTTTTGTGACAAAGGTTGCGGTCGTGGTGTTTGATAAAACTTGGGAAAAATCGGTTGAAGATGTGAATAAAGCCCAGATGGGGATTACTAAACAAAGGAAGAGTTTAGAGGAACAGATAAATGATCTTTCTCTAGCCGCTGCTAAGACTGACTCCGAGATTGCCCGTAAAGTCTATGAGGAAAAAATTGAAAAGGTGGTGGCTCAGCTTGAGGGCTTGCCAGAGGCCATTGTGTTAGTAAAAGATGATACTGAGATTCCATATCGAACCGCTCTAGAAAAAGTGATGATGTTGCTAAAAAAGCCTTATAAAGCATGGAAAAAAGTCAGTAACCATGAGAAGAAGACCTTGTTTTATTTTATGTTTAATCAAAAATTACCGTATGACGAAAAAGACGGTTATCGAACCGCTAAAAAGGCAAGCTATACAATGGTTTTTGAGGACTTTGCTACTCAAAGTCCGTACGATGTGGAGATGGCGGGATTGAACCCACGTCCGGGAGGGTATGATGAGCGTGTCTACCAAACATAGTGCCTTTCTATTTTTTAAGCAGGTGATATCAAAAAGCCACAAAAGCATCACCCGGCCGAGTCTTTAAGTTTTTGGATCCAAAGCAAGACAACTTTGAGTCCGAAGATTGGCGACTATTATACTTGATCCAGACAGCCACTCACAATCTGGGCAAGCACTAGCTTAGGCTAAAGCGAAAGCTAGAGGAGAGTATGGCGAAGCCACACTTCCTTTTGAGGCAGTTTTTGCACTCATAGGTTGTTACCGTTTTTTAGGAGCTAGGTAACCTCCTCCGTTTGGCGCGAACACCAGTAATCTCTCGTCTAAACTGGCATCCCCTTAAAACATTTGCCCTGCAAATGTTCAGGCGATCAAAGTTTTTTAAAACTTTGATTTAGCCCTTAGGTTTTTGGATATTTTGTCTGTATTTCTCCAAAACCTTTTTCTTAAATCTACTACTCCACAAACTTTTCAAAAAACGTTCCCGCTGAAAAGCTTCAGCTTTGTTGGGGTAAATTTCTTGGTGGATTAAAGAAAAAGGTCTTCGAGATTTTGTTGCGAGAACGTGTCCACTATTGTGACGAATTAAACGTCTAGATAAGTTAGTGGTACATCCGACGTACAATTTGTTATCTTTCTCGCTTAACAAAATGTAGACAAAATATTCCATTTTATGAATCTTTCAACGATCGAGCCACATCTCTAGTAGCTTCCTTTTTCTTCAGTGTTTCGCGTTTATCAAATTTCTTTTTACCGCGAGCGACACCGATTGAAAGCTTGATGTAACGTCCTTTATTATACACTGAAATCGGCACCAATGTCAATCCTTTACGAGCGCCGGTCCCGATCAATTCGGCAATATCTTTTTTGGACAACAGGAGTCGGCGGGTTCGAGCGGGATCAACCTTGGAATCCTTGTTGCCGGGCTGGTAAGGGGCGATAGTGGCCCCTACTAGATAAGCTTCTTCTCCCCGAATAATGACGTGGGCCCCATCGAGGGAAGCTTGACCTAGGCGCAATGATTTAACCTCCGGACCGAGTAGCTCGATACCAGCATCAAAAGTGTCGGTAATTTCATAATTGAAATTTACTTTTTTGTTGTGCACAAAAGTAGTCATAGACAAATTCTAGCAGATTTTGGTAAGATTCATATCTATGAAAGATTGGGACTCAAAAGCAAAACTCGGTTTAGCTATTCTTCTGGCGCCATTATATATTCCGGCCTTTTTGATTATGCATTTCACTTGGGATTGGTATGAGAAGCTGTGGAAATCTTAGAAGTTACTTTGCTTGCTTTTTTTATTTTAGTGTGATATAATAGAGGTCAGACAACCGATAGCTAGTCTAAGACAGCTGTCATTGGAAGGAGTTCTGACCATGGTCAAGAAGTCTTACGGTTCTGGTTTGCCGTGGGGTGCTGGTTTCGACGCTGTTGATCCTCAGGCCCATGTGGGCCAACCGGGACAGGTTCCGTCACCAGACGTCTTCGACTGATGTCTGATGGAGGCCAGCTCCACCACCGCGCGCTTAGTGTTCTCCGGAACACGAAGCGCGCGTTTTTTGTTCCAAGTAAGGTAGGGTAATATTTAAACCGGTTTTCGTGTTGACATAATATGATAATAAGGTGTAAAGTTGTTCTGGATTAAGGTTGCTGCAATAGGGCAGTAATCTAACGCACAAGAAGGATGGGTGTGTCATGTCTGCAAGTGTTGTGGCCGGAGGACAGGTGTTCGAAAAGGATCAGATCGTCAAGTTCACATCAGCGGCGTTGAAAAGCGATTGCTGTGTGGGCGAGAAGGGCCGTCGCTATCTGGTTATGTCGGTGAAAACCGTCGGAGCCAGCTCGTTGAAGGTGAACAAACATCCTCAACGGGTCGATTTGCAGAAGATCTGCAAATCGAAGAAAGGTGAGGGGTGCGTTCAAACCGAGTCTCGGCTTGACGTGTCTGGGTTCCTGATCGAACTGGTCAAGGTTAAGCCCAAGAAGAAGTAGGGCTGATTCCGGTGCGGGGTGTTCTTTTGTTTCAGTTGTGTCAGGTTGTTTTACTTGGGAGGGTGGCGTTGACGGCAATCGTTGCGCCACTTTTTTATTGGCTGGCTAAAATCTTTCATTTTTCAAACTTTTCAGTATACTAGTGTCTACAAACTTATGGCTAAAAAATCCAAAAAATCATGGTGGCAAGGGGGTGATAACAATGCTTTAGGCGGCTTGGCTGGACAGGTAGTTTTGACCTTATTAATACTAATGTTTCTAGTGGGTCTCTATTCAAGCTTGGCAGAGCAGAAAAATAAGGTTAAAGATGTCTCTTTATCTGAAATTTCTCAAGCCGTTTTGACTGGTCAAATTACAGCGATTGAAGTTAATGGTGATCAACTGACCGCTACTTACAAAGACTCAACTCAAAGTAAGTCGCGCAAAGAAGCAGAGAGTTCCTTGTCGGAAACCCTGTCTCTTTATGGTGTTAATCCAGAAGCTTTGGGTAAAGTTAAGGTGACTGTCGATAATCCATCAGGTTGGGGTTTCTGGTTGTTAAACTTATTGCCGATCCTGATCCCAATAATTTTTGTGATCATATTTTTCTGGATGATTAGTCGTCAGGTTAAAGGGGCCTCAATGCAAGCTTTTACTTTTGGCCAATCACGAGCGCGGATTATTGACCCGAATGACTCTAAACAAAAAGTAACTTTTAAAGATGTGGCCGGAGTGAGAGAAGCGAAAGATGAGTTGATGGAAATTGTGGATTTTCTCAAGAATCCTAAAAAGTTTTTGGATATTGGAGCTCGGATTCCAAAGGGGGTATTGATGATTGGTGGACCAGGAACTGGCAAGACTTTGCTAGCGAGAGCAGTGGCCGGTGAAGCCGAGGTACCTTTCTTTTATTTGTCTGCTTCGGAGTTTGTGGAAATGTTTGTGGGTGTGGGCGCTTCCCGAGTGCGAGATTTATTTAAAATGGCCAAGAAAGCGGCGCCGTCGATTATTTTTATTGACGAAATAGATGCAATCGGTCGTCACCGGGGCTCAGGAGTGGGCGGTGGTAATGATGAACGCGAGCAAACTCTAAACCAGATTTTGGTGGAAATGGATGGTTTTGAACCAAATGAAAAATTGATTATTATGGCGGCGACTAACCGACCAGATGTGCTTGATCCCGCTCTACTTAGACCGGGCCGGTTTGATCGACGAGTAGTACTTGACCCACCAGATATTAAAGATCGAGAAGCAATCATGGCTATTCATGCTCGCAAAAAACCACTAGCACCAGATGTTGATTTGAAAGTGATTGCCCAACGAACACCAGGTTTCTCGGGGGCTGATTTAGCCAATGTAATGAATGAAGGTGCTATTTTGACAGCGCGTGAAGATCGGATAGAGGTTAGTCAGTATGATCTGTTGCGTAGTGTGGAGAAGGTGATGCTCGGACCAGAACGTAAAAGTCATATTTTATCTGATGTGGAAAAGAGAATTACTGCTTACCACGAAATGGGTCATGCTTTGATTGCTTCGGTTTTACCGAATTCCGATCCAGTTCATAAAGTGTCGATTATTTCTCGTGGTCACGCCGCTGGCTATACTTTGAAATTACCGATTGAAGATCGTAAGTTAAATTCGCGTAAAGAATTTCTCGATGACATTG
>CAZOAK010000022.1:0-14359 GCA_964577785.1 uncultured Candidatus Saccharibacteria bacterium | reverse complement strand
CTTGTTAGTATCTATGGACAAGCTCATTTGAGCTTTTTGTTTTACATATAAGTAGAGTGCCATATCAATTTCTGCGTTAGTATGCAGAACACGAAATTAACACTCTATACTGTATATAGAACGCTAATACTAAATAAAGAAATGGCAAAAACATCAGTAGTTGCAAGATCAAAAAAGACACCAAAATTTAAATCACGCGTCGTAAGACGATGTTTTAAGTGTGGTAGAAAACATGGTTATATGAGAGATTTTGATTTATGCCGTATCTGCTTCAGAGAATTATCAAACCTAGGAATGATCCCAGGAATTAAAAAATCATCATGGTAAACGACCGTATTGCAAACTTGGTAATAAAGATTAAGAATGGTGGCATGGCGCGTAAAAGTGTTGTAACTGCACCATATTCTAAGCTTACTGATGCTATTTTGACTCTGCTACAAAAGGAAGGTTATATAAAATCTTTTTCAAAGGTTGGAAAAACAGTTGTTAAGACAGTTGATATTGAGCTTGCTTATAATGATGATAATACTCCAAAAGTAGAATCAGTTTATAGAATTTCAAAACTTTCTAAGAGAGTTTATCTTCCTTCAAAAGCAATCAAATCAGTTAGAAATGGTTTCGGTACATTAGTATTGTCTACTCCAAAAGGTATTTTGTCTGACAAAGAAGCAAAGAAGGCAAAAGTTGGAGGAGAAGCACTATTCAAAATCTGGTAATTTTGAAAAATAATCAATTGTCCAAATAACAATTTTCAATGAAATACAAAACAATCAAAACAGAAAAGAATAACGCATCCCAATTGAATATTGGATTATTGAATATTGTTAAATTTATATAATTATATGTCACGAGTAGGAAAAAAATTAATAAAAATAGAATCTGGTGTAACTGCGAATCTGTCGGGTAATTCAATCACTATCAAAGGTCCTAAGGGTGAGCTTACTCGTTCTATTGATCCTAGACTTTCTGTTAAAATAGAAGGTGAGACTATTCAGGTTGAAATCAAAAAAACTAGAGATAACCTTTCAGCACTTTGGGGGACATACGCATCTCATATTGGTAATATGATAGAGGGGGTGACAAAAGGATTTTCAAAGAAACTTCAAATCGAAGGTATTGGGTATAAGGCAGAATTAAAAGGAACGGAAATCGTATTTGGTTTAGGATTTTCTCATCCTGTTATTGTTAAAGTTCCAGCAGGAATCACTGCACTTGTAGAAAAGAACATAATCACAATTTCTGGTATTGATAAAGAGGTTGTCGGTGCATTCGCAGCAGGAATAAGAGATTTAAATAAACCAGAACCATATAAAGGTAAGGGTATAAGATATGAAGGAGACTATGTTGCAATGAAACAGGGAAAGAAATCAGCATAAAAGTGAATTAAGATAAAAAAATGAAAACATCACCAAAAACAATTAAAAGACAAGTAAGAAAAAATAGAATCAGATCTAAGGTTTTTGGTACTGCAGAAAGACCTCGTCTTTCAATTTTTAAATCAAATAAATACATCTATGCCGAGGTAATCAATGATGATTTGGGTGTTACTATTGTAGAATCATCAAGTATGAAATTAGATGGTAAAACAAAGGCAAATCAGGCAGAAATGGTAGGAAAGGATATTGCAGAAAAAGCAAAAGCAAAGAAAATTTCAAAAGTAGTTTTTGACAGGGGTGGATATATTTATACAGGTAGAGTTCGTGCGCTTGCAGATTCTGCGAGAAGTGCTGGATTAGAATTTTAAATAATAATTATGACTGACGATACACAAAAAATTGAAGAAGGCACAGTCACTGCGGATATTGCGAGTGCGCCTGTTGATGTGACTCAACAAACAACAAATGAGGTTTCTTCTGCTGGTGTAGGTGCTACTAATTCAAGATTTGGTGGTAATAGAAACGATAGTAGAAAAAATGATAGAAAGCCAAGACGTGAGCCTAGAGCAAAACCAGAATTTGATCAAAAGATTTTAAATATAAGACGTGTTACTCGAGTATCTTCAGGAGGAAGACGATTTAGTTTTTCTGTTGCGATTGTTGTAGGTAACAAAAAGGGAATGGTAGGAGTAGGTACTGGAAAGGCTGGAGACACATCTCTTGCGATTGATAAGGCTGTTCGAGATGCAAAGAAACATTCAATAATTGTTAAGACTACAAAGTCTATGTCTATCCCTCATGAAGTTATGGCAAAGTTCAAAAGTGCAGTTGTGCACATTCAGCCAGCTCGTGGTAAAGGTATTATTGCAGGTTCATCTGTACGTGATGTTATTGAGCTTGCAGGACTTAAAGATATTAATGCAAAACTACGTTCTCCTTCAAAGAACAAATTAAACTCTGCTCAAGCTGCGATTAAGGCACTTGTTTCACTTAAAGCTCCAAGAGAAAGTGTTAAAAAAGAATCAGAAACAGTAACAGCATAATTTTATTATTATAAATCACTCTCATGCAAATTCACGAACTAAAAAGAAAAACAAAAAACAAAAAGAAAATCCAGGTAGGCCGTGGAGGTACTCGTGGTAAGACTGCTGGGCGTGGAACAAAGGGTCAGGGTGCACGTTCTGGGCGTAAAATTCGTCCAGAAATTCGAGACAGAATCAAGAAGCTCCCAAAACTTCGTGGTTATGCTTTTAATACAATACAAGTGAAACCACTTCCAATTATTCTTTCTGATATTGAAAAGAATTTTGAAGATGGATCAGAAATAACAATCACATCTCTCGTCAAATCTAAATTAGTCAGTATATACAAGGGTAGAAACCCAAAGGTAAAAATTGTGGGAGATAAGAAAGATACAAAAATTTCTAAAAAAATAACTATTTCTGGGATTCCGGTTACAAAATCAGTAAAGGATGCTGTAGAAAAAGCGGGAGGAACAATAAAGTAATTATTCAACCTGCCTGTCGGCAGACAGGGTTACAATTATCAATTCTCAATTAATTCAAAAATCGAATCCAATTGAAGACTTGATACTTGGATAATTGTTAAATTAAATTTATGGATAGAATATTTTCAAAAATTAAACTAGTATTTGGTGACAAGGTTTTACGAAATCGTATTATTGTAACTATATTGTTGTTGGCATTATTCAGAGTTCTCGCGTCTATTCCAATTCCAGGGATTGATCCAGTGAAACTCGCGCAATTTTTTGGAAGTAACCAATTTTTTGGTTTGCTCAATGTGTTTTCTGGAGGAGGACTTTCAAACCTTTCTATTGTAATGCTTGGAGTAGGTCCTTATATTACAGGTTCTATCATAATGCAGTTATGTACTATGATGTTTCCACGTCTTAAGGCTATGTACCAAGAAGAAGG
Source organism: uncultured Candidatus Saccharibacteria bacterium (assembly GCA_964577785.1). Lineage (GTDB taxonomy): Bacteria > Patescibacteriota > Minisyncoccia > Phycocordibacterales > CAIRYW01 > JAQBQZ01. Next base: position 11,049 of record CAZOAK010000022.1, on the reverse strand, counting down.
TGAGGCTGGAAGAAAGAAATTCAGTCAATATGGCAGACTCATATCGATTCCACTTGCAATACTACAATCTGTCAGCTTTATAATCCTTCTTGAAAAGCAGGGGGTGGTAGGTGATTTGAATACATTTCAATTAGTGATTAATACACTTGTCGTAGCTACTGGTTCTGTGCTTTTGATGTGGATTGGTGAGCTCATTACCGAGTTTGGTATTGGTAATGGTGTTTCTCTAATTATTTTTGGAGGTATCGTTGCGTCACTCCCAACAAGTATCAGTCAGATTATATTCACTTATGATTCATCAAAACTACTTTCATATATTTTCTTTGGAGTTGTAGCGATTTTTATTGTTTATGCTGTTGTGTTTATAACAGAAGCAGAAAGACCTATTCCTATAACTTATGCTAAGCGTGTGAGAGGTAATCGTGTATACGGTGGGATTTCTACATACCTTCCACTACGTCTTAACCAAGCGGGAGTTATTCCAATTATCTTTGCACTATCGATACTTCTTTTTCCTCAGATGATTTTGAATGTTATAAAAGGAGCAGTATCAAATCCAACTATTCAGAGTTTAGCAGAAACGCTTTTGTCATGGGTTGCTAATGGATGGGTTTATGCGATCACATATTTCCTATTGGTATTTATCTTTACATATTTCTATACTGCTATTACTTTTGATCCACATCAGATTGCTGAGAATTTGCAGAAGAACGGCGCATTTATCCCAGGTATTCGTCCAGGAATTTCTACTTCAGAATATGTTGGCAAGGTTCTTACTCGTATAACTCTTGTAGGTGCGCTATTTCTAGGATTTATTGCTGTCTTGCCGCTTATAGTTAAGGCATTAACTAATATTACATCTGTAGCTGTTGGAGGTACTGCGCTTTTGATTGCTGTTTCTGTTATTCTTGATCTTATAAAGAAGATCGACGCACAGGTGGCGATGAGAGAGTACTAGAGGTAAGCTTAGAAGAAGGGAGAAGCTTAGCAGCTTCAAAGCTTTAAATACTTAAATACAAAATACCGCAGCGAAGCTGCGGTATTTTACTTCTAAGCTCTTAAGCCTGTCTGCCGACAGGCAGGCACTAAGCTTCTAAGCTTGAATTTCTATTTGCGATTTAGGGCATTTTCGGCTATTATGGCTAATATGAGTGCAAAAACATATTTATTTTTTGGTAACGTTGGGGCAGGTAAAGGTACGCAAGTGGCTCTTCTAAAAGAAGACCTCAAGCGTCGTGATGGTGCGAATGTTGTTTACGCGTATCCAGGTAATGAATTTAGACAATTCGTCAGTGAAAAGGGATATTCTAATACTTTAGCTAAGGAAATCTTGGATAGGGGTAATTTATTGCCACTTTTTCTTGTCGCTACCATGTTTGCCCACGTGGTAACTAGAGAATTGCAAACCTCAGATGACCATTTAATTATTGATGGGTTCCCAAGATCACTAGAGCAGGTCCCTGTGTTTGAATCTGCCATGTCATTTTATGGAAGAAAAAACATTGAGATTATTTATTTAAATATCGGAAAAGAAGAGGCAATTAGGAGATTAAGGGATCGTGGTAGACATGATGATACCGACGAGGGAATTGCTAATCGTTTTGAAGAATATGAGAAGAATGTTGTACCTGCTTTAGCTTTACTTAAAGAAAAAGGTTACAGAATTTATACAGTTGAAGGTGAAAAGCACATTGATGAAGTTCACGCGGATATAAAAAAAGTCCTAGAACTCTAATTTTCCTGGCAAACTTACTACCTGACTAGCTTGCCAACTAATTTTTGTGGTCACAATCAAAACTAAAGAAGAAATAGAAAGATTAAAAAAAGGGGGAAAAATCCTTCACGATATTTTGGAATTCTTGGCAGGAGAGGTAAGAGAGGGTGTATCGACAAAATATCTAGAAGATATGGGAAGGAAAAAAATTGAGGAAGCTGGGGCTAAACCAGCGTTTCTAAAATACACTCCTCATGGAGCGTCACGTGCATTCCCAGCCGCACTTTGTGTTTCTGTTAATGATGTTGTGGTTCATGGGATACCAAATGAAAATTCTATAATTTTAAAAAATGGAGACATTGTAACTATTGATACTGGCATTTGCTACGAGGGTCTTTATACTGATTCCGCTATTACTGTGGGTTGTGGAGAGATAGATGAGAATGCTAAGAGATTATTAAAGGCAACAAAAGAAGCTTTAAATATGGCGATCAAAGTTGTTAGAGATGGTGCAACGACTGGAAGTATTGGAGTCATGATAGAAAAGGTTGCAAAGAAATATAAATTTTCTCCAGCAGAAGATCTTGGTGGTCATGGTGTTGGGTATTCTCAACATGAAGATCCGTTTATTCCAAATTTCAAAATGCGGGGACAAGGTGTGGTTCTAAAAGAGGGAATGGTCTTGGCTATTGAGCCAATGTTAAATGAAGGTACGGGTAAAGTTAATTTTCTTAATGACGGATATACAGTTGTGACTGCTGACGGTAAAAGAAGTGCACATTTTGAACATACAATTGTTGTTACCAAAAACGGCGCAGAAATTTTAACTATTTAATTTTTTTACTTAAATTTTTAAATACTTCTCACTCAAAATCTCTCCTTTTTAGTTTCTTGCTACTATATACTAGGTTATACACAGTTTTTTCTTAAAAAACTATTGTTTTATATGGTAAAATTACTCCAAATGCGAGTTTTTTCACGCACAATTATTTTTTCTATTTTATCACTGATTTTTGCATCTTTGCCTGCGAGCGTTAATGCAAGCATCGTTTCTGACACTGTCTCAAATTTCACTTCTTTTTATGTTAATTCTACCGATTCTCTTGTCGACGAAACAGTTGATCGTGTTAAGGGTGTGGTTAAGTTTTATAGTCCTCTCGCCAGCGAAACATCTAGTATTTTAAAGGGCGCTTTTGATCTTACCTATACTGCATCAGATTCTATTTTGAATGGAATTGTATCTTTGGGTCGCAGTGCAATGGATTCAACTGAATATTCAATTGCTCGAACTGGGGAAGGTTGGGGTGGGGTTGTGGCTTCGGCTAGTTCAGCGATATCCAGTTTTTCAAAAAGTGATTCTATTGAAAAAGAAGAAACTAATTCTAAAAATTCTGTAGCTTCAGGATACGGGGCAACCAAAAATATCAACTTCGATTTTACTGCTTTCAAAAATCTACCAAACAAAGTTTTGAATATCTATTCAGTTGTTGGAAACAGTGTCCTCAAAGCATCAGAATATTCTCTGACTAGAACTGGTGACGCTTTGGGTAACTCGTTCATTTCTCTTGAAAAAATGTTTGATGTTGTAGATAAGAATTTTGATGAAGCGACTGTTGCACTCGGTAGTGCGGGATATCAAGGTGTTGCAAATCTCTACACTGCATCCAAATTAATTTCAAATAGTTTGCTTGATGTACAAGATTTTTTTGTAAACACTGTGGCAAGTAGTGTTACAGATACTTCAAAGCAAGTAGCGGGAGTCGGGTCATTCTTTAAATCATTCATGGACAAACTTTCTGATCCACTAGTTCCATTGTTTACAGACAAAACTCCTAACTCAAACATCAGTAGCAACTTTGTTGATCCAAAACCAAATGTAAGCAGAACAAATACAAACACAAGTGTGGCTCTCCCAGGCACTAACACAATCACAGAGAGAATCATCGAAAGATCTTCTTATCCTGTATACAGTTTGAATTCTCTAGACTCTCTACGAGCAGAATTAGTATCTCTCAATGCTTCATCCGTAGAATATTTAAAAGGATTAATCAATCGTTCGGAATACCGTACATCAGAAAGTATTTACAAAACAACTGATAGATCTGGAGGGTCATCGGGAAGTGTTACAAGTGTTGATGCTTCAGGAGGAACTACTGGTCTTACATTCACAGGAGGACCAGTTACATCATCAGGTACTCTAACTCTCGCTGGGACTTTGGCTATAGCAAACGGAGGAACAGGATTAACTACTGCTCCAACTTACGGACAATTATTCATGGGTAATTCTTCTGGAACTTATGATTTAGTTGCTACTTCATCACTTGGAATTACTTCTGGTTCTTCTGTTACAGGTTCAACTGGACAGCTCGCATATTTCTCTGGCACTGATGCTGCAGTCGGGACTTCTACGATATCTATTTCGACTGCAGGGAATGTGGGGATTGGCACCGCGAGCCCTGTAACACAGCTACAAACTACAGGAACAATAAATATTAATAACGGAGTAGCATCTACTCTAGTCGAAGCTTTGCGATTCAGTCAGGCTGGATATGCTTCTAGTTATACAAGTAGTATCTATGCTCAACAGGATAGTACGGCAGCCTTAAATATAATTCAGTTTAGGTTGGATAATGGGGATGGAAGCACCAAGGTGACCCCACTTACATTGGTTGGGACTGGCAACGTCGGCATCGGCACCACAACTCCATATGGACTTCTCTCCGTCAATCCAAACGGAATTTCAGGTCCATCATTCGTCGTCGGTTCTTCAACTGCAACAAATTTTGTGGTGACAAATGGAGGAAATGTGGGGATTGGGACTGCGAGTCCGTTATACAAACTGGATATAGGTAACAATACAAGCGAAGGAGTACGTATCGGTGTTGCTGCTGTTCCAGGAGCAACAGGTACTTTATATTTTGGATCACAAAACTTAACTGGAGCTAATGCTGCGGGTTCAATCTCCGGTACTTATGGAAGCTCTTATGATGGATACTTAGCATTCAGTACTAAGCCTGCTGGAGGAGGATGGAATGGGGACTTGACCGAGAGAATGAGAATTGATAATGCTGGTAACGTTGGCATCGGTACTGCGAGTCCTTCATACAAACTTGATGTCATAGGAATGTCTTCTATTACTGCACAGGCAGGAGAGGCGGGCTCAAGTACTTTGAGATTAATAACCGAAGGGCTAGCTCAAGGTGAGCGTGCAGGCATCAGTTTCTACCCAACTTTTCAAGGAACAGGAGATAGTGCTCCACGACGAGCAGCTGATATTATCGCTGGCTACAATGGTGGTGCTTGGGGTAATGAGTACCTATCATTTAGAGTTGGAGGCGCAGGAGACAATGATGCCGCCAATTTGAATGCCGAGCGCATTCGAATTACAGGTACAGGTCTTGTTGGAATTGGTAGATCAACTCCCCAAACAAAACTCGAGATACACGAGAGTTCTGATGCAACAATCGTCAACACATTTAGTTTAAACAATACCGGAGGTTCTGTTGGTACAGGAAACAGGATGACTTTTGTAACAGGTGGAAATGGAGAAGTTCAAACAGGTGCAATCACAAGTTTACTCACTGTTACTGGCAGTCCTGCTTCTGGAGATTTGTACTTTTCGACTTTACGCGCTGGCACTTTGACCGAAGGGCTGAGACTTACTGCAGATGGCAACGTCGGCATCGGCACAACAACTCCATTCGCTAAACTTTCTGTCGCTGGAAGCGGATATTTTGATGGAAATTTGACGGCAACAAATATTACTGCGACGGGGACTGCCACTGTGGCAAACTTAGTCATCAATGATGGAGCTTCTGGTGGATATTTAAATATGAGTGGAGTTGGACAGGCCTCACCCCCAGTTGCTTTAAATTATGGAATGTTTCCTTACAGTGGTGTTGGTGTAGGTTTTAAATCACAGGCAGGAGGCTATGGATTCTGGAATAACAGTAGCGAAATACTCAGAATTGCAGCAGATGGCAACGTCGGCATCGGCACGACAAACCCGCATCAAAAATTAGAAGTTCAAGGGAGCACTAGTGGTGATATAGCCGCTCTCCTTGTTAGCGCGGGAGCAGATTCTGCAAACAGAATGGCGGGTGTTGGATTCTCGACCCGTGCCAGTAATGGTGATGGTGTATTCAAATCTGCGATATATCATCTTCAGAGAACTAGCGATGATTGGGGGCGAGGTGATCTTGGATTTGCTGTAGATGGCGCATTAGATGGTGGATCGGCAGCTGTTTCAGATGAAAAAATGCGGCTTACATATGAGGGTAATCTCGGCATCGGCACAACAACTCCATTTACAAAACTTGGTGTGGCAGGCAGTGGATATTTTGATGGGAATTTAACTTCAACAAATATTACAGCGACAGGGACGCTGAGTGTTAGTGGAACCATGACAGCCGCCGGGGCTATATCGACTGGCGACAATTTCATAACTACAGCTGGACGATTTATTAGTGGTGCAGTAAATTCAAGTGGTGCATTAAATGGTGGATCGGTGTTTGGGGGCGGATCAACTGGTCCTCGAAATGTGTGGGGAGCAACAACAAACGATGATAATCCTAATACTGGAATGGGTATGAACATATCTTCGGGCGGAAATGCTCTGAGTGTTGTTAGTCTGACTTCTACTGCGGGAGGAGCTTGGGATCCAACTACTACTGGAACAATAATGACTTATTTAAGCTCAGGCAACGTCGGCATCGGCACAACAACTCCCGGCTCATTACTTTCAGTCGGAAACACAAACGGAATTAATTTCTCTACTGCAACTTCTACATTTTCTTCAACCGGGGGAATTAATTTAGCAGCCGGGTGTTTTGCGGTGAACGGTGTTTGTGTAGGAAGTGGAGGCGGAGGTTCAAGTCTCACAGGCTCTACCGGACAGCTTGCATATTTCTCTGGCACCGATACTGCGGTTGGGACTTCAACTGTATTTATTTCAACCGCTGAAAAAGTTGGAATTGGTATCGCAAGCCCCGCATACAAACTTGAAGTAAACGGATCAGCTTCTACAACTGCTTTGTACATGCCGAGAACTACTGCCGCTGCCGTAGGTACCCTGAATATCGGGACTGTGAGAATTCATACTTATGAAGATAATCTATTTTTTGGTATTAATGCAGGAAATTTTTCTTCTAGCGGTGCTAGTGGAAACATTGGATTTGGCACAAATGTTTTTCAGTATCTCTCTGGTGGGGATTACAACACCTCGATAGGTCACGGAGCTCTCGGACTTCTTTCAGGTGGAAGCGGTAATGTGGCGATTGGTAGCAGCGCTTTAGGATATAACGGCACCGGAAATAACAATGTGGCGATCGGCGGGGCAAACACCGGTCTAAATGTGAGCGGTTCAAATAATATTTTGATTGGATATGAGACAGGGCAGAGTCTTTCATCTGGCTCAAACAACTTAGCGATTGGTTACTCAGTAGGGCTCCCATCAAACACTGCTAGTAACCAAATGACTATTGGTAATCTTATTTTCGGTACAGGGCTAGATGGAACAGGAACTACAATTTCTACGGGTAAAATTGGCATCGGTATTACAAGTCCAAACTACAAATTTGAAGTAAACGGATCAGCGTCTACGACCGCTTTGTATATGCCAAAGACAACTTCTTCATCAATAGGTGTTTTATATTCTGGAACCGATCGATTGATGCATACATATGGTGGAGATACAAACTTCTTTGCTGGTGTAACTGCCGGAAACTTTACTTTATCAGGAACATACAATGTTGGAATTGGATATCAAGCTTTGGATTCATTGACTTCGGGTACTGCTAACACAGCGATTGGATATACTGCATTTGGCGCCGGTACATCAGGAGGTTCTAACACTGCTATCGGTTATCAAGCTCTCCAAGTAAATAATGGAGATTTAAACGTTGGAGTTGGACGAGACGCATTGACTTTAAATACAGGATCAAACAATGTTGGTATTGGTTATTATTCTCTTGGTGCTTCTGGTAATGGTTCAAATAACATAGGTATTGGTTATACTGTTGCTGACAACTTAACTGCTGGTTCAGGCAATATATTTATCGGTAATCAGATTGATGCGCCTTCATCTACTGGCTCCAATCAGTTGAGTATTGGAAACCTAATTTTCGGTACAGGGCTAGATGGAACAGGAACTACAATTTCTACGGGTAAAATTGGAATCGGCACCACAACTCCATGGGGTCAACTCTCAGTAAATCCAAACGGAATTTCAGGACCATCATTTGTTGTAGGTTCTTCTACTGCAACAAGCTTCATTATCAAAAACAACGGTAATTTGGGAGTTGGAACTACTTCGACACAAACTAATACTAAATTAACTATTGATTATTCATTATCAAGTGTTTCGACGCCTGTTAATGGTGTATATTCTTATATATATAATGATGATACTGCTAACACGGCCGCTGGAAGGTTTATTGGAACTGGTTGGGGTGAAAATACTTATGGAATTTACGCCAAAGGTGATGGTCAAAGTGAAACTGGAAATACTTACGGTATTTATGGAGAAGCAATAAATAATGCGGGAGGGGGTTCTATTGGTGTCTACGGTTCTGGTAATGTCGGGGTATCTGGGTATTCTAATATTAGTAGTGGATTTGCATTACAAGCGACGCAAGGTAATTCTTCTGGGTATGCCATATATTCATCTGGCGGTAAAAATTATTTTGGTAATAATGTGGGTATCGGCACTACCACACCTTCAGCAAAACTTTCTATAACTCAGTCTGCCAATACTAACGCTGGCGGTCTTTGGATTGCAGAAACGGGTAATACAGACTTCCGTTCTATATTCATGAACACATCAGGAATCATGAGTTTCTATGGAGGAGATACAGGGGGAACATTAAACACAGCAACTCTAAATGCAGCAGGAGAGTGGACCAACGCATCAGATAGAACATACAAAGATAACATTGAAGATTTGTCATACGGGTTAGAAGATTTGATGAAACTTAACCCTCGTTCTTACACTATGAAAAATACTGATTTAAAGAGAGTTGGATTCATAGCTCAGGAGGTAGAATCAATCATTCCAGAAGTTGTGGCAGGGGAAGAAGGTTCCAAAGGAATTTCTTATGGTAACTTGGTGGCTGTGGTGGTGAAGGCGGTGCAAGAATTAAAGATACAATTGGATTCTATTCTTGCTTGGTTCAGTGACGGTAAATTCTCAGTTCAAAATGAAGTCTGTGTGGATGATGTGTGTGTTACAAAAGAAGAATTCAAACAAATACTTTTGAATAATGGGGGAGGGATAACTGTAACACCAGAACCAACTCCAACACCTGAACCAGAAGTAATTTTAGAACCTGAGGTAACTCCAGAACCGGATCTTGAAATAATCCCTGAGCCAGAACCCCTAAACGATTCGCAGGTCGAATCGTCGGGCGAACATTCTGAGGAGCAGAATGTTTTAGTCGAACCAACTCCAGAACCTGAGCCAGAAGTAGCTCCTGAAGTTGAGCCAACACCTGATCCAGAGCCTGAACCAGAACAAGTGTCAGCACCAGAGTTGACGGTTGAAATTTAAATGCACTGTTGCTTTTTATTTTTTAAAAATACTGTATTATTATAAGCATCAATAATAATTAATAATTAATAAAATAATTTATATGGAAAAAGTTAGAATAAATGAAAGTGGTGAGGCGGTTGCGTCTCCGGCTAAATTACCAAAGAAAAGAAAGTTAGGTAGACTAATTTTTGTTTTAATTTTTCTTGCAACTCTCGGAGGGCTTATATATTCACAATATGAGCTATATAAATTAAAGGATCCAACATACCAGCAAAAAATTGCTGCGGATGAGACTAATAAAATAATTTCTAAAGTTTCAAAACTGATTCTTTTGCCAGAAGAAACTCCTCAGATTGTGGTTGTTCAAGATGTAGAAAAGCTTCGACCGCTACAACCTTTCTTTAAGGATGCAGAGAATGGTGATTATGTACTCGTATATCAGAATTTGGCTTTGATTTATAGTCCAACTAAAAATAAACTTATAAATGTAGGACCGGTGACAAGAGAAGAAGAAAAAGCTCCAGCGCCGAAAGCTCCGGTGAAGAAGGAGGTATCTGAGGATGAGGAGGTGACAGAATAAATAGAGGGAAGTAAAAGGTAAAAAGAAAAAGTAAAAAAAGCACCGAGGCAAAGCCTCGGTGCTTTTGCATATATTGTTTGGCGTACTGCATTTAACGCGGTATAATTTACTCAATGGCAGAAAATCTAAAAACAAATGAAGTGCACAAATTTTCTTCACCTGAAGAAGAGATAGAATATCTGCGTGCCAAAGTTTTAAATCAAGAGAAGAAGTATATTGATTCATTTCAAAGTGTGGATAGGGAGAGTGTTATACGGGAAGAGATTCGTAAGTATGCTAAATCTAACCCTGATGAAGTATTGGCCAAGGGTCACAAAATGTTGACACAGCATCAAAAGGAGATAGTTTTGGAGTTGGCTCCAGAAAATCATGATACCAAGATTGAAGAGTTGCTAGGAATTTTGACCTCAAAAGGTCTCAGAAATACCCTTGAAATGCTTACTCTTATGGGGAATCCTCATCTAGAAGATGATTTTCACAGATTTTTGGTTCAATATGTTAAATCCGGGATGCCCTTGAATGATATAAAAGGTAAAGAAAAATATACCAAATCTCTAAAGCACACTTTGTTTGAAGTTTCTCTACCGACTGAAGATAAAGAAGAAGAAAAGACTAAGGCTCTGAAAGAACTCATTTCTGGTATGGAGCAATTTTACGCAGGGATGATTTCTGCCGTGAATCAAAATGATGAATCTTTTTCTATTGAAATAGCTAACCCTGAAGGTTCTTTGGAATCAGTATTTTATGTCGGTGTACCAGATGAAATGACACATCTTTTTGAAAAACAAATTTTGTCTATTTTCCCAAAAGCCAAAATTTTTGAGAAAAAAGATGACTACAATATATTTAACTATGATGGTTCAACCATTACTATGGAATGTAAGATTCAAGGAAATCCTATTTTCCCAATCAAAATGTATGATAAGTTTGATTTTGATCCGTTGAATATTATCTTGAATACTTTCTCAAAAATAGACCGTGATGGTGAGGGCGCATCAATTCAGTTTGTTATTCGACCAGATAATCAAAAATATTTAGAGCATTATAGTGAAGCTCTCCGTGATTTAGAGAGGGGAGGCAGTTCTTCTAAGGCGCTCGATGTGCGCCATACTCTCATGGGACATTTTAGTAAAACTTTAAAAGAATTTACCAAAGAAGCTGTAAAAGATTTATTTTCTCCAAAAACTTCACCTAAAGATACACCTTCTGTTCCACAAAATAGAGCTT
>CAZOAK010000021.1:0-14594 GCA_964577785.1 uncultured Candidatus Saccharibacteria bacterium | reverse complement strand
GTCTTAGGAACTAGTCCCGCAAGGGTTAGGAGTTCAAGTCTCCTCTCCAGCACAAGAAAAACCGCGAAAGCGGTTTTTGTTTTGCTGGAAGAAAGTGCTAAACGCACTTTCGTGAGGAGACTCGAAGCCCGATTGAGCAGATTTTCGAGTTTACCAAAACGATGAAAATCTCCAATCGGGGTACTGACCATGTAATGGTCGAGTTCTCCTCTCCAGATTGTATTTAAGGATTTAAGGATTTAAAAATTTTATTTGTGGCTGAGTCTCCTCTCCAGCTTATTTAAAAATTTAATTATCTGGAACCAAGTCTCCTCTCTAGCCCCCCCCTTCCACATTTAAATATTTAAAATTTTAAGCATTTAGGCCTTTTAAATCCCCTTATTTACCAACGTATTTCACCACAACACACCCTTGCTTTTTTGTAAAAAGTGTGCTACAATTAAAGTAGCAAAATTAAACTCGTTTGAGGGCAAGGTGTACGGCATGCGTCGTCCATTTATACCTCATGATGAGGTAGCTCTTTGACAAGTTTTCACACAAACAATCTATGAACACAATCATTTCAACATGGGAGTTTATCCTCCCGATCCTCCAGATACTACTTGTGCTAGCAATGATACCTTTCTTGGCGTTCCTTGGTTGGTATGCGTACTTCCGGGCAATTCCAAAAATCCTGAAACACTTCGCTGAAAAGCAGAAATTTGTTGGAATCATTCCAGAATTCACTTGGGCAGCAATCACTGTCTCCAGCGTCTTCAAGTATGGAAAAATCAACAAAGCAGGTTTTACCCTATCATCCAAGGACCAAGAAGCAAGAATAGTCTCGATGACTGGTACAGAAAAAACAACCTGGCTGAGTAGACGTGGTTTTACTTGGCTTGGATTCGATGCTCCGAACGTGACTAGATTTGCGGAAAAAGAGATCGACACAGTCAGAATGAATCCAAACAGAAAAGAAAGTGATCCTTTGGAAAGCTGGATTGTGAACAAAAAGAAAAAAATTCACAATTTGTACCTGTCATTCCCTATGTATGTGTTGGTGGAGAACATCGACACAACTGATACGAAGAAAGTGTCGGTATTGGTTATGGCAGAAATTGAAGTCGTCATTCCATATCTCACATGGTATGGACAGGGCGGTCAAGCTTACAAAGTCATCAACACCAGGATTGAAAGGAGAGTTCGTGAAGTATTCGAAAGATACAGTCTTCTCAGTCTAATCCTTGGAACTAAACAAGATGAGGCTGAGCAAGACCTTAAGGATGGTGTCCCAGGATGCCTCGATCTCGGAGTGAACATCAAACCAGTAACAATAGTTGAGTGGGATTGGAAAGCGGACGATGCTTTTACAAAACTGCTCGAGGACCCCAAAGCAATCGAGGCCAGAGAAGTTGGGATTTTGCGTGAGCAAGATCTCAAGAAAGCGGAAGCTGAGAAAGAAGTGACTATAGCAGAAGCTAAGGCCAAGGCCGCAAAAGCACTGCAAAAAGTCTATACTGCTCAGTGGAAGTCATTACTTGCAAAATTTGGCGGTGACGTCGAGCTAGCAAGGGCTTCAATGTTGAAAAGTGAGTTGGGTTCAGAGGAATTTACCACCTACCAACTCTCAATGGCCCTCCAGAAAACCAATGTCACTGCACTCGGTGGCGAGTTCATGGCAATGATCAAACCGAAAAGCAAGCAACCTGAAAAAAGCGAATCATGAAAGCAATTGCACTGATAGTACTGATAGTTGGGATTGTAGTTGCAATTCCATTGCTCCTAATCGTTTGGTATGCAAAGAGGATCTCATCAAATCCTCCTAGCAACCAGACCACCGATGACCATCCCTCCGCACTCTCAACCGTGGGTTCAAAAGCTCACGATCTCTGGTCCTGGATCATCGACAACTTCTGGAAGGTGTTCTGGGGATGCTTTGCAATCTGGCTGGTAACAGTCATTGCGGGACATTTCCAAAACAAACCAGCACCTCCCCCTCCCAAGGTCTTCGGACCAACGGAGGTCCTGTACACCATTGAAATCAGAGACGAGAAAAACAGACTCGTCAACTACAAGGGTGATAGGAAAAGTAGGTCGGATGATTGGGACTTCGTGGTTTCCATGAAGGGTTTTGGGTCTTTTGAAGGGTTTCTGCCACTTGAAAGTACCTTACGCGATCCGCATGGAGACAAAGTCTTGTTCATCCACAACTTCGGAGGTAGGTTTGGGACATGGAGTTGCATCCGCAACGAGGAGGAAGTGATTGGTGGTAAAATCCAGATCTCTCATGAGGAGGACGGGTATGTGCCAAATCAAATTGGAACAATCCGTGGCCTCTTCTGGCCTAAAGGCAAGGATCCAGAAAAGGATCGAGGGTTTACCTTAACCCTCACGCCACCCAAGCGGATCACTGAAACCAGGACCGTCAGGTACTGGCAAGGTGGAGGAATGTGAAAACAAACAACGATGCGCGCAGGCTTCAGGCTTGCGCGCATTTTTTATATTAAAAACAGCCGTAAAATTTCGAAGAAATTTTACGGCTGTTAAAAACATTTGCGTTTTATTGCTGTTTCAAAACATTATTTATGTCTTCCTCGGTCTGATCATCCTGAAGTCCGAAAGTATCGAGCACAATTCTAACGATAGTAAAAGACATAAACATAATAGCCATCCCGATAACTCCCCATAGAATATGCTGGGCACCTTTAGCACGAGCTTCTGGGTTATCCGCACCTGATATATAACCCCTAACACCCCAGAGGAACAAAACTAGAGCAAAGGTAAACATAACAACGATAAGCGGGTTCACTATGATCCCGCTTATCTTTTGAACTAATTCTGTACCCGATGAGGCTGCTAAATTAGTCATAATAATTTTAAAAACTATTTAGCTGTACTTGCACCACTAGATTGTTCCACTGAGTGAGGAATGTAATCAGGAGCCGAAAGGTTACTACCAGTAAAGAATGTCTTTGTAAGAATGTTTACAAATCCCCAAGCAGACACCATCACGAACAATGCAATAATACCAAAAATAATCATTCCTCTTGCGGCCGCACGCTTTTCTTCATCACCACCCGCTGTAACGAATTGAACGATACCAATAAGAAACAATAGGAGTGCTATAGAAATAACTATAGGTATCAGTCTATTTATTAAATCAGTAACCGATTCCAAACCATTAGATATAGTACTAAAATCCATAAAATATTTTATTAAAACTTAGTGAATAAATGATCTCGCGATCCTCCTATAATTATATATAACTTTAAATTTAAATGCCAGCTACGTGTGGAAAAATATCAACAAATTTGAATGGATTATTAACTACAAGAAAAACTGCTGTCGGACTCAAATTGTGGAATATATAACGGTATACCAAAGCTATAAGTAAACAAACTAAGTATTCCCCAAATACTCACCATGAAGAAAAAACCAGCAATCCCGTAAATCATCATCTTACGACCCTCTGCTCTCTTTTCTTCATTATCACCATTGCCCACATAACCAATAAGCCCCATCATCCATGCACCAACAGCAATAACAACAAGATAAGGTATGAAATCTAGAGATAATTTAATAACTATGCAAGCCAACTCGCTAAAATTAGTAGGTGTTGATGGTTTTGAACTTATATACCTAGAATCATCAGCACCATAACTAACAGTGTATTGAAATAAAGCTATAAAAAAAGATAGTAATGAATAAATTATTTTCATATTTTAATCCAGTAATTCTGGTAAGTAGTTAGGTATTCCCTTTTCATCATTAAAAAAACTATCAGTCAAAATATTAACAAATCCCCAATAAGACACCATCACAAAGAGTACAGCTATACCGAACACCATAACCTGTCTCCCGGACTGACGCTTTTCCTCATTATCCCCCGCACCAACGAATTTAAGTACCCCAGCAAAAAAAGTAACCACAGCAATCAATATGAGCGAGGGAATTAACCCTTCCATATTACCGATTGAGAACCCAGTGAATATATCACTAATCGTTTCTGGAGTAGTAGGTATATCTGCAAACGCAATTGCTGGAACAAAGAACGAAACCAGAATTATATATAATTTTAAACTCATTGTAATTTAATTATTCTGACTTAAAAATAGTTGTTGATTTTGACGGCAAACTTTGAATTTCTGCATTTTCTCCGAAAATAGATTGGGATATGATATTAACAAATCCCCAAGCAGACACCATCACGAACAATGCAATGAGTCCGAATATCATCATATCTCGCCCTCCTTGACGCTTTTCTTCATTATCCCCTGCACCAACGAATTTAACTACACCGGCCAAAAATATAACAAGACCAATACCGACAAGAAACGGTATCACTGTATCGTCTAATGTACATAATGCGAGTGTAAATAGTTCATTTATATTTTCAACCTTATCCTCTACCGCACTACAATCTGGATCAGCAGCTAAAGCAAAATTTGGCATCGCAAACATTACCAAAGTTAAGATGGTAATAGAAGGTAATACATTTTTTAAATATTTCATAAATTAATTTTAGTTTGTTGCATAAAACGAAGACGACTTCTTCGGCATTGTCTGAAGTTCTGAATTTTTACCAAAAATTGTATTTGATAAAAGATTCACAAATCCCCAGACAGCAACCATTACAAATAATGCTATAATCCCAAAAATCATCATCTGCCTACCACCCTGACGCTTTTCTTCATTATCCCCCGCGGTCACAAATTTGACTACCCCAGCTAAAAATATAATTAATCCAATACTGATAAGCACCGGTATGATTCCTTCATCCATAACACAAAGTAGATATGTGAAAATCTCGGTCAAATCTTTCTTTGCTCCAGTCGTACAAGTCGAACTATTACTACTTGAATAATCGCTCCCACTACTATATGTAGTTAAAGTTGAGTCAGTCATAGAAAAAGTGGTAGTGTCAGCAGAAAAAACATTTGTTGAATAAGTAAAAATAAACAAAAATACTGATGTAATGATTAAAAATTTTTGCAAAAGATTCTTCATGTTTATATTTATAAATTAATATTTCACTAATTCAATTCCTTGACTGTATCCTCTACCACAGACATTATAGTACGTGCCCCCAATAACACAGCAGTACCTACTAATGCCCAGGTCACAGTATTCCGCGCCTTACCTAACTTTTCTTCATCACCCTGAGCACTCACATATTGAAAACCTCCATACATTATACCCAATACTGAGACAATTGTACCTAGTTCTATCGCCACACTCACTATCGCATCAAAAAACTCAGCCAAACTATCTGTGTCATCTAATGGATTACCAATAGTACCTAGAGAGGCACTGTGAGCTGATTTAGAAAATACAATTACCAAAAAGCTAAAGACTGCTAAGTGGATAGTTAATTTTTTGAAACTAGTTCTAATGTTTTTTAACTTTAAATCTTTGATCATCTTGTACATTATATAATAAATTTATTAATCCGCATCCTAATCACCTTCATAACCATCACCGCCAGTAATCGTCTTAACGCTACTAGTATCCAAAATAGTCCAATCAGTACTGACCCCCATTGTTACAAGTATTGTAGCAACAATTAGCCATGCAAGTAGAATTATCAAAAACCCTGTCATTGCAGAACTAAATATTTTGTGGGCCTGCTCTATCTTGCCAGATTCTCCGAATGCAGTGACATATAGAAATCCAGCGTAACAACAAGCGAGAATTCCAATAGAAACAGCGATGTAAACAAGAAATTCCATAATGTTGCTTATTAATGTCATTAGGTCAGCCCAGCCACACTCACCCGTAGTACCACTTAATGTACCATCGGATTCAAATGTGCTCTCACCCGTGCAGGTTGGCACTATCTGAAAATCAGAACTAGTTGGATCACTTGATGCTCCAATTGAATATGATGGTAAAACCATAACCCCACCAAAAACAAAGGCACTCACAAAAATCATCCCTAATATTTTTCTACTAAATTTTATTTTTGTCTTTCGCATTTGTTTTTTGTATCTCTTAAAAGCTGACAGCTGAAACCTCTAAGCTGTATTTTTACCTGACCAACTCATCGATCCTTGAACTTATAAATCCGGAAATGTTCTCCAATTTTAACTTACCAGTAACCACTGAGTCTATAGCTTCACCAAATATCTGATCTGTTTGTCTCGGGTTTGGGTCAAGCCATGGAAATGTCCATACAGCACTTCTCCAAAAAACATCACCAAATGCGGTCCCTGCGGGCGATTGGAGCAAATCCCTTCTAGCTGGAGGAAGGTTTGTTAGTTCAGCAAACATTTTTGCAGAATCATAATTTGTTAGTAGTGATATTGCCTCAAAAGCAGCCTGTTTTTTTTGTGATGAATTCAAAATAGAAAATCCAAAGATATGTCCTGAAACTTTTTTGAATTTACCATTTTTTGGTTGTGGGACTGGAGCCACATCAAAATTCAGACTCGGACTTTTGGTTCGAATATTCTCAGCCTCACTTGCTGGAGCAAAATAAAACGCTAAATCCCCATTCAAAAACGCTTGCTCTGAATCGGACAACGATCTATTCCAAGAATATATTGGTTTTAGAGGATCAGAAAACTGAGTAAAAAATGAGATTGAACTAGACAAAGGATAAATATCTTCAATTTTAACCTCCAAAAACATATTCACTAATTGATCTTTTTCATCTCGTTCGATCAATCTACCACCAGACTGAATAATAAGCATAAGCAGTATGTCTTTGGCATATTTAACATTACCAAAATCTCCAAAAGCAATCGCACTTTTTACAATTTTTCTATCCTCTTCTTTTTCTGTTAATCTATCTATTATAGAAATCATCTCCTCCCAAGTAGCTGGTGCACGTGCAACACCTTTTGATGTTAAATAATCCCTATTCCAATACATAACCAAAGGGTCTACAACAACAGGCACAGCAAGAGGACCTTCTCCAGTCAAAAGAATTTCTGAACCTTCAATAAAAGAATCCTTATAGTCTCTCTCTGATAAAAGATCATAACCAATAGTTGTTAATCTTTTTTGATTTGTAATTATTAGGTCATTTGGTATGAGTACCACATCTGGTCCAACTCCGTCAGCCAAGGATTCTGTTAGAATATTATCGAATTCATCTCTTTTTATTCCCCTGTAAGATATAACTGGAATAGCTTGTGTTCTATATCTATCTTTTAGTCCAGATAAAATTTTTGAAACATCACCTTCTGACATTGTCCCCCAAATTTCTATTTGGTCAGGTGATGCATTTTGACTACTAGTCCCATAGGTTGCAAATATAAAAACAGCTACAACTAAAAAAAATACAAAAGTTCCTAGTATCACCATTTGAGTTACACTTGTTTTCACAAAGATAATTATAGATTAGAAAAAAACAATAGACAAGGGAAAAATCACCTGGGTGATTTTTGGAATTAAGAATTATGAATTAGGTATTAAGTATAATAGCACCGTGCCTCTGGCGCGGTGCTATTTGTCTTGATTTATTCCTAATTCCTAATACTTAATTCTTAATTCCTCTTCCTAGTTCTTTATAAAAATGAGCCCGTAATGATGATCCCCCGCATCTATTTCTCTTTCAAAAATAAATCCAGCTTTAACAAAAAAATCTTTAGCCATCTCCTTTGGAACTATATGATCTTTATGAGGACCCATGCCAGCAAAAGAATCAGCCCATTCAACAAAAAATACTCTGCCTTTATTATGCGTTATTCTAAAAGATTCTTGGGCTACATTAGATTTATTTTCCACTTGAAAAAATGTGTTTGTAATGACAACTAAGTCAACTGAATCCGACTTGAGTGTACTACCTTTTTCCTTTTCTATATCACTCCAAACAAACTCTATGTTGTGCAAATCTTCCTCATCAGATTCCTTAGATAATTTGCTTAATAAATCATTTTGAATATCTATGCAATACACTTTGCCATTATCCCCAACTTTCTTGGACATAGCCCATGTATAGGCACCATTACCTGCCCCAAAATCAGCAACGATCATACCATCTGATACACCAAGTTGAATTAAATTTTTTTCAGGATTTGAAAACATTCGTTTTAATTATTCAATATTCAATTTATCAGTTGTCCAAACAAAATTCATTGAAAATTGTAATTTGATAATTGATAATTCTTGCCTCATTTATAATGCGATGACCGAGGCGAGAGTGTCTCCCTCTCTTAGTTTCATGATTCTCACTCCTTGAGTATCTCGTCCGAGTGTTGGGATTTCTTTGAGCTCACATCGTATCACCTGGCTTTTTTTAGAAATTGCCACAAGTTCTTCTGTTTCTTCTGTTACTATTCTTGCTGAGATTAAATTCCCTGTTTTAGTTGTAACTTTAATTGCCTTCACACCACTACCTCCTCTACCTTGTGTTTTGAATTCTTTGATTTCTGTTTTCTTACCATAACCATTTGAAGATATAACAAGCATTTCTGCATCTTTCATTCCTTTCTTGATTATATCAGCACCAACAACGATCTCTCCTTTATCTATTTTCATTGCGCGAACTCCTCCTGCACTTCTACCCATTTCTCTCACCTCTCCTTCTTCAAATCGTATTGACTGACCATCAGATGATACACATACCACCTCGTCTCCTTTTTCTACAAAGAGTGCTGAGGATAATTCGTCACCCTTATCGAGTGTGATAGCAATAATTCCACTTCTTCTAACATCTTTAAAATTCTCTGCAGAAACTTTCTTACCTGTACCTTGTTTTGTAATTAAGAATAATGATTGCCCATCACCTTTCTTGATATCTTTTGGCATAGGTAAAATAGAAGTTATCTTTTCATCATTTTGAAGTGACAAAAAATTCATAACAGACTTACCCTTAGTAGCCCTCTTGCCTTCAGGAATATCATACATTTTTATTTGATACGCCTTACCTTTATCAGAAAAGAATAATAAATCACTATGAGTACTTGTAGTTACAAGATGTGTAATAAAATCCTCTTCTTTAGTATCCAGATCCACAACTCCAACTCCACCTCTTTTTTGTTTACGATATTCTTCTGGATCTGTTCGTTTGATATATCCACCAGATGTATATACAAGCACACTCTCCTCATCAGGAATAACATCTTCTATTGAAAATGTTTTAGCATTATGCGCCACAACTTTGGTACGTCTATCATCTGCATATTTATCACGAATACCGCCGAGCTCATCTTTTATTATTTTTGGAATTCTTTTTGGGTTTTCAAGAATATCTTTCAAATCTTTGATTGCTAGTCTAACCTGATCCAATTCTTCTTCTATTTTTAATCGCTCAAGACTAGCAAGTTTTTGTAATCTAAGTTCTAAAATGGCAGTAGCCTGTCTCTCAGAAAACTTAAACTTTTCCATCAGATTCTTACGCGCTTCATCTACTGTTTTGGATGCACGGATTAATTTAATGATTGCATCTATCGCATCGAGAGCCTTCTTAAGCCCTTCTAGAATATGTTCACGGTCGAGTGCTTTATTTAATTCAAATTGAGTTCTGCGAGTAATAACAATTCTTCTGTGTTTTATAAATTCTTCGAGAATTGTTTTTAGAGAAAGTGTCTGAGGCATTCCGTCTAGAAGTGCCACAAGATTCATGTGGAATGTTTCTTCGAGACGAGTGTGTTTATAAAGAAAATTCAAAACTTGTTCTGGATAACTACCTTTTTTTAGCTCTATAACAATGCGAACATCATTTGTTGATTCATCACGAAGGTCTTTGATTCCTTCAAGCTTTTTCTCTCGTACCAAATCAGCGATGGACATTATTAGATCCGCTTTGTTAACACGATATGGTATAGATGTGATTATAATGATTGGATAACCTTCTTTTTCTTCTATTATTTCTGCTTCACCACGCACAAGGATACCGCCACGCCCCTGTGTATAAGCGTGCAACATTTCTTTTTTACCAAAAATAATTCCGCCAGTAGGAAAATCTGGACCTTTTACGAATTGAAGAAGGTCTTCTGTTGTAGCATCTTTATTTTCTATCAAATGAACAATAGCATCGGTTATTTCTCCCAAGTTATGAGGAGGAATATTTGTAGCCATACCTACAGCAATACCTAAAGTGCCATTCAAAATTAAGTTTGGCACAGCGGCAGGAAGCACCGACGGCTCACGTCTAGTGTTTTCATAGTTAGGTCGGAAATCAACAGAATCTTTTTCAATATCACGAAGCATTTCTACTGTGATCTTGGACATTTTGGCCTCAGTATATCTGTCAGCAGCTGGCGGATCACCGTCAACTGAACCCCAGTTTCCTTGACCAATAGCGAGTGGATATCTCATCGTAAAATCCTGAACCAATGTAACCAATGCTCCGTAAGCAGCAGCTGTTCCGTGTGGATGGTAGTTACCAGTTACGTCTCCAATAATTTTAGCACTTTTACGAGTCTTGCCACCTGGATTAAGTCCAAGCTCGTGCATTGTATAGAGAATTCTTCTCTGCACAGGCTTCATCCCATCTCGAACATCAGGAAGTGCACGATCAGTAATAACTGACATAGCATAGTCAATATAACTTTCACGCATTTCTGTCACCAGAGATCTAGGAACAATAGACAAAGCTATCGCCTCTTTCTTTTCCGCATCAGTTCTTTCTTGTTTTGGTTTTTCTTTCACCCTGTAAAGTTTTATCTATTAATTTATCTTACGAATTTTTCTATTTTAGCATATTTTCTGTAGTTGTGGCAGATGTCGTTGTTGCAATTTCTACTGTACTACTCGCGTTAGTGGTACTCAGACTTGTATCAACAATTCCAGTATTTTGATCTTTCGGCATTATTTTTGCAAATGCATTATACACTTTTCCAACATTTTCTTCTATTACCACATAGACAGCAGCACTTTTTTCTTTTGTGTCCCCTATTGTTTTTGAAAAAGTACTAGAAAAATCTGTGATCCAAAAAACAAAAACCACAAATGTTAAAGCCCCAGCACAAAAAATAACAATTTTCTTTTTTGTATCTGACGAAAGGTTTCGTAATTTTTTAAGCATAAATAGTTAATTATCCAATTTTCAATGATTCAAGTTTCAATTGGATAATTTTTGAATTCATGATTCTTTTTATTGAATATTGATTAATTGAACATTGAATACTTAAGAGTTCAGAAGAACGATTTCTCCCTCCTTTCCATCCAAATCTTTCCTTTTAAGGGTTAATTTATCAAGTCTTTCTGGACTACCTACCCCACCTTCCTTCAAAAACACCTTAACCTCCTTATCATCACCGAGTGGAATTATCATTTTGGGTTCCAAAGATACCGCTAGTTTATACGCTTTAGCAGGCTCTAATGTATCGCCACCCACAGGTACAAATAAAATATCAATATCTGTAAGACCCTCTATTGCTTCTTCACTTAATTCAGAAGAATTCAAAGCACCAAGAAAACATAAATGCATTCCGTCAAAAAGAACAGAATATATTGTGTTTTCTTTTCTTTCTTTTCCAGAAAGACCTTCGCTCGGAAATCCTTTTATAAAAATGTTTTTAACTTCGTATTCTCCAGGACCTTTTGCAACAAAAGGAACTTTCTCACCAAATGATATTTCTTCGACTCCGTTCATGTCTTCAATATTCATAGAAATGAGTCCGATATCAGCACCAAATTTGCTTGATTTTAGTTTTGAAGATTTAGAAATAGGATTAACAGCGATAATTGTATCGCCTGATTGTGCCTTTATGAATTGTCCGCCGTGGTAAGTGAGGATCATAGAGAAAAGTATTAAGTATTATGTATAAAGTATTAAGTATAAATGCCAGAAAACAAAACATGAAATACGGCGGTTATTGTAGCATGAATTATTTTTTTTAAAAATGTGAAATGCCAGCGCAAGGAATAGAACCTAGGCGCTGGCATTCTGAATCTTGCGATTATGATCAGGACAGAGTCACTTCCCTTTCAGGATCATACCGCAAAGCAGCAAGACCCCATGTGACACTACGGACAGACATTTCAATCAAGACAGTCAAACACGGGATGACCGCGATGAAAGCAAAAGAATAAGTGACTTCAAGAATGAAGGATTTTACCATTAGTATCCTAAGCATAATCTCTTTGAAGTGTTCAATAAAAAGCACTAGAGCAACGAAACTAAAAAGTCCCGCAGCCATACCAGTGATTATCCTGAACGCCCACCAGTCCTTGAAGGTCTGAACATTTTGCCCTTCACTTGGCCAAACTTCACTGACGTAAGAGGTAGAGACATATCGGCGAAAGGGGCCGTATTCCCATAATCCGAATGAGTAATTTCTGCCATTTCGAATCATTTTTCTGATAACCAGGTTAGAGTTGATGACATAAATAACGAGCACCAAGAAGATGCCCCCGACGATATATGATGTTGTGTTCATAGAAAGAAACTAACTTAAAGTAGCCCGCTTCTTTCTATGAACACTTCGCAAGATGTAAATGTACAATCTTATCTATAAGTATAGCATATTTAGGAAGATTTGTCAATAAGGCAAAATCCCTAAAATAAGTATAATAAGGCCTTATTAAATAACGCAAAAGTAATCTCGTCCTTGTAATGGCTACGACGCAATTCAGACGAAACTTTGCACAAATTACAAAAATTGTATGGTAAAAGTATCAAAAGAAGAGGAGGCATTGATTGCCGAGGCAAAAAAGGAGAATCCTGTACACCTCAAAATCATCGCTGACTCAATGACTCCACCCGGAGTTGGGGATTTAGTTGAAGGTCCAGTTATATCTATCGGTAAAGGTGTTGTATATGTTGACCTATTCCCTTATGGAACAGGTATTATTTTCGGTCGTGAATTTATCGCGGTGCGAGACGTTCTACGAAAAATAAACATTGGAGATACGGTTGCTGGTAAGGTTGTAGATCTTTCAAACGAAGAAGGTTATGTTGAGCTATCACTAAAAGAAGCAAAGCAAGCTGCTATTTGGAGTGAAGCTGAAAAGGCAATGAAAGAAAAGAAACTCTTTGAAGTAACAGTGCTTGAAGCAAACAAAGGAGGACTTCTTATTAACTGGCAAGGTGTTCAAGGTTTCCTTCCAGCGTCACAGCTTAAGAGTGAGCACTATCCGAGAGTTATGGATGGTGACAAGGACAGAATTCTAGAAGAACTTAAGAAATTGGTTGGTGGTAAGCTTTCTGTTGCAATTATCGGCGCAACTCCAAAAGACGGTAAACTTATTTTCTCTGAGAAAGTTCAAGGAAATGAAAACAGAGAGAAGATTGTTGGCAAATATGTTGTTGGAGATATTGTAGATGGAGAAATTACAGGAATCGTAGATTTCGGAGCATTCGTCAAAATTGAAGAAGGTCTAGAAGGTCTAATTCACATTTCTGAAATTGATTGGGGTCTAGTTGAAGATCCTAGAGCATTCTTCAAAGTTGGAGATAAAGTTAAGGTAAAAGTTATTGAAGTAAAAGAAGGTAAGATTTCTCTATCTGTCAAAGCTTTGAAAGACAACCCGTGGACAGAAGCTGGTAAGAAATATAAAAAAGATGACACGGTACAAGGTGTTGTTATCAAATACAACAGACACGGTGCACTCGCTTCTATCGAAGAAGGTGTAGCAGGACTTGTGCATATCTCTGAATTCGGAAGTGAAGAAAAACTTCGCGAAAAACTAGAGCTTGGTAAAAGTTATCCATTCCGTATCTCACTTTTTGATCCAAAAGAACAAAAAATGGCATTGGTGTTTGGAGCTAAAAAGGAACAAGCAGCAGCATAAAGTAAATAAAATTAAAACTCCCCGCGCCCTAAAGGTGCGGGGATGTTTTGTATTTGAATTGAGCTCTAGACCGTTTTTTCTCTTTTTTTATATAAGTTAATATATTTTTCGTCCTTGTCAGAATAGCCACCTGCCGCTCGAGTCACAAAAATAAGCTTCTGTTTTGGTTCATCCCAGTAAAAAGCAGAGACCCTCCATTCAAATTCATCCTTAACTAAGGCCATTGGGACCAAATTGAATCCAGGCTTCTTTATTTCTTGTGGTATTTTATCTGGATTTTCAGATAAAAATTTTAAATATTCCATACCTGGAGTATACACATCATACAAAACTCCTTCAGTTTCTTGATTTTTTTTATTTTCGTATTCAATCGCCCACTGTACACAATGAGCCCTAGGATGCTCGTGATTTCCCGAAACATCACCCGCAACTTGCCAATCTTCAAATTTTACCTTTTGGTTATTCTTGTCTAAAACAAAACTACCTGGTGTTGCGTCGTTCAAATTAAATCCTACTCGTTCATCTGTGCTCACTCTAGCAAGATGATCTTTATCAATAAAAAGAGCATGCCAATCTGTTCCATTACCCTCCTTCTTCCCTTCATAAAAAGGGGATGATCCAAGAAAATCTGCAACTTCTTGTGCTCGTTTTTCTCTTATTGATTCTTCAGTAGACTCAACTTCTACGGCACCGCTTCTATTTACAGACAAATCACCATCTTGTGGATTTTCTAAAGCCGATTTTGGTTCCATATAATTTTGATAAAATTGATATAAATTAATAGTAACTCAAAAAAAAATATTTACAATACCTAATGTCTTCTTACTTAGGATAGTTCTGCTACTTAGAATCAGGTGTCCAACACCTGATTTGGTGTTTATAGGGGTCCAACCCCTACATTTTCCATTTACCCATTCGTACGAATGGGT
>CAZOAK010000020.1:0-15164 GCA_964577785.1 uncultured Candidatus Saccharibacteria bacterium | reverse complement strand
TTCTGAAAATCAAACAATAATAGAACAAGTTAGAGAGAAAGTGGGGAGTCCAATACTTCAGGCTAATATTCGTATAGTGGCTTCGGCTAAAAATAGTAATAGGGCATATAAAATTGCTTATGATTTAGCGTCAGCGTTCAATCAGTTTGAAAACACGATGGGTGCCAAGTTGGGTTTTGTTGAGGTGGCTGGTAAAAAGCAGGACGATTTTTTGAATAAATTTATTTATCGAGTTTTTGATGACAGTAGGAATCTACCACTTTCAATTCGCGAAGTGACAACGCTGATGCATTTCCCACAAGGTAATATTTCTTCACCGCAACTTAAAGTTTCTAAGGCATCAACTGCTCCTGCACCAGTTGGACTTCCAAATAATGGAACTCTTCTTGGTATTAATCATGACAGGAATAATGTGACCAATATTTTTACCACAGATGAGGACCGTCTCAGACACTTCTATATCATAGGTCAGACCGGTACAGGTAAGACAACACTTCTAAAGAATATGATTACTCAAGACATCTTGGCAGGGAATGGTGTCTGCATGATAGATCCACACGGTTCTGATATTCAGGATATTTTGGCAATAATTCCCAGAGAGAGATATGACGATGTTATATATTTTGATCCTGGATATGCTGCGCGTCCAATGGCTTTGAATATGCTTGAGTATGATAAGAACTATCCAGAGCAAAAAACATTCGTAGTTAATGAGCTTCTTTCCATATTCAACAAATTGTTTGATATGAAAGTGGCTGGAGGTCCGATGTTCGAGCAATATTTTAGAAATGCTGTGTTACTTGTAATGGATGATCCAGAGAGCGGAAACACTTTGCTCGATGTATCTAGAGTTCTTTCATCCAAAGTTTTCCGTGAGATGAAACTTACTAAATGTAAGAACCCTGTTGTGATTCAGTTCTGGAGAGAGATTGCTGATAAGGCAGGAGGGGAAGCGTCGCTTCAAAACGTTGTGCCATATATTACTTCAAAATTTGATGTATTTTTGTCTAACGAAATAATGCGTCCAATAATTGCGCAGGAACATTCAACATTTAATTTTAGAGAGGTGATGGACAATAAGAAAATTCTTTTGGTAAATCTATCGAAGGGACGACTTGGAGATATTAATGCGAATCTTATTGGACTTATAATTGTCGGTAAGATTTTAATGGCTGCGCTTTCAAGAGCTGATTCATTTGCTACCGCACTTCCTGCGTTTTATCTATACATAGATGAGTTCCAGAACATTACTACAGATTCTATCTCACAGATATTATCTGAGGCACGTAAATATAAACTATCTCTAACTATCGCACATCAATTTATCGCTCAGTTAGAAGAGAAGATCAAAGATTCTGTTTTTGGAAACGTTGGATCAATTGCTGCATTCCGTGTGGGGGCAGACGATGCTGAATATTTAGAAAAACAATTCTCTCCGGTGTTTACAGCTAAAGATCTTTTGAATCTTGATAACAGAAATGCATATATTAAGATGCTTGCAGATGGTCGTCCAATAAGACCATTTAGTATTGAAACAGTTCCTCCACCAAAAGGAGACATTGGAATTGTAGAAAAACTCAAAGAATTGTCATACTTAACTTACGGTAGAGATAGGGGGATTATAGAAGAAGAGATTGCTTTGAAATATAAAAAAGAACCGCCAAAGGAAATTCCTTTGGCACCTGCGAAGAACCCATTCGCAGTGTAATTTACGGTAGTTAGACTACCGTAATCTTGTTTTTTGGGCTATTTTGGCCTATAATCTAGGAATTATTCTGTATTTAAAAAAATATGCATCCAAAAAAAGAAAGAACATTTGTAATTATTAAACCAGATGGTACCCAGAGAGGACTTATGGGAGAAATCATTGGCCGATTCGAGAGAGTGGGGCTCAAGGTTGTTGGTATGAAATTTGGGATGCTTGATAAAGATAAAATCTGGAAGCACTACGGCAAGGACGATGCTTGGTTTATCAAGAAGGGAACTAAAATAGCTGAAGATAGAAAAGCTGCAGGGATGGTTGTGGATAAGGAACCAATTGATTATGGTAAAGATATAATTCGAGCGCTTGAGAAATTTATGACTGCATGTCCTGTGACATCTATGGTTCTAGAAGGTAATCAAGCAGTGGCAGTTGTTACAAAGATGGTTGGAACTACAGAACCAGCTACAAGTGATGTTGGAACTATAAGAGGGGATCTTACATTGGACTCATACCAAATTTCTGCAGTAGATGATCGTGCTGTACGAAATCTTATTCATTGCTCGGACTCAGTAGAGAATGCGCAGGCAGAAATAGCACTTTGGTTTGAAGAAAAAGATTTGTATGATTATAGAGTTGTTGCAGACCAAATACTTTATGATGTAAATTTGGATGGAATATTGGAATAGGGAACAGGTTGTTAGCTGGTAAGTTGGTTAGGTTGTTAGGAAAATGCAAACGTGCTACACAAATGGTGTCGCACTTTTGCTTGACTATATTTTTTAATAGAACATAATTACTGTAGTCGCTCCTTGGTAGGAGAAACAAAAAGCGATTTCATTATTACCTTCTCTTGTGAAGGACTTTTCTGGAAACAGAAAAAATGAATTGGTTAGACCAGCTGATGCGCAAGTATCAAAATCTTTCTTGAGTAGGAGTACTCTAAGGATATGCTGGGGTCGTAGGACTTCAAAAGAAATCAAAATCCAAATTGCAAGTATGCTTGCGTTTCGATCTTTGGATCTAGAATACTACATGTGTCCCAAGACACAATCATGTGCAGTAATGCACACATAACCACTCGCACCATTTGCGACTCCGCCCGAAAATACGCAACACCTATGACTCTGTCGGTGTTGCGTTTTCCATTTCTAAATAATATAAAACAGCACCGCAACGAAGTTGCGGTGCTTTTGCGTTTCATTCAATTTTCTGAAAGCTCTAACCTCTAAGCTAAAAGCTGTCCTATGCCTGCGCCTTCTCAACTATCTTCTTAAATATCTCTGGATTACTATCTGCAAGAGTTGAAAGAATCTTTCTATCAAGTCCAATATTAGCTTTTTTCAATGCACCTATGAATTTACTATAAGAAACCCCAGTTCCTAGAAGTCCTGCTCCTATTCTTACATTCCAAAGCTGTCTTCGGTCTGTCTTCTTGTCTCGTCTGTGAGCGAAAGCATAGTTACCAGCGTGAGCAATAGCCTCAATAGCCATCTTCTCTTTTGTACTTCGTCCGAATCTGTATCCCTTAACTTGTTTTAGGATATTCTTTCGTGATTTGTTTGCGTTTACTCCTTTTTTTACTCTTGTCATGTTGTTAGTTTATTCTACTTGCTCTTAGTAATAAATCTTCTTTTGTCTCTTTGTGACATTGGGAAGTCTGTTGACCTCTTTTTGTTCAATTGTTTGTTGCGAGATTCTTTGGCATTAAAATGGTTTTGTCCCGGCTTTCGGCCTTTGATTTTGCCATTCTTTGTGACCTTTAGTCTCTTTGCAAATGATTTGTTTGTTTTCATATATTTAATAATTAATTATTTGTATTTATCTGTCTTTTTCGATTACTAGACTCAATCCCTTTGGAGATTTCTTAGCTTCTTCAGTTACCTTGTAGGGAACAGTGATAAGGCGAAGAATTCTATCCAATCTTTCCTTTAAAAAATTAACTTCAAGATACTTTGACCTTCCTGTAAGGAATAGGTCAAGACGGATTTTGTTGCCTTCCGCAAGCCATTCTGAAGCTTTTTTGGCCTTAAGTGCCAGGTCATGGTCACCGGTACCTATTTTTACTTGGAGATTTTTAACCTCTACTGTATGTGCTTTTTGCTTCTGAATCTTGAGTTTTTTGTTAGCCTCGTATAAGAATTTACCATAATCTGCGATTTTTGCAACTGGTGGAACCGTCCCTCCTGATATTTCAATAAGATCGAGGCCTGCTTCGTGAGCACGGTCCATTGCTTCTGCAAATGTGATAACTCCCAGGTTTTCTCCCTCAGGTCCTATTACTCGTAATTCTCGAGCCTTTATTTGGTGATTTATTTTTGATTCCACAGTTCTAAAGTTTTTGTTACTGTTAAATATACCAGATAATTTGGCATTTTACAAGCTAGATTGGTCTATTTTATATTTAATTATAAAACTTATCCCCAGTAAGCATTATCAATATTAACTTTATATAGGGTGTTTAAAGTATAATATACAGTGATTAACAATAATTTCTAAGTATGAATATAAATAAAACTAATAGAAGCGGTGGGTATACTCCATATGTAGTTATTGCAACAATGATGTTTATTGGAATTATGGCTGTTGGATTAAATCAAATAGGCAACAAACAACTTGCTAGTCCTTCTTGTGCAACAGAAGATCAGATAAACACGTTACTATCAAATAAGACCAAGCTTGAAAACCAAATAACTGAAATGAATAAATTGTTGACTGAGAACAATAATAAGACTGTCTCACTCCAAGTATCTCTTGTTTCTAAAAAAAGTGAGATTTCTAAAATTTCATCTTTTGTATACAGCACTTCTACTCTACAGCAGTATAAGCAAATTATGGACTCTGCAAGTACTACGTATAATAAATACAAAACTACCAGAACTAAGTCGCTTTGGACCTCTGCAAAAAACACTTACGACGGGATGGTATCAAAAAACACCTCAAATAATTCTAAGTTGGCAGTTTTGAATAAAGAAAAGTCGTCCATTGACAAAGATGTTATTAGCACAGATAAGAGGTATGTTGAACTAAACGAAAAAATTACAAAATTGACCGGTGAGTTGTCCAAATTAAAATCTGCCATAGAAAGTGCACAAGCGAATCTGTGTTTGGTTTCTGAAACATTATGCTCAGATAAAATAGACAATGACAATGACTCTAAGGTAGATTGTTCCGATAGTGATTGTTCTGGTGGCGCTGATTGTGCAACATTAACTAATGTCATGCTTACTCTGGTTTCCGTGGATAGTTTGGTTACATCTGGTGATTTATCAAATGATGATTTGGGTACATTTAAAATTAAATTTAAGGTCAAGGCTGTTGGAGATGATGTGTACGTATCATCATTGGTTGGTAATGCTGTAAATTATGAAATAGATAGAAATGGTGTAGCTATATCTACGGGACATAATAGTGTTTCAGCCACAATTACGAATGTTACTGATACCAATAAAACATCCGTTGGTAATTATGTGGTTGAAGATGGTGTAGAAGAGACATTCATACTTACCACTTCTATTCAGCTTGGTGGTGACATTGTGTCTGGGATGTACCGTACAAATTTAACTGGATTTAAATGGAGTGCGTCAGATGTTTCATCGCCATCAAATACCTATTCTTCCAATCTTCTTGATTTCCGAACTTCGTATGTGGGATTAAATTAGTATTATTTTAGTTCCAGATTTGCGAAGTATTATAGTAATGAGTGGCACCTTTGGTGCCACTCATTACTATATACGGCATAGTATTTTCTGATATAATTTAATTAATGCCACTTATTCCAAAAAACACAAAGTCAAAGGTAGTTTTATTTTTTTTACTTATATTTATTATTTCTGGGCTAATTTATTTTAAATCCCAGGAATCAAGAATTCCTGTGGTTATTGATATTAATAATGCGAGAGAAGAATTTGAAATTCCAGAGGGAGTAATGGAAGATGGTGTGATAGAAGGTGTTTTTGATAATGGAACAACAACTAAAGAAATAGTAGAAGGGGAATATAGTGCTTACTCAGAGAATAAAGTATCAAGGGCAAATGACGGAGCCAAAGTCGTACTTTTCTTTAATGCTTCTTGGTGTCCGACTTGCCAGTCAGTTGATCGCGAATTAACTTCGTCAGAGATTCCAGAGGGACTACTTATTCTTTCTGTAGATTATGATTCATATATAACTCTCAAAAAAGAATATGAAGTCACTTATCAGCACACATTTGTACAAGTAGATGGTGATGGAAATATGATCAAAAAATGGAGTGGAGGTGATTTGAAAAATATAATTAAAATGACCAACTCCTAATTTCTAATAGAAGTTTATTTTGTGGATTTATTGAAAATTGATAATTGTAAATTGAATATTAAAAATATATGACATTTTTATTGATCTCATTTATAGCCGGTCTTCTCACAGTCTTAGCGCCTTGCGTGCTACCACTTCTACCCGTGATTATTGGAGGCTCTGTTTCTGATGTTCGCTCCAAAATAAAGCCATATGTCATTACTATCTCTCTTGCGGTGTCGGTTATTGTTTTTACACTTTTACTTAAATTTCTGACTATATTTATTGATATTCCACCGACATTTTGGCAATATCTTTCTGGGGGTATTTTAATTTTCTTTGGACTCATAACACTTTTTCCTTATGTTTGGGAGAAATTTGCTAATAAATTTAATTTAATATTAAGTAAGAAATCGAATACACTTTTGGCGGAAGGGGTGAAGAAAGAAAGTTTTGTTGGAGATATTGTTATTGGCGCATCACTTGGGCCAGTATTTTCTTCTTGTAGCCCAACATATTTTGTAATACTTGCGACGGTTCTACCGCAAAGTTTCGCCATAGGACTTATATATTTGATCGCATATTCTATTGGACTTTCTGTGGCGTTACTTTTAATTGCGAAACTCGGACAGAAGCTAGTATCAAAATTGGATGGAGTTTCTGATCCAGAAGGGTGGTTCAAAAGAACATTGGGAGCATTATTTTTACTTGTTGGTATTTTTGTAGCTTCGGGACTAGATAAGCAAGTCCAGACATATCTTATAAATAATAATATTTTTGATGTTACAAGAATTGAGCAAAATTTCTTATTACCAAACGCTTTAGATGAGGAGGAGAGTGGTGACTTATCAGAAGTAGATAAAACAGCAGACGGTATAATTGCAACCTCGGGACCGAAAGTGAAGGCAAACACAGTCACTACAATTTCTAAGAAACTAAAATATGGAATGTATAAAGAAATTACAAATCCAAGCGGGTTTGTGAACAGTGTTCCTTTTCAACTTAAAGATCTGATAGGTAAAAAAGTAATTCTTCTTGATGTGATGACTTATAGTTGTATTAATTGTCAAAGGACTTTTCCTTATGCAAACGCATGGTATGAAAAGTATAAAGACAAAGGGTTAGAGATTGTAGCCATCCATACTCCAGAATTCGCTTTTGAAAAGAAAAAGGAGAATGTAGAGGAGGCGATGCGGAAGTTTGGAATTAAATTCCCTGTTGTTATGGATAATGATTATGGGACATGGAATGCTTATGGAAATAATTATTGGCCAAGAAAATATCTCATAGATATAGATGGATTTGTGGTTTATGACCATATTGGAGAAGGTAATTATGATGAGACAGAGCAGGCTATCAAAGATGCTCTTAAAGAAAGAGCAGATAGAATGGGTGTAGACTCAAAATCAATTTCTGGAAGTGTGAGTGGAATAATTAAATCTGAGAACACTCTAGCGAGAAGCAATGAAACATATTTCGGCGCACATAGAAATGCACAATTTTTTGGCAATGGAGATGTGAATAAAATCTACACCGATACATTTACTCTTCCTAAAACATTCCCATTCAATCAGTTTTTCTTGGGAGGGAAGTGGAAAATAGAAAATGAATATATAGAGTCGGAGGAAGATGTGATAATTGCTTTTAATTATGAGGCTACCAAAGTTCATTTGGTAGCAGAAGCTCCGAATGGTGCTACAATTGAAATTCAAAATGGGGGAGTAGAAAACACTACAACCATGAATATAAAAGATGCGACACTCTATACAATAGTAGATAATCCAAAATCCCAAAATAGTGTTTTCTATATCAGAGTTCCAAAAGGGGTGAGATTGTATGCTTTAACTTTTAGCTAGGAGACTATATACTGGTTCCATGACATATGTTGTGAACAAAAAGGCGCATTTTGATTATGAAATCCTAGAGAAGTTTGTGGGAGGTATTGAACTTCTAGGGTTTGAGGTCAAATCAATTAAGAACAACCAAGGTTCACTTCTTGGGGCGTACGTTGCTGTGCGAGGCGGGGAAGCATTTCTTATGGGTGCTGACATTCCTCCATATCAAGTAAAAAATACTCCTGAGAGTTATGAGAGAAATAGGGTGCGTAAAATTCTTCTAACCAAAAAAGAAATTAAAACTCTGGCAGATGCAGAAGGCAAAAAAGGGACAACTATAATTCCAATCTCACTTTTCCCGAAAGCGAATAAAATAAAAATTGAAATAGGAATAGCTCGAGGTAAGAAAAAGTTTGATAAGAGGGAAAGTATTAAAAAGAGAGATAGTGAGAGGGAGATTAGGAGGGAAATTAAATCATAATTTATGGAAGGAAACGATATACAACAACCCTCATCCGAAGATGTTGCTTTTGCAAAAAGTGGTTTAAAATTACCGGAACTATTAGAGGATGAAATAAGAATGGATAAAATTGTTGAACTTTTAAATGAAGTAGAAAGACCTGAAGACAAGTTATCATTGGCACTTCTTATTTCGGGGGCTAAGCCAGCATGCATTATTAAAATGGATAGTTTTGCCTTGAATCTCATTAGTATGCTGAGGTATCCAAGTCATGCCGATTCAACATATAATTTAATTTCGGTTGCAAAAGATAGTGAGACTCTAGATAGAATGCTTGAGATAGATAAGATTTCTGACGGTAACGAACACGATAGGGAATTGGGTATATTACTTGGTTATCCTGAGACTGCAGTAGATGCATTTGCAAAGCATGAGTCTATGCAGTTGAAAGATGTGCCAAAAGAAATAGATGATAGTGGAATCTCTAGATTTACAAATTTTGTTTTTTCAAAAGATCATTGGCGAGATGAGCTTGAGGTATTAAAGGGTCAAATTAAATCAGTGAAGGATGTTTTACCAGATATATATGAGAGTGTTAATTGGGAGGTGATTGATGAGATTAAATAAAACAAAAACTTCTGTGATCACAGAAGTTTTTGTTTTCATGTGGAGATGTCGAGAGTCGAACTCGAGTGCACATGGATTTCATAAATGAGTCTACGCAATATATCTTTTCTTTTGGTATTCGATATTTAAGCTTTTAAAAAAGCAAAACACTTAAATATCTATCCCTTAAGTTTCGCTTGAAAGTAAGAGAATGCTTTCAAACTATCCCCAAAATATTACACCTTATCAATCCCTTGAGAAACAAAATCGTAAGATGGCTTAAAGCTTCAGCGAGCTAGGCTCGAGCTGTTGCGAAAGCAAAATCGTTTACTCCAAAGAATGGAGAAACAACTTTTCGTGCGTTTGCACTTGAGTTTTCTATAAGTTTTACGAGGTTTTAGAATACTCGATTGCGCACATAAATGAAGGATCTATATGTCTATGCCTGTCATCCCCCTGAATAAGCTTAGAAGCTGTAAAGCTTGCGAGCTTAGAAGGTTTTAATAACCAACTCTATAATTATAGCACATTTTAGTGATTTATTCAATCATACCCACAATTTTTATCTGCTAGTATTTGGTGTAGAAAATAAACACTAAACCAAATTCTGACATGAATACTGACTTAGAATCTTACGAGAAATATCGATTTCAGGAGATATTGGATACTTTGAATAGTGCAGGCTTTAAATTTGTTGAGAGGGAGGTTTTGTCGAGAAAACCTCTGATGCATTATGAGACGCCCGTTCTTTTTGAAAACAGTGAAGAGTGGTGTCTCATCCCTTTTGACATTTCTTGCGGGTTCATTTTTCACCTGAAGGATGAATTTGTGGGAGTTGAGGCAGCTTCATTTATGTATGGTCAACCAGGCTTAGATGCCGAAAGAATTGTTCTGCAGTTCTATTGGCTCTCTGGGAATGAGAAGTTCTATCAAAGAATTTTGCGTCTTGCATTCATTTCCACAACTCTAGGGCATCGTATGACTTGCATAATTGGTCCAGATAATTCACTTTGTGGACCAGTTGATCAGGTAGCTTTAAAAATGTGTCATGTGGACAGGTTGCTGGACACATTTAAAAGCATTGTTCCTAAACCACTTAATTCCTAACACCTCGTGTGACTAGGAATTTTTTTATTGTATAATGTAATCATGTTTGAACTAGACCAAAAATATAAGTGTGGATGGAAGACTTTTATTTTTTTATTTATTAGTTATGGATGGTGGCTAGCGCTTGTTGGTATTGGATTTATTTATCTCGCCTGGACTGAATACTATGGGCCACTTAGGAGTTTTGTAGAAGGGTTTTTGAAAGGGCATCCCGATTGGTATATTGATATTACAATGTTGTCAGAGTGGACACTCATGATCGGTCTCGGATTTATATTTATAGGGTATCTTAGGGCCATGACTATACATCGTAGTTATAAATTTACACTTGATGAACATGCATTTCATTTGCGACGCGGTTTATTTTTTATTCAAGAAACTAGTATTCCATATCAACAAATAAGTAAAGTTAATATTTCTCGTCCGTATCATTACAGAATGTTTGGGGTGGCAGAACTTGATATCATAACTGCTGATGATAGAAATGATTCATATATGAAGACAAAATCGAGCTCATTCCTCATTCCTGTAATTGATACAAGTGTGGCTAAGGCATTATCCAAACAACTCATGGGATATGCTTCAATGATTAAAAATGGGCAGAAAATCGAAGAACCAGAATATGAAGACGAAGATGATTTTGATGAAGATGAGGAAGAATGTGAGGAAGAAGAAAACGCCTAGGTAGTTAGTTGGTAAGCTGGTTAGCCTGCCTGTCGGCAGACAGGGTTGTAAGGGAATATAAAATCAAATGCATCGGATCCAAAGGGTTTGATGCATTTCCTCACTACCTCACCAGCTAATTAGCTCGCTACCTTTTTTCTCGTTTTCCGTTATAATGGGCTCATGAAAGATAAAGAACACAATACAAATGAGGAGCATGATAAAGCTCCTAAATTACCTAAAAAAGACCCAGTTAAAGCTGATTTTATTAAAAATATCATCTTGATTTTTTTGTTTCTCGGGATACTTGTGGTCGCGTATCCTTATGTTACAAGCAAAAGTGACAAAACTGATGAGATTAGTATTTCTGAGCTCGCGCGTGATATTCAGGGTGACAAGATTACTGCACTTAATGTTGAGGGTGGACTAATAAAAGCAACATACATAGATAAGACAGAGAAAACTTCTAAAAAAGAAATAGAGAGTTCTCTAACAGAGACAATGTCTAATTACGGTGTGACTGGTGAGATGCTCTCCAAGATTAATATCAAAGTAACAAGCGACACTGGATTCTTGTTTTGGTTTGCGAATCTTGCTCCAATAATTCTCCCAATACTTTTTATTCTTTTATTTGTTTGGTATTTATCTCGTTCAGTTAAAGGTGCTGGTATGCAAGCATTTTCTTTCGGTCAATCACGAGCTCGACTAACAAGTCCAGATGATGGTAAACAAAAAGTTACTTTTAAAGATGTTGCTGGTGCCAAAGAAGCCAAGGAGGAACTTTCAGAAATTGTGGATTTTCTGAAAAATCCAAAAAAGTTTTTGGACATTGGAGCTAGAATCCCAAAAGGGATATTGCTCATGGGTGCCCCGGGAACTGGTAAAACATTACTTGCGCGTGCGGTTGCGGGAGAGGCTGGTGTACATTTTTTCTCAGTATCTGGTGCAGAGTTTGTGGAAATGTTTGTGGGTGTCGGAGCAAGTCGTGTTCGAGATTTATTTAAGGTTGCTAAAGCCACAGCTCCTGCGATTATATTTATTGATGAAATAGATGCTGTGGGACGTGTGCGAGGTACTGGAATGGGAGGAGGTAATGATGAACGCGAACAAACACTTAATCAAATACTTGTGGAGATGGACGGATTTGAACCGAATGAAAAAGTGATTGTTATGGCTGCAACTAACAGACCGGATGTGCTTGATCCGGCACTTCTTCGCCCAGGACGATTTGATAGACGAGTAACTATTGATCTGCCTGATCGTAAGGATCGTGAAGAAATTTTGAAGGTGCATAGCAAAGAAAAACCTTTTGCAGAAGATATTAATCTAGCATTGATTGCTGAGAGAACTCCGGGGTTTTCTGGTGCCGATTTATATTCTCTAATGAATGAAGGTGCGATATTAGCTGCTCGTGAGAATAGAACCAAGGTTGCTCAATATGATCTAATACGTTCAATAGAAAAGGTTATGATGGGTCCTGAAAGAAAAAGTCATATTTTATCTAAAAAAGAAAAGGAATTAACAGCATATCATGAGGCTGGTCATGCACTTGTAGCATCAGTTCTTCCATATGCCGATCCTGTTCATAAAATATCAATTATTTCTCGTGGACGAGCAGCTGGTTATACAATGAAGCTCCCGCTCGAGGATAAAAAGTTACAATCTAAACGAGAATTTCTAGATGATATTGCAATGTCGCTCGGTGGGTATGTCACAGAGAAAATGATTTTGGGGGATGTAACCACTGGACCGTCTAATGACCTGCAGGTCTCCACAGCCCTTGCTCGAGATATGGTTACTAAATACGGAATGTCTGACAAGCTTGGTCCTATAGCTTTAGAAGGTGCTGGAGGACGTGTATTGTTCGGTAAAGGGGTAGAAGATCAAGGATATTCAGAGAGAGTTAGCGCTGAAATTGATGCTGAAGTTTCGCTCATAATTCATAATGCTCTAAAGAAAGCAGAGGGCATACTTACTCAATATAGAAATGTTTTGGACGTGATAGCTAAAAGACTAATTGAAGTAGAGGTGATAGAAAAGGATGAGTATGAAAGTATAATTGTTGCTCACGGGATTCCTCTCAAGAAGAAAGAAGTTATTGAAGAGGGGAAGTTGGAGATATCTGAATAGATAGTAAAAAGCAGATCGCCTTCGGCTAGTAGAACGTAGAAAATCCCACATGTCAGACATGTGGGATTTTGTTTGAGGATGAAATATTTTCCCAAAAAAGTTGTATTATATATAGATGTCCATGGCAGAAATTACAGATGAAGAAATCGTGGCTAAAGTACAGAATGGGGATATCGAATCCTTTGGTATTTTGATGAAAAGGTATGAATCGAAGCTCACTCGGTATGGCACCAAATTTATGTCCAATAGAGATGATATAAAAGATTTGGTCCAAGAAGTTTTTATAAAAGTATATGTGAATATTAAAAGTTTTGATTTGAAACAAAGATTCTCACCTTGGATATATCGCATTGCGCATAATGAGTATATAAATGCGGTCAAAAAGAAAAAATTAAAGCCACTCATATTTTTTGACGCAGATGAAATATTTCCTCATCCAATAGCCAATGAAACCGCAGACAGTGATACGAATGACAGGGAGCTTCGCGAGACACTCGGCAAGTGTTTGGATAAATTAGATATGAAATATAGAGAAGTTTTGGTTCTTTATTATTTTGAACAATTGGGCTATGAAGAAATAGCTGAAGTCTTGCATATTCCTGCCTCAACGGTCGGCGTGAGGTTAAGTAGAGGGAAGGCAATGTTTAAGGAATTATTTAAAAAATTAAATTAATTTTATGGAAGAACAAAAAGAGGAAAAATCAATAATAGATAATGTAATTTCACAAATAAAAAGTGGTGACACAAAAATGAAACCTAAGTGGCATTTTGTTTTGAAAACTACCCTTTTTGCTATAAGTACTATTTTTGTATCTATTACACTTTTATATATTGTGAGTCTTGTTATTTTTATACTTAGGAAAACTGGAGTTATTTTTGTTCCGTTATTCGGGCTTAAGGGTTTGAGTGTGTTTATGTTGTCCTTGCCTTGGATTTTAATAATATTAGGAATTGCATTTGTTATTGTATTGGAAATTCTTATAAAGCATTATTCATTCACCTATAGAAGACCTCTTTTGTATTCTCTTTTGGGAATCGTTATTATTATGTCTGTTGGAGGGGTCCTTGTGTTTAAAGCGAGAATTCATGATAGCTTATTAAAATATGCTGAGGACACTAAAATACCAATGATCAAATCATTTTACCGCGAATACGGATTACAGAAATTAAATAATGTGTACATTGGTAATATTAAGGAAATGTTCATAGACGGATTTATTATGAATGATTCTCATAATGAAGATGTTGTGGTGATAATTACAAAAAACACAACCTTGCCTTTAAATACAGATCTAGAAGAAGGGGATGATGTTGTGGTACTCGGTGAATTAAATGGTGAGGTTATTGAAGCTTTGGGGGTTCGGATGTTAAATGAAAGAATGATAAAAAAACTAAACGATTTAGAGAAGAAGCAGAGACAGTTCATGATTAGGTCAAAATAAGATTCAGTTAATAGGTTTAGAATCCCGTTAGAAAAAATTAAGTAAGTGGCTGTAATTGTGTAATACCTGCTTCAACGTAGTATTGTTTGATTATTTTGTAAAAACTGCTCAGGTTTTTCTAATGGGACTAACGGGATGAAATATTCCTCAAATTTTGTTGTATTAGTTATTAGAGGAGGGGCTAAGCGCTGTACACGCTTTACCTTTTCTATGTATTAATAATAATCAAAATAAATAAATTATGAAAAAAACAATATTATATTCAATAATTGCATTGTCAGTATATGGTTTAACAGGGGTTAGTCAGGCGTCAGCATTTGACGGTATGGAGAAGGGTGGTATGAAGGGTAACAAGTTTGGTCTTGTGTCTCCTGAACTTCATAAAGAATTGAAGGGTGACTTCAAAAATCTGAGTAAGGAAGAAAGGGAAAGTCTGAAGGCGGAAAGAAAATCAATGATGCAGAAGCGTCATGATGACATGAAGAATTTTTTAGGGCTTACCCATGATGAGGTCAAAGAGATGAGAGAGAATGGTGACAAGATGAGTGATATATTAGCGAAGCAGGGAATAACAGAAGATGAAGCAAAAACTTTCTTGACTGACAAAATAACGACTCAAGCTGATCAGATAATTGAAAGACATGATCTAACAACTGAGCAAGCGACAACTCTGAAGGAAAAGATTAGTCAGGTTGTGCAGAATATATTGAACAAGTGGTTTAATAAGTAGGGGAAATAAAATCTCCGCGCCATTAGGTGCGGAGATTTTTAGATTCGTGGTCACAAATATTTACTCGCCGTCGCTCGTAAATTTTTCGACCCTGACTCGCTTGTTTTTGAAGGTTAAAAACATAGCTCCGTCTCGCATCAAATACAAAAAGACTGGAGTAGTCCAGTCTTTTTGTATTTGATGCGCGTGCTTGGACTTGAACCAAGGACCCCAAAG
>CAZOAK010000019.1:11838-16236 GCA_964577785.1 uncultured Candidatus Saccharibacteria bacterium | reverse complement strand
CTAGGCGCGAATGGAAACCGTGCCGATAGTGTAATGGCACAAGCTAGCTTAACTGTAAGACGGACATGTCGAGCAGATGCGAAAGCAGAACATAGTGAACCGACCATTCGCATTAGATGCGGTGGGAGATTATCGGACAAAAGCTACTCTGGGGATAACAGGCTAGTTCCGCCTAAGAGTCCATATCGACGGCGGAGTTCGGCACCTCGATGTCGGCTCATCTTATCCTGGGGCTGGAGAAGGTCCCAAGGGTTTGGCTGTTCGCCAATTAAAAAGATACGCGAGCTGGGTTCAGACCGTGAAGCAGCGAAGCTGCTTAATTATCAATTATCAATTGATCAATATTCAATAAAAAAAATTCAATGATTCATTTAAAATTGTTTCATTGGAAATTGTTTGAAAATTGTAAATTGGATATTGTAAATTAAGAGCTCTGCGATTTCACAGTCTGAATCCCACGAGACAAAAATATAAGTACACACAAGTGAACTTAGACTGTTATATTGAAATGAAATAATTATAGAGATACAAAAATAAATTTGATTCAGAGTATGAATTAAATTATTTGGAACCAAGAATACATATTTATTATGTATAACTTATCACGGCGGTTGTATATGGAAACATATATAAATTCGTCAACTTATATCGGTGAATTCCTACGCGTGATGGCAAGGAGAATACCGAGGGAAATACGCTACGCTTAAGTATTCAATAATTCAAGTAACAAGTTTCAATTGAAAATTGTAAATTGGATAATTGAAAATTACTTGCGAAGCAAGTGTGCCCGTAGAGACTAAATGTTGACTATCTGAATTTGCGAAAGCAAAAAGATAAAGTTATAGTCCGTTCCCGGAAGTAATTCCGGCGTTTAAAGCTCTAAGCCAAAAGCTTAAAGC
The DNA here is from genome assembly GCA_964577785.1 of uncultured Candidatus Saccharibacteria bacterium. GTDB lineage: Bacteria > Patescibacteriota > Minisyncoccia > Phycocordibacterales > CAIRYW01 > JAQBQZ01. The sequence continues at coordinate 15,337 of CAZOAK010000019.1, read as the reverse complement.
TCTAAGCTACTTATGCGTGAGACAGGTTGGTCTCCTATCTACTGCAGGCGTTGATTCTTGAAAGGATTTGTCCCTAGTACGAGAGGACCGGGATGAACTGACCTCTGGTCTGGGAGCTGTCACGCCAGTGGCACCGCTCCGTAGCTAAGTCGGGATTGGATAAGCTCTGAAAGCATCTAAGAGCGAAGCCAACCTTAAGATTAGGAATCGTTTGAGACTCGTGAGAGATGATCACGTTGATAGGCGCTAGATGTAAGCACAGTAATGTGTTGAGTCGAGGCGTACTAATGTTCGATTCCTATTAGGAAATGTGGAAGTCAGGTAGAATTCCTAAATTTAGCAATTTATAAATTCTACCAAATACAATTTTATGTATATTGATTTCTGCTTTGCGAGGTGTAAAAACCTTGTTGCTTTTTGAAAAGTTTAAATTTGAAATTTTGGATGTGGGCTATAGAATCGAAATTCATTTGTCCCCAGTTAGCTGGGTGACTACAGTGAGTTAAGTTTCTTGGTCTCAATGCAACTTATGGTATAAAAATTTTTTCCTGACGCCGTCTCGAAATGTATCCTCTGGGAAAAATAGTGCGTATCTTCTGCCGCGGCAATGTCAGAAGGTAAGATGAAGGTGTACAGTCCTTTTAAGTAGCATATGCTCTTTGTGGTCCTCTTAGCTCAATTGGTAGAGCAGGTGATTTTAATCACTTGGTTGCCAGTTCGAGTCTGGCAGGGGACGCCAAGCACAAGTTGTGTTTGGTAAAATGAGGTTTGGAGAATTAAAACTTTCCAACCCATATCCAAGATTTCAATTTAAACAAAGATGAAGTAAAATAGTATTTGAAATTTTAGTTCTGGTGGTTCATCGCTGTGGCCACACCTGTTCTCATTCCGAACACAGAAGTTAAGCACAGTTGAGGCGATGATACTCTATGGAGGGGAAAGTAGCTAATCGCCAGAACTAAGATTTCAAAACAAAACAGCATCCGAGAGGGTGTTGTTTTTATTTACCTAGATCACACCTGGTCACCCATAATTTTCTCCTGAAAATTTGTGCGACCCCGTCTCGCACCGTCGCACTGCGACTCTGAAATGTTGCGAGCACTCACATTTCAGCTCATTCCGAACACAGAAGTTAAGCCTTGTAGTACCGATGATACTCTATGGAGGTGAGCTTGGAGGAGAGGCTCCAAGCGCAAGACCTTTTCAGATTTTTATGAGCTCCACGAAAGAAAAATCGAAAAGGTGTACTGCTCCTGTAAGGAGAGAGTGGGTAATCGCCAGCACAAAGTCTTCAATAATAGCACCCGTAAGGGTGCTATTTTCTTTATCATTAATATTATATTAGTGTTTAGATAAGCTTTCTACTTTTCACTTTTTACTTTATACTATACCTAACATGGACTGGGGAACACAAAGAAGATTAAAAATATTAGTGACCATCGGTGGAATAATTTTTATTCTACTTACGGTATTTATTTATTTCAAATTTTTTAATAATCCACCAAGTTGCTTTGATAGAAAAATGAATCAGGACGAAAGAGGTGTTGATTGCGGTGGCATATGCTCGTTGCTTTGCCCAGACGAATCCCGTCCCCCAATTGTTGTATTTAATCGTCTTTTTAAAATTGGTTATGGTGTATATAGTGCTGTTGCTTTAGTTGAGAATCCAAATCAAAATGTTTTTTCACGAGAGGTTGATTATGTTTTTAGGGTTTACGATGAAAGAAATATTTTGTTATTTGAAATACCGGGGACAACATTTGCTCCACCAGGTAGAATTTTCCCTGTATTTGAGCATCAGATTTTAACAGGCAATAGAGAGGCGTCAAAAATAACTTTTGAAATTAAAAACTCAAATATCTTATGGGAGAGAGGTGTATTTGTTGATCCTAAACTTGTTGTAACGAATGTGTCTAATAAAATTGTTGATAAAAGAGCTAGAATCGAAGCAGATATAACAAATAAAGAGGCGTATCCCGTGAAGGATATTCCTGTTATTGTAGTGGTCTATAATAATGAGGGAAATGCTGAAGAATCTTCAGCAACAATAGTGGATTATATATCACCTAATGATACAGCTCATGTATCGTTTGTATGGAATAATGCATTTAATTTTGATGTTTCTAAAATAGATATTATTCCACGTCTCAAGCCAAGAAATTGGTCTCATTAGAAAAAAAACTGGGATGACTACCAAATTTAAAACCGCACTTCATTCAATGGATTGGGTACTTTTCGGTTCACTCATTCCTTTGGTGGTTGGTGGACTTGTCACAATGTATTCATTTACGAGTGATGAAAATCTATTTTCAAAACAAATTATCTGGGTAGTAGTTTCTTTCATCATTTTTTTTATTTTAAGTTTTGTTGATTTCAGATTTTTTCGAAAGACTGCTCCAGTGATGGTTGTGTACTTAACCTCAACATTTTTTTTAGTTTTGGTATTAATTGTTGGTCGCACAATAAAGGGGGCAAAGAGCTGGATTGATTTTGGTTTTTTCTCTTTTCAACCAGCAGATTTTGCTAAGTTGGCACTCATACTTATACTAGCCAAGTATTTTTCAAAGCGACATGTCGAAATAGGTAATATTAAACATATTTTGGTTTCGGGACTTTATGCTTTCGGACTTTTTTTCTTGGTAATGCTTCAACCTGATCTTGGTTTGGGAATAATTTTATTTATTATTTGGTTTGGAATGATACTCTTGGCAGGCATTTCAAAAAAGCACCTTTTTGCTGTGGTTATGATTGGTGCAATTACTTTTGCGGGGCTTTGGGCGTATGTTTTTAAAGATTATCAAAAAAAGAGAATAATGACTTTTCTTCACCCGCTTGCTGATGTGAGAGGTGCTGGATATAACTCATATCAATCTACGATCGCAGTTGGTTCTGGAGAGATACTAGGAAAGGGAATAGGATACGGTACCCAATCACGACTCAACTACTTGCCAGAATACGAGACTGATTTTATTTTTGCTGCATTTGCTGAAGAGTGGGGATTTGTTGGAGTATTATTTTTAATTATTTCGTTTGGACTTTTGATATTCAGAATAATGGATAATGCTATAAAAGGTGAAAGCAATTTTGAGATTTTGTTTGCGTCAGGCGTTGCGATTATGTTTATTGGGCATTTTATAATTAACATTGGAATGAATATGGGTATTATGCCTGTAACAGGAATACCATTGCCATTTGTTAGTTATGGTGGATCTCATCTTTTAATATCTTTTATAGCGCTTGGAATACTAATGGGCATGCGTCGTTATAGACGAGAGGCCCATAGAGATCTAATTAAGAATGAGTTTTTGGGAATCTAATATTAAGGTATCCATGTACATCCTGTACCTGCTTCACAAGTGGATTCATTGCTTCCATTGTAATCTGAGCAATTACCGATTGCTGTACCTGAACAAGAATCTGCTGTCCCTCCACTCCAACTACATCCATTCACATTTCCACATGTACTAGAGTCGCCTCCACAAGTTGGTGTACCTGAACA
>CAZOAK010000019.1:0-11738 GCA_964577785.1 uncultured Candidatus Saccharibacteria bacterium | reverse complement strand
GCCACAACTCGAAGAATCCCCATTGCATGTATCGCTTGGTGAACCTAAACAAGAATCTCCAGTTCCTCCACTCCAACTACATCCACTTTTATTTCCACATGAATTAGAATCTCCGTCACAACTACCACTTGCTGCACCTGAACATGATCCAGTTCCTCCACTCCAACTACACCCACTTTTGTTGCCACAACTCGAAGAATCCCCATTGCATGTATCGCTTGGTGAACCTAAACAAGAACCTGCTGTACCTATATTCCAATCACAGCCAGTGACATTATCGCAAGTAGAAGCATTACCGCTACAACTTAGTGTGCCGGTGCACACTTCACTTTCGTTTACGTCTACACAGACACCTCCCACACATTCTTGTTCTATGAATGTACCCACATACATAAATACATATTCATTTGTTGTTGGTTTTGGATATAGAATAGTGGCTTGATTTTCTGGACAGGGAGTACCTTCTGCTATTCCCTCACAAGATACGTAGATGTAACCTCTATTATCGTCGTCTAATTGTACGATTTGATCACTTGTGAAGGTAGGAAAACTTGATGCGAGATTTGAAATATTTTTATTATTTAAAGTTGCTATATCTGCGCCAGTTAATTGGGGAATTGTCGGGTATCCAGTAAGTGTACAAAGGGATGAGCCAATACAGAATAATCCTGAGCCAGGATTCGGATATCCTCCATATTGAGCATTATATTCTTCCAGTGCTAATTTTATTCCATGAATTTCAGATTTTATCTTAGCTTCTTTAGCTTTAGTTCTAGCATTACCTAAAGATACAAGCACTACTGATGATAGTAGTCCAATAATTGCAATCACAACCAGGAGTTCTATTAGGGTAAATCCAGCACCAAATTGCTTTTTCTTAAAAAAAGCAATTTGGTGCTGGATAAATCCCTTAACTATTTTTTTTAGTTTATTTTGCATTGTTTAATATTTTATTTCTTATTTCAACTGGTAACTTGTCTATTATTTCTTTTGAAAGATTATAAGAAACTTTTTTATTTGTATCCATTTGGATTTTATAGAATAATATTCCTGAAAAAACCATGCTCAAAATAGAGAATGTAACAAGTATACCTTTAGCATGTTTATCTGTTTTGGCTATTTTGTGCTTGACTAATGTATGGGCTAATTGGCAAACTTTTTTCATATACTCATTATATTATGAACAAATACATTATTCTACTGCGAGATTATTTTTTGCTGAATATCTGTAGGGAGTTTTCTAATTATTTCTGACGAGAGGTTATATTTTACATCTTTTGGTTGATTATTTTGATATATTTTCCACATTAATATTCCAGTAGTCATCAAAAAAATCACTAATAAAACAATCATTATTTTATTAGCAGAATCTTCATTATTAACAATATGATGCTTAACCAAAAAAGATTGATTTTGGATAGTATTTTGGTATTGGAACTGTCTGTTTATTAAACCGCTATTCTGATCTTCAAATTCAAGTGATGACATGGTGCAAATTATACCACATCATTATAAATATCTTCTGTTTTTTTGACCATTTCTTTTATACTAAATTTTTCTATTATTGTTTTGTTTAAATTTTGACCCAGAGTTTTACGAATGTGTGGATCAAAAACCAATGTTAGTATGGCATCTGCGATATCAGAAGGGGATCTTTTCTTTATGATTAAACCATTTTCGCTATCAGTTATAATTTCTGGTATTCCCCCAACACCTGTGCATATTACTGGTATTTCAGCCATACCAGCTTCTTCTACAACATATGGTAGACCTTCAGATACAGATGGTAATATAAAAATATCGAACGCCTTTAAAATGTTAGAAGCATTATCCACATGTCCGCACAGAAAAACATTCCCCTCTAGTTTTAAATCTGTGATTTGTTTGTCTAATTTTTCTTTTTCTTGACCATCACCAATTATAAATAGATAGAGAGGGAGAGGGGAAGTGTCGAGCGCTATCTTGAACCCGTCCAAAAGAGTTTTTTGTCCTTTTACTGGGTGAAGCTCTCCTATGGTTCCTATAATGAGTGATGCTGCCTCAATATCAATAATATTTTTATTTTGAATTGCTGATTCAATAATTTTTAATCTTGCTTCGTGCTTGGTCAGAAAATCTTGATTACCTATCCCATTATGGATTACGATTATTTTCTCATTAATAAATGACATTTTCTTTATTATCTGATTTCTTAGGGCATTTGAGACAGCGATTGTTCTGTGGCACAGTTTGATTGTAATCCCGTATAGTATTTTAATTATTACTTTTTCTAGGTAGCTTCTATTCTCATTTATTGCCAGACCATGAATTGTAAACACAATTTTTGGGACACCGGATAATCGTCCTGTAAAAGCGCCAAGACCGCCAGCTTTTGAACTGTTTAGGTGAATTATGTCCGGTTTTTCTTTTCTAAATAATTTGTATAAGAATATTGTCGAGAGTAATTCTTTTTTAATAGATATGTCTCTTTGCATATTCGGGATTTCTATCACTTCTATATTTTCAGTTTGAAGTTTGTGATATAGGAGACCAGTTCCACCCACAGCCACTTTGACATCGTATCCCTTTACCTTGAATTCTCGGGCAAGGTCAAGCACGTAGCGCTGTGCTCCACCAAAGTTAGATTTTGTAATTACGAAAATAATTTTTTTATTCATACTCAATTATTTAATTTAAGATATATTTTAATTGGTGGGGCACGGGAAGGGGGTCGGGGAAAATCCTAGTTTCCCCGTGGTGGAAGGCAGTGAGCGATAGTGAGCGTCGGAAAACCGAGGGTTTCCGAGAAGGGCTTCACCAAAGTTAGATTTCGTTATTACAAATATTATTTTTTTATTCATGTTCAAAATATGATGCAAATTAAGGCTTTATGGCGTTTATTTGCTTATTATGATACCATAATCTGATAAATTCTCCATGCGTATCGGAAACAAAAAAGAATCATTGGTACTACTCTTGGGCGATATCTTCGCCTTCACTATCTCATTATGGCTAGCGCTTTTTATTAGAAATGGCGAGGCTCCTTCTGAATGGACATTTTTGGAGAACATTACACCATTTTCTATTTTGTTTTTGATATGGGTAGCCTTCTTTTTTATAGCAGGGCTTTATGAGAAGAAGAGAATTGTTCAAAGAAAGAGGTTGCCAGAACTTCTAGTTAAGACCCAAGTTTTCAATAGTATTGTGGCGATAGTGTTTTTCTATTCATTTCCATATTTTGGAGTAGCACCAAAAACCATCTTGTTTTTAACAATCATTATTTCGTTGATTCTATCTTTCGTTTGGAGAGTATATGCGATATCAAAATTAAATATTAAATCTAAATCAAAAGCACTTTTGATTGCCACAGGTTCGAATGCTATCGCACTGAAGGAAGAAATAAATCATAATCCTCAATCTGGGTTTTTTATCCATCAAACTATTGATATTGGTCAGGGCTCTGCATTTAATTTTGAGGAGATTCTGGGTATTATAAAAAAGGAAAATATAAAAGTGGTGATTGTTGATTCTAGGTCAGAATTAGTTTTTCCAATCCTGCCAAATCTATATAAGCTTATTTTTTCAAATATTAATTTTGTTGATTTCTATGATTTGTACGAGGATGTTTTTGATAGATTGCCTGTATCTCTCATAGATTATGGATGGTTCTTGGAGAACATATCTACAGAAAAGAGAGATACTTATGAATTTTTGAAGAGAGTGATGGATATTGTTTTGTCAGTACCTGCATTTATTATTTCGCTACCATTTTATGTGTTTGTGTATATAGGTATCAAGATTCAAGATAATGGACCTGTATTTATTGTTCAAGAAAGAGTAGGTAAAAACAATAAGCTTATTAGAGTGCTCAAGTTTAGAAGTATGAATCGAAATGAGACTGATATCTCTAAAAAAACTGACAATAAGATTACAAAATTTGGATCATTTTTACGTGTCTCAAGAATTGATGAGCTTCCACAGCTAATCAATGTTATCAAGGGTGATTTAACTATTGTTGGACCGAGACCAGAATTGCCATCTGGAGTTAAGTTATATTCAGAGCAAATACCATACTATAATGTGCGACATATTATAAAACCTGGACTCTTTGGTTGGGCACAGCTCTATCACGAGAATCATCCTCATCATGGAGTAGATGTTGTAGAGACAGAGAATAAGCTTTCTTATGATTTGTACTATATCAAGCATAGATCGTTCCCACTTGATATAATAATTGCACTCAAAACAATAAAAATTTTATTGTCGAGACAGGGACGCTAAATTTTGTTTACAAAATTTATAAAGTTTCAATTAACCAATTATCAATTTTCAATAATAGAATTATAAATTATGAAAAGATTCTTTATTAAACTTATTATTTCGTACTTTGCTATAGCAATAATTTTAGTTTTGCTAACATTGGACTATCGACACCCCGTGGAATCTTTTGACTGGTCTCTATTTCCTTTTCTTGTATTTGGTTCTGCCATTTTTGCTTTTATACCTGCTATTTTATTTAGTCTGGCTTCAAATTTGCCAAAAAATATTAATTTGAATCCAATAAAACCTGAAGGAGGTTCATTTAATAATGTACCCAGTCCGATTATAATAATTGGCTCAATTTGTATAGTCTGGTATCTTCTTCATTTTTTTCTACCTAAGGTGCCTACAAGTGGGGATTCTTTAAATGGACTGAATGAGCTTCCGGCGTACTTAGCATTTCACGGATTTTTCATTACGGTTCTGGTGGTATCGATTATTGGAATAATAATAAAAAAGATAAATAAATGACTAAGGTAATTGTAACAGGCGGAGCGGGGTTTACCCGAGCACTAACCAGCACAGGTAGTTTATTATTTAAATAATTTAAAATTAATACATGTCATCTTCTGAAAAAATAAAAGTTATAGTCACAGGTGGTGCCGGGTTTATCGGATCAAATGCAGTTGATGCGCTCATCGAAAAGGGTTTTGATGTTCATATTGTAGACAATATGTCCGGAGGTAGAAAAGAGAATGTGAATCCAAAAGCAACACTTCACGAAGTGGATATTAGAGATTTGGAATCTTTGAAACCAATTTTTGTTGGGGCAACATATGTATTCCATTTTGCCGCTTTGCCTCGTGTGCAGTTCTCAATAGAGAATCCAATCCTAACAAATGATGTAAATATTAATGGAACACAAAATGTTTTGATAGCATCACAGCTTGCTGGCGTGAAGCGTGTCATTTATTCTGCATCGAGTTCTGCTTATGGTAATCAATCAACAATGCCACTTGTAGAGAACATGCTTCCACAACCACTCAGTCCCTACGGAATGCAGAAATATGTGGGTGAGCATATCTGTCGTATTTGGTCAGAAGTGTTTGGAATTGAGACTGTATCTCTCAGATATTTTAATGTTTATGGTCCACGCCAAAGTGAAGAGGGTGCTTATGCTTTAGTTATTGCGAGATTTTTGAAACAAAAGAGAGGTGGAGAGAAGATGACAATTACAGGAGATGGATTGCAAACGAGAGATTTTACTCATGTACGAGATGTTGTGCGAGCCAATATTCTAGCGATGGAGAGTGATAAAGTGGGTAAGGGAGAGGTAATGAATATTGGAGCAGGGAATAACAAATCTGTTTTAGAAATTGCCAAACTCATTGGTGGAGAGTACGAATTTATTCCCGCAAGAATTGAACCTAAGAATACTTTGGCAGATAACAAAAAGGCTAGAGAACTTATCGGCTGGGAACCATTGGAGGATTTTGAAAAAGGTGTGGAGGAATTGAAGAAATATAATAAATCTTTTATAATAAGAAGATGAACATAGAAAAATTTAAGGTCTCTTATTCAAATGTGGCGGCGCTTGCTTTGCGTATCACTATTGCTACTCAATGTGCTTTAACGGTTTTTTCATTGTATGTATATTCTAGTATGGCATATGCGTATGATATAACTGAAAGTGTGAATTTCTTTAGTGTACCATTTCTTTTACAGTATTTAATCATTACATTTTTTATTTTAGGATTATTTACACGTATTACAGCACTGATTCTTTTAGTACTTGATATTATTGCAGTTGTACCAGACACCTTATCCATGCTTGTTTCTGGATCTTTAGGTACACATATAGCATATGTAGGTATATGTACCGCTCTTTGTTTACTTGGACCAGGTAAATATTCCTTAGATTACAAGATTTTCAGACGGAAAGATAAAAACCTCGATGAGAGACCTATTATCTCACAAGGTATATGAAGACGTATTAAACTTCGAGCATAGTTTATAATTATCGAATATACTTTTGCATCAATTTTGTGTTCAGTAGTAAATTGCCAAACTGTCCAAAACCCGTATAATAGCCGAACATGGTCCCGTTAGAAAAAACGGTACAATCATTAATAGGTAACATACAGAAGGGTATTGAAGGAGGCACTAATCAATTACAAGTAATTACTTAACTTTTTCTAATCGGGATGACAACTACAAAAATACGTATAACAGCATTGGTGTTATTGGCTTTAGCAGTTTTTGGTGGATATTTTATATATAGTACAGAAATTAAAAAGGAGACAACCTTTGGGAATTTTCCGTTCAAATTCGGACTTGACCTAAATGGAGGAACTCATCTTGTATATCAGGCGGACACTTCTAAAGTTCTGCCTACTGAGGTTAAGGGAGCCATGATTTCACTTCGCGATACGATAGAAAATCGTATTAATGTATTCGGTGTATCAGAACCTCTCGTTCAGGTGGAAGAATCTAATATTGGAGGGCAAATTGTAGAAAAACTTATCGTAGAACTTCCAGGGGTAACAGACACAGAAAAGGCGATTGGTATTATTGGTAAAACTCCAATTCTTGAATTTAAATTAATGAGAGAATTTGCATCGACTACAGATCTCTCAACCAAAACAGAAGAAGAATTATTTATGGATACAGGGCTCACTGGTAGACTCCTGGCGCGTGCAGATCTAGAGTTTAGTCAAAATACTAATGATCCAATTGTGGCCCTAACTTTTAACGATGAAGGTAAAAAACTTTTTGGTGAATTAACAAAAAATAATGTTGGAAAGATCCTTGCAATATTTTTAGATGGACGACCACTTTCAACACCTGTTATTCGTGATGAAATAAGTGACGGCAAGGCTCAGATTACAGGACAATTTACTCCTCAGGAAGCTAAAAAACTTGTTGAAGATTTAAATTATGGGGCACTGCCTTTACCTATCTCACTACTTGGCACACAAACTATTGGGGCATCCTTGGGTGCTGGGGCACTCCACGCGAGCGTCTATGCAGGAATATTGAGTTTTATTATTATTGGAATATTTTTAACATTCTGGTACCGACTCCCAGGAGTTGTGGCGACTTTAGCTCTTGTTGTCTATACAATAATTAACCTCATAATATTTAAATTAGTTCCTGTAACACTAACGACTGCTGGTCTAGCCGGATTTATACTTTCTATTGGTATGGCAGTGGATGCTAACATTCTAATTTTTGAAAGAATGAAAGAAGAATTAAAAAGAGGGCTCGCACTTGAAGATGCTATTAAGGAAGGATTCCACCGAGCATGGCTTTCAATTCGTGATTCAAATCTTTCATCAATTATTACTGCGATAATTCTTTATTATTTTGCTACTTCAGCACTCATCAAAGGATTTGCATTCGTATTTGCGATAGGTGTTATAACAAGTATGTTTACTGCGATTACTGTATCTCGAACACTACTTATTGCAATCGGAGTTAAGAAAACTAATAGACTAACCAAGTTTCTTTTTGGGAACGGTGTTAAGAATTAATCAATTATCCAAGTAACAATTTATCAATTAAAATCAAAAATCCAGTTTCTCATTGAAGACTTGAAAATTGGAAACTTGAAAAATTAAATTTTATGTTTGTAATCAAATTCAGAAAAGTATTCTACGCAATCTCAGTCATAATCATCGCGCTTTCCGCATATTCTTTTTTTACTTATGGACTTAATCTTGGAATTGATTTCAAAGGAGGATCAATCCTTGAAGTGGAATATTCAAATACTCCAGATACAGGAATTATAAGTCAAAAAGTAGCATCACAAAAACTTGGTGTATTCTCACTAAGACAAACGGGGGAAAAGGGTATTATTCTACGAACACGAACACTTACTGAGCCAGAGAGAGTTGCCCTAACTTCTGAAATTATAAAAGGAGATAATACTGCTACAATAAAAAGATTTGATTCAGTGGGTCCAGTATTGGGTGAAGAACTTCGTGCCAAGGCTACAATGTCTATGGTTTACGTTATTCTCGCAATTATTTTGTTTATAACATTTGTATTTCGCAAAGTTTCTAAACCTGTTGCTTCATGGAAATATGGGGTCGTGGCGATTATTGCCTTGCTTCACGATATTATTGTTCCGGTTGGAGTATTCTCATACTTAGGACATTTTCAGGGTGTAGAAGTTGATTCATTGTTTGTTACAGCCCTTCTTGTGGTTCTAGGGTTTTCAATTCACGATACAATTGTGGTGTTTGATAGAACAAGAGAGAATCTTCATAAGAATGAAAAGGAGAAAGTTAAGAAAAGTTTTGAAGAAGTTGTTTCAAACAGTGTCTCTCAAACTTTCACTCGTTCAATAAACACATCTCTAACTACACTTATTTCTCTTGCTGTGCTTTATTATTTTGGTCCTGAAGCAACTAAGCATTTCTCACTCGCACTCCTAATCGGAATTACAGTTGGAACTTACTCATCTATATTTATTGGAAGCCCGCTTTTGGTAACGTTGGAAAAGCTACAGAAAAAGAATTAAGAATTATGTATTAGGAATTAAGAATAAATACGAAAGCACCGTGGTAAAGCCGCGGTGTTGTTTTAAATATAAGAAATAAATCCAGCACTAAATTTTTTTGAAAAAAATTTAGTGCTGGATAAAAAAACCGCCAAGCATTTCTGCGAGACGGGGTTGAATGAACGAGCCGATTAATATTCGGCATTGAGCAATTCCCAGTTGTTGTCCTTTTTGGGACGAATTGCCACTGAACCTGCTTTGCACAGAGGACATTCATCAGCAGTCCAGTTGTCCATTGGGACATCAATCAGTGCGACGATGGGGCGACCATACACAGCAGTATGTCCAGAACGGTTACAGATTGCTGCAATGAGCCCTGCGACTTGTCCTCCTGACTCTGCAATTGCATCAATTGTTTTGCCAACACTTTTGCCCGAGGTGATTGTGTCTTCGCATGGCAAAATCATGTCTCCTGCTCCCAATTTGAATCTGTTCAGGAGCATTGTCCCGTCAGGACCTTTTTCGGTAAATCCTGACGAGTATTGATATCCTGTAATGAAACTGAGGGCTTCAGAGAGGCGGTCTGCCATGGTGATCGCTCCATATCCTGGACCAACCACGCGATTAAGCTGCCACCAGATTTCTTTTTCAGGACGGAGTACGAGAATCCGCGCCAAATCCTCTGTCGCTTCCCGTGCATAGATTGGATACTGAGCCACGTTACTCCAGTTGAAAAAGCCATTACTGTGACCATCTCCTGTGAGAAGTGCGTGAGGACGTTTTGGGTTGCCGTCATGGCGCCAAAAAGAATTGAGACTCTTGAACAAATCAATCCACTGCAGTGGTGTTCTTACGGTTTTCATTCGATTACGGTTCTAGTTTGTTTTGAAAGTACTCGGGGATTAACCCTTGCACTTTCGGTGTTAGGTTAAGCCTTTTGGCTGTTTCAAATACTACTCACTTTGCACTTATTTGCAAATTTTTTATTCCCCAGACGCTTCGCGTCTGGGGAATAAAAAAGAGCACAACCTTTTGAGTTGTACTCATTATTGAGTTCATCACACTTTTCGCTCAGAGCCACTTGTGAATTTCTGCATTCACTCGTTCCACTTCCAGTCGTGCAGCTTTTGCGAAGTCTTCTCCGTCTGAAGCGTAGAGAACTGAGCGAGACAGATTGACGATGATTTTTTCTCCACCCGCCTTAACCGTCCTTTCAATGTCACCGCCTTGTGCACCGATGCCGGGGATGAGAATTGTCATATCTGGGCCAATGATTCTACGTACACTCGCGAGTTCTTTCGGAGCAGTTGCTCCAACAACGAGGGCACAGTTACTGTCCGTGTTCCATTCTTTCGCCACATTTGAAGCGACTCTTTCATAGAGATATAGAAAATCACCGTCCTCAAGTCTGAGATTTTGGAATTCTCCTGCTCCAGGATTTGATGTTCGGCAGAGAATGAAGCATCCCTTGTCTTTCTGTTTGAGAAAAGACTCGAGTGATTCTCTCCCCATGTACGGACTTAATGTGATTGCGTCCGCACCGAAAATATCGAATGCACTTTTGACATAGCCGTCATTGGTGTTGCCGATGTCTCCGCGCTTGCTATCGAAAATGACTGGTACGTCCGGTGCCACTTTGTTGATGTGGCTAATCAGAGACTGTAGGACAGCACTTCCTACAGTCGGGATTGCCTCAAAGAATGCCGCATTTGGTTTGAAAGCACATGCGAATTCATGCGTGGCATCAATGATTTCCATGCCGAATTGAGCGATGGCGTCATAGTCGGCATTTCTTTCTCGGAGATGGGATGGAATTTTGTCGATTGCAAGATCGAGGCCGACGCAGACGCGCAGACCTTTTTCGTGGCGGGCTTCGAGGAGTTTGAAGAAGTTTCGGTTCATAATAGTGAGTTTCGGTTGACAGTTTGTGTGTGATGTAAATGAACTGGGGTTAACCAGTATATCTACGGGTTAATTGACGTTAGCTGTTTTGAATACTACTTATTTTAAGATTTATAGCAATGGTCTGCGTCGTGTCCTTTGGGCACACAGCATTGACATTTTTATTGAGAAGAGTAGTATTTTATTTATGCAATTTAATCAATCAAATCTTCTGGGTCTTCTGCTAAACCTCAGTTCAAACTGTGGAGATTTGACTTGTGCCTCTAAATAAAAAGTAACTACTTTCTTAGAACCAAAAGCCAGCTCTCCACCTCAGGGAGTTGGTTTTGTTTTGTGTGGAGCAAGACGAAATAACCTTAACTTTGTTCTTTTTGTTTATGACTCCTTATAATCTAAATCTAACAGCTGACTTCATTAACAGTATTTGTGCCAAAATTGGTAAAGCGGTCTCGATTCAGTCAATTGGTCCTTCAGGACTTGCTGATGGTTCGATTGGTACTAAATATGTAGTGCGAGTCGGAGAAGCTGTTTTTGAGCAGACTTTTGGAGGTACTTGGAAGTGCAGACACTGTACTTTTCAGAGTAATTTCGAAGACTGGGTAAATTGGCATGTCAGCAATGGTGCTCTTTAGTAACTGCCCCTAAACAAATGTTTTTGGGCAGTATTTTTATACTCAAAATGTCCTTAATTTACAACATATTTTTACGTTTTCCACACTATTGGGTGTTTGCCTCCAAATAGTCCTTATTTTCCTTGACATTATCCTCGCTGTAGCTATAATGATGCCTACGCCCCTGAATTAAGTAAGGGGATAGTTCGTTGAAAATTCAATTGAAATTAAGAACAATAGTGCAAGAAAATATGTTTTTTAACATATTAAACCAATCTATTTACGAAATAAATAATTGAGCAATATACAAAGAAATTTGTGTTAACGGTAATAACAATAAAAGGGAATGAGATAAGTATTTAAATTTTTTTAAAATTTAGCATATTCTATTTTGTTCCGTTCGGTCACACTAATTAATATTTATGTGATTTTATTTTAGAGTTTGATCCTAGCTCAGGATGAACGCTGGCGGCGTGGATAAG
>CAZOAK010000018.1:0-18117 GCA_964577785.1 uncultured Candidatus Saccharibacteria bacterium | reverse complement strand
CCTCAGGCGTACTGGATGAAGGCTGTCGCATATATTTATCAAGCTAAATTTAAAGAGGCTAGAGAATGGGCACAAAAAGGTCTGGCGCTAAATCCAAAAATTAAAGAAAGTCAGAATATCGTTCGGTATGTTGAAGATTCCATAAAAACTTTTCCAGAAATTGACCTCTATTTCTTCCGCCAAACTTAATAGGGAAATAGAGTGATCTAATCACTAGACAGAGCATAGAGCATCCCTAATTCCGATCCACTCGGTGGAGCGGAATTTTACTTATCCACAGTAATGTGCCGAGCAGTATTTTTATATGACATAATTATATCTCGCTCCACCGAGTGGAGCGGAAAATATGAGAGAAATTAAATTTGGAATAGGGGAATATTATCATGTCTATAATCGTGGGGTAGATAAGCGGGTTATATTTATGGACGATAGAGATTATGAAAGATTTTTATGTCTATTATTTTTGTCTAATTCCGATAAGAATTTTTCAATTACTAAAGATTCCAAGGATGACTGGTCATTTAAAAAAGTGTTAGAAATGGATCGTGGGGAGCAACTAGTTTCTATCGGGGCATGGTGTTTGATGCCTAACCATTTTCATATTTTAATAAGAGAAAAGGTAGAGGGTGGTATTTCTAAATTTATGCACAAGCTAACTATGGGTTATTCTGGCTATTTTAACAAAAAATATTTGAGAAGAGGATCCTTGTTCGAGGGTGCTTTTAAGGTTAGACATGTTGATTCTGACAAATATCTCAAATATATGTATGCATATATACACTTAAACTCGGTTGGCATTATAGACAAAGGTTGGAAGAATAAGCACATAGGGAATGTGTTCGAGGCAAAAAAGTTTGTTAAGGAATTTGATTATTCAAGCTATAAGGATTATTTAGGTGAGGAGAGGATGGAGAACAAAATAATAGATAAAGAATCATTTCCAAATTATTTTGGAACTATCCAAAAGTTTGGGCAGATGATGGATTTCTGGATAGATAATAGCGAGGAATCTTTTATACATTAAAATTCCGCTCCACTGAGTGGAGCGGAATTTATAAAATTGTTTTCACTTTCAAAATCCTTTCTCTGTAAAATATGGTTTTTTACGAAATAGGTTTGCAAAATAATCAAATTTATTTTCTGGAAAGTTATACACACATTTTTATTTATATAGGTGTATAATTATCTTAGGTTATTCAACAAATGTTACCTTAACTTTGTGTGTTCAACAGGGAGCCTACCTTTCGTGAAGCCATTGGCTGATCATGTCGGGGCACCCACCTAACTTACCGTTAGGAGTAACACCACAGTTGGATAGCCAAACAAAACTCCCCAAACTAGGGGATTTTTGTTTGGCCAGACTTTGTGTGCGGATATATCTCTTCTCTGGTATAATTAGAAAAAACAATATGAGAACCAAAATACTTTATTTTACTTTCGCACTATCTTTTTTTCTTTTCTTAGCAAACAGTTTTGCTATCAAAACTAATCTATATTGGACTACACCATGGGCAGATATTGTCACACATACAGTTGGCGGTATGATCGTTGCGGGAGGTACTATTTTGTTATGGGAATTTAAGAATTTGGGCAGAAAAATCAAACTAAGTAGTATTATATCAAGTGTTATAATAGTTGGGCTGGTGTGGGAATTATTTGAATTATATTACGGTTTAACTCTTGTAACTGACCCTGGATATTTTTTGGATACAGCTGGAGATATATTTTTTGATACATTTGGCGCATATATAGGGTATAGATTTTTAATAAGCAAATAGGATAAATAATATAAATATGGAAAAAACTGATGAAGTGAAAATTAAAAAAATGAAATTAACTTTTGAGGCAGGGGTCACTACTGTAACTGGTGCAAATTTTTTATTAGAAACACTTCCTGAAAATGGAGAGGCACCTGTTCGAATTTTGGTTGATTGTGGGATGGAACAGGGTGATAGAGATTCTGAAGTAAACAACCGTAAACCATTTGCTTACGATGTGACAAATATTGATTATCTCTTTGTTACTCATGCACATATTGACCATATTGGCCTTATTCCAAAATTGGTAAAAGCAGGGTTCAGAGGTAAAATATTTTCTACTGTTGAAACACATAAAATGGTGCCGATAATGTTTGAGGATTCCGTTAAACTCTTGGGTCACGAAGCGGCTGACCACAATCTACCGGAACTTTATAATGTAGATGATGTCAAAAAAACAATGGAGCTTTGGCATGAAATACCCTATAACACATGTACTGATTTAAAAGCTGGCATACAGGTTTGTGCCAAGGATGCAGGACATATATTGGGTTCAGTGATGTATGAATTTAGTTACAATGGCAAAAAAATTGTATTTACAGGAGACTTGGGTAACAGTCCAACACCACTACTTCGTGATACTGAAATGATCACTGACGCTACATACATGGTGATGGAAAGTGTCTATGGTGATCGCAATCATGAGCCAGCAGAGGAGAGGCGTGGTAAATTAGAGAATGCAATAGAAGACGCTTACAAAAGAGGCGGGGCGTTAATAATTCCTTGCTTCTCTTTAGAAAAAACTCAGGTACTTCTTTACGAAATAAATAACCTTTTGCAAGAAGGTAGAATTCCTAAAATACAAGTGTTTCTCGATTCACCGCTTGCGATCAAACTCACAGAAATATACAAAGAGCGATACAGAGCATTTAATGATGTGGTCAAAAAAGAGATTCAGGATGGAGAGGATATATTTAATTTCCCGGGGTTAAAGAGAATAAATACTTCCGAAGAATCTAAGGCTCTGAATGATGTCCCAAACCCAAAAATAATAATTGCAGGTAGTGGTATGTCTAACGGAGGGAGAGTTGTACATCATGAAATGCACTACTTACCCGACCCAAAATCAACAATACTTCTTGTCGGATATCAGTCGTTGGGGACGTTGGGGCGTCGGATTCAAAATGGTGACAAATCTGTTAGTATTTTTGGAAACAATATTCCTGTCAGGGCTAAGATAGAAACAATTAATGGATACTCATCACACAAGGATTCGGATCATCTCTTGGAATTTGTAGCTAATACTCGTGATACCTTGAAAAAAGTATTTCCTGTGATGGGGGAACCAAAGACTTCGTTGTTTTTGGCTCAAAAGATTCAGGACAATTTAGCAGTAGAGGCATATCATCCAAAGGACGGGGAGAGTATAATCTTAGAGTTCTAATATAAGGTATTATAATTAATAATTTGGTATACTAGTAAGTGACTAAATAAAATATATAATAGAAGCAAGATTTATGATTTAGGATTTATGAATAATTCTTAAATCATATATCTTAAATCAACCCAAAAAATGATTGACACTAAAAGACACGAACATTTAAAAATAAAGATATGCATTTCTGGATCTGCAGAAATGTCCAACCTACCTCCAAGGGTCCACGAGAGTGCCAAGATTATTGGTGCTGCTATTGCTAATCGTGGCGGTATTACAATGACCGGTGCTACTACTGGATATCCGTTCTGGGCAGCGATGGGTGCCAAAGAGGCAGGTGGAATATCTATCGGATTATCACCAGCTGAGACAGAGCGGGAACATGTAGAAGGCTACAAACTCCCAATAGATTTTATGGATGTGATTATTTATACTGGATTTGGATATCCTGGCCGGGATCTATTCTTGGTCCGATCATCCGATGCTGTCATCACTGGTCCTGGGCGTATTGGGACATTTCATGAATTTATGGTCGCATACGAAGACGGCAAGCCTATGGGAGTTCTTGAAAGCGATGATTGGGATACGGATGATATTTTGAAAGAAATTCTAGCCAAAAGTAATAGACCAGCCGATCATATTATTTTTGACAAAGACCCAGAACGACTAGTAGAGAGAATCTTTGAGATGGTCAAGAAGCAGAAGGTGAATGATACTTACAAAAAGAAGATATACTAAATATATAGGACTACTCACTCATGAAAATAAATATAAAAAACGAGGAATTTTCATTCGCCCAAAGGGTTCGTCAAATTTCGTCGTCTTTTTTCGACATGATTCTCCGGAGTACAACTAGTACACCTGCGAATCCCGCCTCAAAAATACTTAGAAATTTGACGAATGCGCAAGTCCTAAAAATTAAAATTATATGAAAATATACAAGGTTGTCGGCATTGATCTTATTATATTCTTTTCCTTATGGTTTATGTTTCCTTACTTAGGATTCGAACCCTTCTCATTATTTAGATATTCGATTCTCCTTTTCCCCTTAATCAATATAATTATTTACTTTAACTTTAAAAGAAAAAATCCAGAAACCAGATTCTCTACATTTGTATTTTCTACTTTGAATTCGTTCATATTTCTTTTTATACTCTTTGTTTTCTTTGCGGTAATAGTTTCAGGCAGTTCAAATTATTGGTAGTAAATATAAAACCTATACAAGAAATTTGTATAGGTTTTATATTTGTTTCGGATTTAGATCTCAACTAATTAGATTTGATATCTAACCTCGGGACAGTACTGGTGGCAGGAGTGTCCAAGTATTATTTATGGTAGTCCGACTACCATAAAATGCTTTTAATTGCTGTGTGGGCAAAGCCCACACAGCCGATAAATTAATAATTAATTTTAATAAAATGAAAAGATCTCTATCTTTAATTTTGATGGTTTTTGGTTTTTTGATATTAAGTGCCAATGTTTTTGCGGATACTTCTAATATCACTAATTTGGTTTTTACTAATTCTGAGCAGACTTTAAAGCCCGGTACTCTATCTGAGGAATTGAAGGTTCAAACTCAAAATAGTTCTGGGAGTGCAGAATCAGTCAGTGAGACCAATGATGTTACTTTTACTTCCAATTCTTCTACGGGAGAGTTTTTAAACAGTTCTGGAAATGCAGTCTCCAAAACGATGAGTAAAAATACTTCCTCTAGAGCTTTCTATTATAGAGATTCTACTACTGGAACCTATACACTTACTGTAGAAATAAAGGGACGAGATTCTGGTAAAACATTCTCTTCCTCTCAAGATATTATTATTTCAAACGAAATTCCTACTACAGGAACATCGACCCCAACAACATCTACTTCAACACCAGTTACAGCAACAACTACCGTTACAACAAGTTCCAATGTTCAAACACTTTCAGCACATTCAAGTACGGTAACCATTACCTATGTAGTAAATGAAGTGGCATTAAAGGCAGATGCTGGAAGGCATAGAATAGCTACCACCAAATCACCAATTGAATTTGAAGCTAATATTTCTGGAGAAAACAGCGCATCATATAGCTGGTCTTTTGGTGACGGTACAATGGATACTGGAAAGATAGTAAGTCACTCGTATGCATTCCTGGGGGATTATAATGTTGTATTGAATGCTACATCTGGAGGTAAGCATGCAGTTTCCAGAACTGAAGTTAAGGTTGTATCTCCGGAAGTTCAAATAGTAAATATTGAAAGAGTTGGAGAAGGTTTTGTTGAACTAAAAAATGATTCTCCTTATGAAGTAAATGTACAGGATTGGAAACTTGCTTCAGGTCAGGTGGAAATGGTATTTCCGCGCGACACTATTATAAAAGAGAATTCTAGCGTTAAATTTCCATTCATATTCATGGCGGGTGACACTTCAGAAGTAACACTTTCCTATACAAATGGGATTGTGGCTGATGTTTTTGGTAAAGAGCAAACAGTGTCTGATACTACAGCTTACAATGAACCTACCAGGGAACAAATAGAGGAAGCTAAGTTAAAGGTGGCTAGACAATTCGCTCTCCAAACATCTCCACCCAATCAAATTATAAATAATGAACCGGTCATAGATAAAGATAGTAAAAATATAAATGATTCTGCAGTTGAGGAGGCGCTCCCTTCTGAATCCCTGATTGATTCTTTGGAAAATAAGAATCCGGAAGATAATTCTTTGGTGACCACTCCATTTAAGTTTTTCAAATTTATTAAAAATTTTTTTACTAATTAATTATGAAAATAAATAAAGTATTTGCTTTCTTGGGTGTGTTGATAGTATTTACATTTATCCCTTCAATAACTTTAGCAGACACCGAAGTCTTTGGAGAAACAGAAAATGATCAGGTTTGGACAAAATCTGCAGGACCTTATTATGTCACTGATCTGTTTATCCCTCCAAATATAAAAGTTGATGTGGAGGCAGGTACAGAAATATTTGTCGATGGATACATTGCCGTATTTGGGACAATGAATTTAAATGGAGAAGAGGGTAATAAAGTACTAATGAATTTAAATCCCAATGCTTTATCTTGGTATATACATGTTGATGATGGTGCAAAAATAGAATTTACAAATTCTATAATAAATCAAGTCGACGGAATCACAGCTTCCAATGGTTTTCTTAAATTTTTAAATGTTTATATACTTGATGCATTTTCTGGGATAATAGGAATGAATCATTCTGTTATTTTGGCAGAAAATTTGAATATAGCCGGACTCATTGAGGGTACTTCTATTATGGCACTTGATTCAACAATTAATTTAACTCAAAGTTCTATTGAAGATGCTTTAGATGGCAGTAATTACACTATCGCTGGGTACAGCAACAGTGTTGTAAATGTTTCTAATACTGAAATACTACCAATATTTGGCGTATCTCTAATTATGCTTGGAGGAGATTTGACTTTAGATAATGTCAGAATGATTGGTGGGGACGATGATGGTATACAGTTAATTCCTTATTATGATTATGTTAACAATAATTATGTATCTACCAAAGCAAATATTATTAATTCTACGATTAGTAATTTCTCGGGTGATGGTATATTTGCGATTGATCCAGACATGATAATAACCGGAAGTAATATTACTGGCAATTATGTTGGCATAGAATCATATGCAAGAAATAATTTTTCTATATCTGTTGCATCATCGACCATGGCTGACAATGCAACAGGAATTATATTTGGTTCTCAGAATGCTTTGGCTAGTATAAATTATGATGTTAGGAATAACTGGTGGGGAGATGCGACGGGGCCATTAGTTTTGGTTAAAAATGAAAATGGAATGGGAGATTCTATTATTGCTTATAATAGTGCAATAGAAAATATCCAATTTAGTCCGTGGCTAGTATCTTCTCCTGATAATGAATTATGTTGTTCGAGCGTAATATTTCTTCCAGGGCTTGAATCCAGTAGATTGTATAAGCAAGAGGTATTTGAAAATCAGCTTTGGGAGCCAAATAGAAATCTGGATGTAGAGAAATTATATTTAAATATTTCAGGTTTAAGTATTGAAAATAATATTTATACAAGGGATATTGTGGATAGAACTAATATCGGTTTAGCTGTTGGATTACCTAATCTCGATAAAGATATTTATAAAAATTTTTCTTTATCAATGGATTCTCTAGTGACCGACGAGTTTATAAATGAATGGAAGTCATTTCCATATGATTGGCGCTTTAATTATGATGATTTAATAAACAATGGAGTCAAACTTCAGAGTGAGATAATGCTAATCATTCCTGAGATAGAGAGATTGGCGAGTGAATCTAAAACAGGTAATGTAACAATCATTACTCACAGTAATGGAGGATTATTTGCGAAAGTTCTAACTAATAAATTAAGTGAAATCGGTAAAGAGAATCTGGTAGACAAAATAATAATGGTCGCTGCACCGCAACTGGGAACACCAACTGCTGTCGGGGCACTTCTCCATGGGGATGAACAGAAATTAGGTGGAGGACTTCTAATGAATCATGAGACGGCGAGAGGTTTGGCCGAGAATATGAAGCCTGCATACAATATGTTGCCATCAGAAAAATATTTTGAGAATGTTTTGGAACCAGTCGTAACATTTGATTCATCACTTGATAGGATAAGTAATTTTCGAACCAAATATGGAGATAATATTAATTCGTACTCTGTGATGAAAGATTTTGTACTTGGAACAAAAGATGGGAGAGTAAAGCCTGGAACTTCTGATATCGTAAATCCAAATATTTTAAACGCCCCAATGGTTTTGGGTGCTGATAC
Source organism: uncultured Candidatus Saccharibacteria bacterium (assembly GCA_964577785.1). GTDB lineage: Bacteria > Patescibacteriota > Minisyncoccia > Phycocordibacterales > CAIRYW01 > JAQBQZ01. The sequence continues at coordinate 10,140 of CAZOAK010000018.1, read as the reverse complement.
CCTGCATGACGAATTAGATTCGTGGGTGCCTCCAGAGAACGTTAAATTAACAGAAATAGCTGGGTGGGGATTAAATACTACTAAAGGTTACAAGTATGTAGGTCGTGAAGGATGCCTTCCAGGAAGTAGTATTTGTGTGACTACGCTTGACCATGAACTCATAAAAAGTATTGATGGGGATGGAACAGTTTTATCACCAAGTGCAGTTTCTGGAAGTGGAGATAAGTATTATGTGAATATAGGGGATTATAATCTAGACACAGGTAATAATAATGATCATAAAGCGATTTTAGAAATTAGTCGCCTGGAAGATTTTATTAAAAATATCATTCAAGGCAATCCTGAATTGCCAGAATATATAACTTCAGATAAACCAATAGACACTAACAATTCAAATATTAGGATTGCCATGCATTCTCCGGTTTCTATAGATGCTTATGATTCTTTGGGCAATCATACAGGAATAGTAAAAAATCCTGACCCGAATAGTGATATGGATTTTGTAGAAAGTAATATACCTAATAGTTCATATGAAGAAGTGGGGGAGGGTAAATATATCTATATAAATGGAGAGGATGACCCAACTATCAAACTTCAAGGACTTGGTTCTGGGACATTTACTCTAAACATTTCTGAATCAAATAATGGTGTAGTATCAGAATTAAACTTTGTTGATATACCTACAAGTTCCAATATGGAAGGTCAAATAATTGTTGGGGCTACTTCAATCTCTCTTATGATAGATGTCGAAGGTGATGGTCTGAACGATGTAGTGATAAAACCAAATCAGGATTTGGATCCTATTGTCTATCTAAATATTATTAAGAAAACTTTGGACGGATTTGATATTTCTCCAAAAATTAAAAACGCTTTCATAAAAAGAATTGATGCTATAATTAAGTCTATAGAAAAAGGAAAGGTCAAGAATACTCTAAAAAAGATTAAAGACTTTAACAAAAAACTTAAGTCACTAAGTAAAAAGAAATTGAACAAACATCATCATAAAAAAATTAACAAAGATGATGCTCAAATATTTATGAACATGCTTAATCAATTATTAGATTTATTAGAATCCAAATGAGTCATAAAAAAATATTAAATACAGCTTTATTTATTATCGGAATATTATTAATTGTTGGTTATGTATTTATTAATTCTGCTCAGTTTGGGATATGTGGGATTGACGATAGGGTAAATTGCAGATACTTTTTAGGCTTTAATTTTGGGCATCCACTATACTATGGTCTAATCCCCCTCATCCCAATCCTAATCATCCTTCAATTCTTCAGGAGGGAAGTGTTTGTTACATGGAGGAAATTTGCTGTGGTTTTAATTCCAATTATTATCATCACAATTATCATTACTCCTGTTCAATGCAATGCGCCGCTGGGGTTATGTTTTGATAAAAAGTCCATCACCAGATTTCTCAGCATGGATTTTGCAATTCTCAGTCTAATAATTATTTTCACCAAATCCTTCCTAATCCGCCGAAGAGAGAAATTGAATTCTCAGAAATGGCAGAGATAGGTGTCCAACACCTATCTGGGGAAATTAAGGTTGGACTGACTCAAAAACAGATTTAACTAATGATTTATATGATTTTCACTGAGCCTCAACTTATGCTATCATTTTTGTATGGAAAAAAATAACGCGATTCAGGAATCTGGCAACGGAATGGAAGATGTGGAGAGGATAATTCATTCAGGTAAAACTATGCAAATAGTTTTGGGAGCGGAAAAATCTATTGAAGGTGCTGATTTAAATGAAAGTAAAAAGTTTGATGCTTTAAGAAAAATAATAGAAGCTAAGCATGCAATTGGTGTAAATATTGAATCCGACTTGGCTAGTTTTAGAGAGGATTTGGAAAAGTCCACATGGGATAATGTTGATGGCTGTATATCGTTAATAAAGTTATATAAAAGCTTGAACGTCGATGCTGAGCCTTTCCTTTCAAATCTTAAAACTGCATATACTAAGGTGCTAGAAGAAAATACCATTCATTCAACTGAAATTATTTTAGAATATGCAAAAATTTTAAAATCTGCTGGCATTAAACCAATCGAAGAATATAAAATTTTAAAGCAAAGATGCAACCTTGCTCTCAAGGAAGATGACAAAAGGAAGTTTGGTAATGGTTCCGATTACTTACTCTTAATGGCTCAGATGTCGAAATTAGTTGGTAAGAAAAATGAGACATCAAAATATTCTAAGGAATATTTTGATGTCAGTATGGAAAAATTCTCTTCATTATCTGGTGATAAAATAGCTTGTTATCAAAATGCAATTAAAATTCTTTATCAGGATGGGCTTCGTGATAATTCCTTAGAACTACTCAGTCAGCTTCCTGAAAATGATCAGATTGAAATTTTGTTCGCTATAATGAGTTATAGCAAAGTCAAGGATACTTCAAAAGAAATGCAGATGTTACAAGAGAAAATATTAAATTCAAAAGCTGAAACATTAAAACGTATTGAATGGTCATGTAAACTCGTTTCACAAATGTTTGATAAGGGTGTAAATCCGTTGTTTCAATATACGCATGCTAATAAGCTTATTGGGGAGGTTAGATGGCTTTCTCCCGGTTATAGAAATGATGGGGGCGTTTCCTCATTAACTCCTTATTTAATTGAAATGTATGCTAAGGCAAACAGGATTGATTATGCAAAAACATATTTTAATAATATTGGTAAGCATGATGGTGCTTATAAAAAATCTAGAGAAGGATTAATTTCAGGTATTATTCATAATAATAAAATGGAGGAAGCGCTTGATGAGATCTCGAAAATAGATGATGTGCATATAAGAAATCACCTATACGAATCAGTTGTTAATAAGATGATAAAAACCAAAACTGTGTTTACTGCTATAACACCAGTTTTAAGACTCATGTCCGAAGGTTTAGAAAAAAATGATGCAATATTAAAATTGTGTGATTACGGTATTGAAAAAGGAGATTATGATTACTCATTTAGATTACTCGAAAACTCAAAAGATTCTATTGACAAAAGTGACTATGTTAATAAAAAATTAGAAATAGCGACAGGTATGTCAAAAGGTGCCATGAGTGTTAAAGAGTTAGGGAATATACCAGAAGATGAAATAGTTAGATATATGAAGTCGTATCCTCCCGAATTTGCTTTTGCAGTAGGTATATTGAGGGGAGGTATTCCAATAGACAATGATATTGAAAATCATAAAAAAGTATCCTTCTCTATGGGTGAGGGAGTTGTAGCAGAAAATCCAGATGCCATCTTAACTAAAATTAGTAAGGAAATTTTTTCATCCGGACAACCGATTGATAAGAGGGTATTTGCTAAATTAATTAGTAATTTTGATAATAATATAATTTCAAAGTATCTTATTCCAGAAATTCGCAGAACTTCGAATGAAAATATTTTAGTTCGCTTACTTAAACCTTTGCTAGAGGTTGAAAACATGAAGGCTCGTCAAATCGCCTCCACACTTTCTATGGACGAAAGTTTGCCTAAGGAATGCAGAGAATATTTAATAGGTAAATTGTTTGCTACAGGTTACTGGAATATGACATTAGGTTATGAGCTGGAATCAAAAATACAAAAAGGAGAAGACAAAGAAGATGTATACAAAATTCTAAATATAATTGTAACAAAAATTAAAGTAGTTCCTGACCCTGTTATTTATAACTTGCTCGAAAGGAAGGGGGATTTAACGGGGAATACTTTGGATGAACGCGTAGAAGAACTATTGAAATATAAAGAAATGATGGAGAGTGTAGGTAAAGAAAAATTACTTGAATTATTCAAACAAAGTAAGAAGTATATAAAAATATACTTTTGTTTATATGCCGGAGAGAACTCTTATCCATCATCTGGAGATTACAATTATAATAGATTCGATCCGTTAATCAATGAAGTGTTAGGATTCAGAATTGATGAAGATATACTTAATCACTTTAGGCAAATAATGATTAATTCTGGCAAGACTGATGAAGAAGCAGATGTTATTGTGGAAAAATTGCTTACGGGCAAGCCCCCGATTGATGGTAGTAACATTGTAACTTTTAATACTTCAACGGAGTTCGGGTCAGAAAAGGCATTCGCAAATGAAAGATTTAATACAGTTATGAATGTAGAATTAAAAAAAATACTGGAAATATTTTCTATTGGATCAGTAGCCGAAAACTTGGGCGAAGTTGACCATATACATGAAGGTTCTAATGAAAAATTAAACTCAAATCAAAAAAATAAAAAAATTACAAATCTTATTTCCACTCTTGAACTGAACGGAAATTTTAAATACGATAAACTGGAACAAAAAATAAAATCATTCAGATCAGAATTAAGAAATTATTATAAAACCACAGGAAATAAGGATGAACTGTTAATTATTGATACAGTGCCTAATTCTTATATTATTAATAAATATTTTGAAGCGTTCTATCCTAAATTACACGCGTCAGGAGCTTTTGGTGAGTGGATGAGCCACCTTAAAGAAACCCTCACTATTTTAGAAAAGGGTGATAGTGTAAAAGGAATAATACCAGAAAGAAGTGTAGATATAGAGCTTACTTTTATTGATAAAGGTGAAGATATGTTGAGGTATCTCAGGGCTACAGATGCATACCCATGTTGTTTTAATAGTGAAAACTCTTCTCAGTCACATTGGGTAGCTGGTTTGTATGCCGACCCCCTTTCTTTTTGTATAGATATTCAGGAAAAAGGAACAAAAACGATAACTGGTTTTATTTTTGGTAGATTTGGTTTTGACGATCATGAAAAGCCAATAATAATGTTAAATGGTATCTATTCAAAATTTAAAGGAAAGAAAGCTGTTGATAATTATTTGAAAATAATTGAATTAAAAATGGCAGATTTTATAGGAGCTTCACAAATAGTATTGGCTGGTAGTCATGGTGGAACTATAGACGCAAGCCCAGATAATTATGAGAAAAAGAATTCTTTAGAATTAAATGCAATACGTGCGTTACAAAATCAGGATGAAATATATGATGATATAGGGAATGTGGCAAATGGAAAATTTATGTTTAGTGGTTTTGTAAAGAAGCTTAAATAAAAAACAGGCGCCACTACGAGAGTGGGGCCTGTGGGGACTTAACAATGATTTGCAGTGGGTTAGCCAGTGGGGCGGGATTCAAAAGTTGGACCAACTCGATCGAAATCGTCGGTGCCAAAACTGGGGCCTTCTACTTGCACGATTTTGATATTCGGGATAATAGCTTTTTTATCGGCCGATTTTTGGGTTTGCTCGGGATCCGCCTTGATAGGTTTTGGTGTGGTCACGCTACCAGACAAAGCTGTTACCCAAATAGGTGATTTACCTGCAAGCATAGCAAGCTTTTTCTTGTCGTATCCTGCTCCGACTAGAAACCTTACAACAATGCAGGTTGCTTCGTCTGAGTGTGCTTCGGTCCTTTTACCTTTGAAGAACGTGAAAGGAAAGAGACTTCCTCGGTCGATGGCTGGATTGTAGTAAATCTTAGTGGTGGGTTGATTCAGGTCGATGGGTACGTTGACTAACCATCTTTCTTCATCGGTACTGTCACTGAAGTATCTGGCAGGTATTGGCTCCAGTGTCCCTTCCAAAAGTTTGATATGTGGATGCGAGGCAACAAAGATGGTCCGAGTAGGGACTCGAATTACCGCTTCTTTTGTTAAGTCAAAGGACGTGGGAACCTCCACACCTTTTGACACTGTGATGACTTCGACTGTTGTCGGTTTGCTCATGGTATTGAGGAGGTGGGGGTTTATTGTTCGGGGTTATGGTAGCACAACATAATCTCATTGACTATGCCAGGGTTTTGAGTAATGTTATATGTAATCAATGTTCTTCGACACGACGTCGTGGGACATTCAACTCGAACCAAAACATTCTGTTACCATGCACCCCTCTAATAAATCTTTGAGAACGCAAGGCCGATTTTTTTTCAGGCCAGAACAATCTGACATTGAAGCTGTGGTTGCGGGAGATACCCAAAAAGCAATCCCTCCCACTGAGCGTGCAATTCGAAAGGTGACCATTCATGCCAGGTCCGAACCTCCTTTCGCTAAGGTGATCCCATTTCACACTGCCAGTGTCAAAAAAACATATTGGCACCATCGTGGATTGGTGGCTGTCCTTACATGGGAGAATGAAGAGATGGATCGTCATGATTTGCGAATCACACCAGTGTGTGTGGTACCGGCTGGTATTCCACACGCCATGATGTTCGAAGCGGGACCAGCAAAGTTTTTTGTTTCGTTCCCAGTTGAAAGTCTTCCAAAGCCGACTTGGCTTGATGGTTGTGATGAGCTCCTCCAAAACGGTCAAGCTTAATCTTTCATTCGACATCAATATTCCTCAGGCAACATCGTTGCTTGAGGATTTTTTAATTTTATTTTTTTTAAATTTAAGTTTTGAATAGAAATGGTTCGAGGTCTCCGCGCGGGCGGAGACCTCTTTGGGTTTGGGAGAGATAAAGGGCTAGCCCCTACCCAGATGTCTTTTTCGCAGGTCGTGATTGGTTTGCCTGAGTTTTTCTTTTTCTCCAGGAAGAAGGGTTCTTTTCTTGTACTTTTTCTTGTGTGTGGTTTTACGACTTTTTGACATGATCAGGATTTCGGTTGTTGGTTGCTTTTGACCCATTCTCCAGAATGAACATGCTGGGGTATATGCTACTCAGATATAAAGAGGTGTCAAGAATGGAAGAAGGCCCCGCGCTATCGCAGGGCCTTCTGGGGGATTTTGGATTTGGATCGGTGGGACTACCGTCGTGGGCCGCGCACTTCAATGCGCACTGTGCGACACCGACGCTCACCTCGTCCGGGATTACTCCGGGGTGCAATGCTGTCATTGCTATAGGTTGGCGGTGTCGGCGTAGTTGCCATTGTTGTTTCGTGTTCGGTACGGCGGTGGGACTGAGTGGGTTTGTACATGGGATTACTGACTGGTATGTTTGTTATATTTGCACATGGCTGATTACTTCTCCAAATTGAAATAACAAGCCAAGATAAAGGTTACCACTGAATCTAATTGTGTCAACAAAATAAAAGGGGATAAGTAAAATAAAAAAACGAGGTACCTGCGGGAGGTAGCTCGTGGGGGGGATTTGAGAATTTGGGAACTAAGGGCGATGCACGCGTTTTTCCGCAGCTGACATCAGATGGAAAGGTTTGGCTTTTTTGTTTTTTTTACCATTTTTCTTGCTCATAGCGGGATGTGTTGGATTGCTGTGTCATTCTCAAAGTGGAAGAACGACTGATATATTAGATTATCTTAGAAAGCGGGAAAGTCAATGCACCGCCACCGCAGGTGGCGGTGCATTGACTTTCGGGAGAAAATCCGTAATATGTTAATTACAAAGGCCGAAGAAAGCAGGAGGTAGAAATACCTCAAAATCACATCCTGCCGAGGTCAAACGACTCTCCAAAATTATTTTGTAGAATCGGCCTTTAAAAGAGCCCATTCGCAATTTAACCGTAGTTGGAAGACAAATTCAATTACTTGCCAGTCAAAACATAAAAATTTCGGCTGCAAAACAGAAATTTTTCCTCATCATATCTATTGATATGATTCGTCTAAATTTATGATTTTCGCACGAAATTTTTAAATTTTTACAAGGCATTAAATTACTCATGGACTCTAAAAGGTCGATTTTGTTTTTTAACAAACATTAAACTATGCCAATCACAAGAAAAAAGAAAGAAGAAATTTATGAAAAACTAGATAAAGGACTTAAGGGTTCTAAGTCAGCGGTTTTTGTAAACTTCCATGGACTACTTGTATCTGATTTAACAGTTCTACGCAAAATCATGCGTGACGCTGGAATCACTTATGTTGTAGCCAAGAAAACTATTGCAAGTAAAGTTCTAAGTGAACAAGGTTACAAAGGCGAGATGCCGGAGCTCAAAGGAGAGCTTGCGATCGCTTATGGTGATGACCTATTAGCACCTGCAAGAGAGGTAAGTGAATTTGAGAAAAAATTCAAAGGAAAAATAAGTATTGTAGGTGGAGTATTCGAGGGTGAATTCAAAGATGCTACATCAATGAAGGCTATCGCTAACATCCCATCTAGAGAAGTTCTACTTTCACAAATTGCATACTTGCTCAAGTCTCCAATTCAGAGACTTGCAATTGCAGTTAGTGAAGTGAGTAAGAAGAAGTAAATAGTAAATAATTATTTATTACTCATTACTAACTATTAATTAATTAAAATAATATTATGTCAAAATTTGATCCATTCTTGGCTGATCTCGAAAGTGCATCAGTTCTAGAATTAAATGAACTTGTAAAGTCTATTGAAGAAAAATTCGGTGTTTCTGCAGCAGCTGTATCAGCAGCTCCAGCAGCAGGTGCAGGTGCGGCAGCAGCTGACGAACAGTCAACATTCGCTGTTGAACTAACAGATGCAGGTGCAACTAAGATTGCAGTTATTAAAGCAGTTAAAGAAGCTCTAGGTCTTGGACTTGCTGAAGCTAAAGGTGCAGTAGATTCTGCTCCAAAAGTTTTGAAGGAAGGTCTAAAGAAAGAAGAAGCTGAAGCTCTCAAGAAAACTCTTGAAGAAGCGGGTGCTAAAGTCACTTTGAAGTAATACCAAAAAAATACACAGGGCAACCTGTGTATTTTTTTAGTTAAATCATCCACACTGTCCTTTGGACAGCGTGGATGATTTATGTTTTAATATGAATTGAATTTAACCCATTTTTTATTATGTTATGTGAAAGCGGTTTGGCCATGACAGGAGTATTTGTTCCTTTGAATCTCGTTGGGATGGCTGGTCTAGGACAGAAGAATACCTCTATTCCAAAAGATAAACACAAAAAGAGGTATGGTGCCATTAGAAAGGCTATCATATCCGGGAATCAGCATGCAGGTCGTCTACGCTAGATGACCTGTTTTTTTGTATGCCTATTCAAATATGCTACAATCTATATACAAGATATAGGCCTGATTTTGGTTTTATACTTAATACCTTATACATAATACTTTATACTTTTAAAATGGAAATCTTAGAGAAAATTTTTGGCAGTGCAACTAAAGCGAGATTAATGAGATCATTCGTCTATAACCCAGAGACTGTTTTTCCTGTGGATTCGCTTTCAAAAAAAATAAAAGCAAGACCGAATATTGTAAAAAAAGAAATAAATATTTTAGAAAAAGCAGATTTGGTTAAAAAGAGATTAACAAAAAATGAAAAGGGCAGGAAGGTGACTGGGTGGATCGCTAATCCAAATTTTAAATATTTAGATCCACTGAGAGAATTCTTACTAAAAGTTTCTCCATTAACAGAAGAGTCAATTGCTCGTAAATTAAATATGGCAGGTAGAGTGAAATTGGTAGTTATTTCTGGAATATTTATTAATGAAGAACAATCACGTGTAGATATGCTTCTGGTCTCAGATAAACCAGATGAAAAGAAATTGAAAAAGATTCTTATGGAGATTGAATCAGAGTTCGGCAGAGAGGTGTCGTTCGCCTTACTTTCTAGCCAAGATTTTACTTATAGGCTCGGAATGGGCGACAAGCTTATTCGTGATATTTTTGATTTCCCTCACAAAGTTGTTTTGAATAAAATAGGACTTGTAGAATAATGTCACAGATTAAACTCAGATATTACATAATAATTATTCTAGTTGCATTAGCTCTATGTTTCATTAGCCCAATTTTTTCTTTTGGTAAATTCATATACTCTATTTTTATTAGTAATGATGGAGATTGGCCAAGAGTTTCTAACACTGGGGTATTTGAATGTGGTGATAATAAATTTGGTCTTGATGTTCCTGTATCACGGTTTGCTCTTGTTGAAACCAATAGTGCTGGCTATGTAAAAAAATGCGAATGGAGATCTGATAATTATTATATTATTTCTCTTTCAAATATTAATGATCCTCATGATTTCAGTGTTGAGGATTATATTCAAGGACGTGAGGATTTGGGTCTTTTGGAGACCAGATACCGTTTAGATGGGGTTGAAACAAGAAGTTACCACGAGTTTACTAAAAACTATTCTCTAGGTAGATTTATTGTAGAGGGGAAGAGAGCATATGTTCTAAACTTTGTTAACGAAAAGGATATTAATTTAGATAATCCTGAATTTCGCAGTTTTGTGGACTCTTTTAATCCCCTAAATTAAGGGTAAAAAACCCACTAAAATAGCCGTTTTCC
>CAZOAK010000017.1:8239-19341 GCA_964577785.1 uncultured Candidatus Saccharibacteria bacterium | reverse complement strand
AATAGATATGAGAACAACCGGAGTTATTTTTGCGTTCATTCTGGACTTCAAGTTTGGTGAGATGCTACCCAGCGGACCTATTTCTGGGAGCGAGATTATTTTTCCATTCCGTGAAAGGTGTGGCTCCAATTCATCAAATGAGCCGAAACCTCTACCGTCAGCAGTCCCAGCCAGGACAGAAATCTGGAATATAGTGGAAGAAAATTCACCATTTAGAAGACCTGCTCGCGACCTCAGAGGTCGTAAATTGCGTCGATGCTAGAAATAGTGTCGATTTTTTATTGACAAAACATGTAGATCATTGTATCTTTTTAGACCTATGCGAACATATATCAATGTCGTAGCTGTTCATTTGATGTTTTTTGGTTCCCCTTTCGGCGATGAGCTCGAAAGTCTTATGGGACCACCACCATCGGCTCCAAAAAAATCTGCAAAGCCAAAAAGACCAATCCCGGGAGGGAAAAAGTCAATGAAGGCGAAGATGAGACCAAAAAAGTAGGCGTCAAACCCTACAAACCAAAACCGAGAGGAGTGCCATGCATTCCTCTCTTTTTTTAATACAAAATACCTTCTTTAAATTTTAGAATTGTTTCTTCTGAAGGACCAAAAAGTGGTGTAGGTAAATCATTTAAATCAAACCACTGCCAATCACCTATTTTATTTGGTTCTAATGTTTTTGGCTCTCCGGTGAAATTTTCAGAGACAAAACCTATTGTCATAAAAAATCCGGTTTTTTCTGTAGCATCATTAATTACAACTAATTTTGGATCTTTAATTACTACACCGACCTCTTCTAGAATTTCCCTTTTAGCACAATCTGAAAGTGTCTCGCCCACCTCGAGCTTCCCTCCCGGTAATGCCCAAGTCTCTACCAAATTATTTGGCTGTACTTCAAATCCTTCCTCAAGTTTATCAATAGCTCTTTTGCCCAAAAGGATTTTGGTTCCATCTCTGATTATTACACCAACCCCAACTCGAACCGATTTTGGCATTATTTATTTTTAATTGAAGCTTTTATAAAAGCAGTAAACAATGAATGAGGACTGAGTGGTCTCGCTAGAAATTCTGGGTGGAATTGTACTCCAACAAAGAAAGGATGTTTGCTCGCAGTGAGTTCAGCAATTTCACACAATGTTCCGTCTTTTGATTTACCAGAAAATACCAATCCTTTTGATTCTAATTCAGATACATATTCAGGATTGACTTCATATCTATGTCTATGTCTCTCAACTATCTCAGTTTTGCCATAAGCCTTATGTGCAATTGAGCCATTTTTTAAAACAGCAGTATAATCCCCCAATCTCATTGAATTACCGTAATCACTCTCCTCCAACTTTTTCCTCTGGTCATTCATTATATCAACAACAAGCTTATTGGATTTTGGATTAATCTCTCTCGTATTTGCATCATTCCATCCGAGAACATTTCTGGCATATTCAATAACCATGAGCTGCATTCCGTAACAAATGCCTAGATACGGAATCTTATTTTCTCTAACAAATTTTATGGTTTCAAGTATTCCATCAACACCACTTTCGCCGAATCCACCTGGCACTATAACTCCATCATAATTTTTGAGTGTCTGAAGTTTTGACTTGTCTTTTTCAAAATCTTTTGAATTAAGAAAAGAAATTTTTGGTTTTGCCCCTTCATAATATGAAGAGAATTTGATAGCCTCGATTACAGAAATATATACATCAGACAGTACAAAATCCCCAGAATCAAAATATTTACCAACAACTGCAATATTTAGTTCTTTTTTTGCATTCTTTCTTTTATTAACAAATCTTATCCACTCATCCAAATCTGTCTTCTTTTTTGGTAACCCGAGAATCTCTGATAGGTTATCTCCTAAATCATCTTTTTCAAAATTTAAAGGAATATCATAAATACTATCAGCATCAGGTGCTGAAATAATATTTTTTGCTAATACGTTACAAAATACACCAATCTTTTCTTTCCTTTTTTCATCAAGTGTTGTATTGCTACGAGCTATTATAATATCCGCCTGAATACCCGTACCGTTTAATGTTCTAGAAGCATATTGCGTTGGCTTAGTTTTCATCTCACCTACAGTCGAAGGTGTTGGTAAGTATGACACCATTACAAAAGCAACATCTCTAGGATTTTCAATCTTTAACATTCTGGCCGCCTCAAGAAAAATAATATTCTGATACTCTCCGATTGTTCCACCCACCTCAACAATGGTGACGTCAGCATCAGCATCATCTGATGCCTTTTTAATTCTTCTTATTACTTCTCTAGGAATATCTGGTACAACCTCAACATTTTTACCCTTGTATTCTAGATTTCTCTCCTTACGAATGACCTCCTGGTACACACGCCCAGTTGTCATATAATTATTACGAGTCAAACTTGTATTTAAGAACCTCTCATAGTTACCCATATCCTGATCACACTCATCACCATCACGGAGAACAAAAACTTCACCATGTTCAGTTGGATTCATTGTACCAGCATCAATATTAATGTATGGATCGATCTTTAATGCAGTCACCTTAAAACCTTTGGCTTTCATTATTGCTCCAATAGAAGATGCCGAAACCCCTTTACCTACTCCAGACATAACTCCCCCAACAACAAAAATGTATTTTCGTTTTTTCATTCTGAATATTTAATAATTTTTATAGTTAGATTTTAAGGTATTTTTTGACCGCAAGATAGCTTGACAATGCCCCGATTAGAAGCCCTGAAGTAAGAAGAAATAATCCTATGTATATCAAGTGTGATAGATAGTATGAGAATAAATTGATCCCGGTACCCAAATCAAACGTATAAGGACCTGCCCAGTATGTTATTGGCACCATAAGCACCATGGCAAGGATAGTCGCCATAAATCCATACATAAGACCACTCACAACAAATGGACCTTTAATATATCTTGTTGATGCACCCACCAATCTTTTAACTGAAATTTCTTCTCGAGCCATATAAATCGTAAGTCTAATTGTGTTAAAGGATATAAGAAATGCAATACAAGCAAAAAATAATGCCACGGCTACACCCAGCTTTTTTGATGCAAACATTATGTTTGTAAGTGCAGTAATCGCAGATTTGTTTCTATTATAGTTTATTTTATCAATAATACTTTCGGAATTTTCCTTTTTTTGATTTTCCAAAAATGATGCAATACCCTCGTAGTTCGCCGGATCTTTTGCCTTAATCTCAAGTGATGCCCCTAGAGGATTATCCCCTATTTCTTCTAACGCCTGAAGAGTCAACTCATCATTTTCGTGTCTTTGTTTAAACTTTTCTAACTCTTCTTCTCGTGTTGAATATATAACAGGAGTCAAAACCTCTGGCAGAGATTCAATTTGTTTCTTTAGAGTTTGTATTTCTGAATCTTCCGCAGAAGTTACTAAATATACGTTAATATCAACTTTATTTTTAATTTGCTCTAGGGTTGATTTTAATAAAGCTTGAGTTAAAACCAGTGACCCAACAACCAAAAGTGCCATAGTCATAATTAGAACTGCTGTAAAAGAAACAGAACTGTTTCTCCAAAAACCTAAAAACCCTGATCTAGATACTCTTTTTATATTTGTCCAAAACATAGTGATAGTTTGTAGTTAATAGTTGTTAGTTTATAGTATAAAACATTATTGATATTAAAGAAATAAATTTGATTCGCTATAGACTAATGGCTATAAAATATTTACCGCCAACTTATATCGCGAATTTACCATCTTTGTCATCACGAACCATCTTACCACCCTCCATAGTAATAACTCTCTTGCCTAAAGAATCAATCACCCCTTTGTTGTGAGTAGTTAATATTACAGTGGTTCCTAAATCATTAATCTTTTTCAAAATCTGAATAATTTCATAAGTTGAAACTGGATCCAGGTTCCCTGTAGGTTCATCTGCTATAACAACATCAGGTTGATTCACAATAGCACGTGCAATAGCTACTCTTTGTTTTTCACCACCAGATAATTGATGGGGGAAGTTCATCATTCTTTGTCCCAATCCAACAAGCTCAAGAACATGAGGGACGTCTGCCGCTATTTCTTCATCATCTCTACCGCAAGCCTCCATGGCAAATGCAATATTTTCATAGACAGTTAAATTTGGAAGTAATCTGAAATCTTGAAAAACAGTACCAACCCTCCTCCTATAATCAGTAATAGAATCTTTCTTTAAATTTTTAAGATTGACTGACTCAAAATATACCGCACCTGATGTTGGACTCTCCTCTCCTAAAATCATCTTGATTAAAGTACTCTTACCAGCACCCGAATGTCCAACAATAGATACAAACTCTTTAGGGTTTATAGTAAAAGTTACACCTTCTAATGCCTTGGTGTTGTTTTGGTATGTTTTAGAAACTTTGTCAAAGTAAATCATGCTAAATTTTTTACTAAAAATTTGAAATGTTCAAGTTACAATTTTCCAATTAAATCATTCAATTGAATATTGATTAATTGAACCTTGATAATTTAAAGTTTGGTTACAAACTTTTCTCTGCTTCTATAAATTCATCTAATTCTCCGTTAAAAAGTACTTTTTCTACATTTGAAGTTTCGACTAAAGTTCTATGATCTTTAACCATTTTATATGGATGAAGAACATAACTTCTAATCTGACTTCCCCATTCTGCTTCTGTTGTTTTTGAAACATATGAGCCAGCTTCTTCAGTCTTTTTCTGTTCTTCCATTATAGCATAAAGTTTTGCTTTGAGAATTTCTAAAGCCTTGTCCTTGTTCTGTGCTTGATTACGTTCTGAATCAATATGTACGGATAGCTTGGTTGGTATATGAACAATACGCACAGCGGTCTCTCTTTTATTAACATTTTGCCCTCCTGGCCCTCCTGAACGAGTAAAATCTATTTTTAAATCACTTTCATTAATATTTACATCCATATCTTTTTCAAACTTTGGAATGACCTCAACCATAACAAATGATGTCTGGCGTTTTGAGTTTGCATTAAAGGGAGAAATGCGTACCAACCTATGCACTCCGGACTCCTTCTTTAAATTTCCATAGACTTTTTTACCTTTTATTTCAAAAGTTACACTACGATATCCATTAGCATCATTTTGATTCTGATCTAACAAATATGTTTGCCAACCCTTCTTACTTACATATTTTGAATACATTTCCAAAAGCATTCGAACAAAATCTTCTGAGTCATCACCCCCAGCACCAGCAAATATGGTCATGATTGCATCACCACTATCATACTTACCCCCAATTGGAACAGGGTTTTTTAAATCTTGTAATTCCTTTATTAGATCTTGTGCATTTTTTTTATCACTCCAAAAATCACCACTCATCATGAGTTGCTCTATTTCATGTATTCTGTTTTGCCTCAAATCCTCTGTCATTAAGCCTCTTTAGAATTCTTTCTTCCTATTTCTGCAAGAATAGATGAGGTCGTGTCGTACAAATTTTCATGGTAAGCAATAGCGTTATAACAGAGCTGAACTAATCCATCGTCCTCTAATGATTCTGCAACACCTTTCATTAAATTCCAATGAGCAATTGCTCCTCCGCCAAAAAAACCCCACCACTCAAAAACTTCTGAATGAGTATCCCACTCTGACTCGATATAGATATCTCTCATTGAAACTATTTTTTTAGCCGTTTTCTCAGACTCAGCTTCTACTATATCCACCACTTTCTTTTCTATAGCATATGCATTAATAGCATCGATATGTCCTACACTACTTTTAAGAGTCTCCTGTAAGTCATCTTCGGACAAAAATTCACTAAAAACCTTTTTAGTTTTTTCTATTGTATTGTTACCTTCTTTGGCAAAAGCCAATAATTCACCTAATTTCTTCGCAGAAAATTCATTCATAGTATTTATTATTATTTAATTAACATATTAATTATAACACAGTATCTATAATCCTTACTTGGAGCCGTCGATCGGTTATTTCCCTCATCTCCCGCTTTGCCGTCGCAAAGCTCGGACTGGTCACCAGCTCGTTTGTTCTTGAAGCTTCAAGAACATGACTCTGCTGTTCAATCTCGAACACAGACAAAACAATTTGTCTGTTTCGACTTTATCTCGCTTCACTCGATGAGCCGTCGATCGGGATTGAACCGATGACCTCGTTCATACCAAGAACGTGCTCTACCAACTGAGCTACAACGGCTTTAAATGAATAGTATTATATATTCCTTAACTTTTCAATCTCTTGTATGATTAAATTTCTAAGTTTTACATTGTTAAAATATACAGTCAAAACTCCATAAGTAGATTTGGTTTTGTAAGTACCTTTACCTCTTACTTTTGACACCACAGGCTTCTGGAACTGGTCTTCCTTCACATCTAATTTGGTCTGCCAAAATTTGAGAGCAACCTTAGGATCAATGTCACTGAAAATTTGTAAACCGAACTTGAGTTTATTTTCCTTAATATTGTATATTTTTTTCAAAAAATAAACGAAACATAAGATTAAATCTGGGTCAGTATTCCCCAACTTAACTGAAGATTTATTTGCCTTGTTACCCTCACCCCAATACAATCCAATCCCCAAACCCATTAAAAACCATTTATCATTGGTCAGTAATTTATTAAATTTGAAAGGATCCTTTAATCCATTATAAGAAAGGTAAGTTGCATCTGAAATGCTTCTTTTCTTAATATCAAATTTTTTCAACCAATAATTTATTTTATTATTAGAACACTGAAGCTTAGTAGCAATTTGTGAGGCGGACAATTTCTTATTCAAGTACAAATTCTCCAAAATTATTTTCTCCATTAGTAGATTGATTATTTAATATGGATTAAGTATACCATAAATCAAAATTGGATGTGTCATTTTGACACATCCAATTCCCTTTCCTAATCTTTATTCCTTCGCAAAACTTACCTTGTCGTCCACTTCCAAATAATCAAACAGAGTAGTTTTTTCTGCATCAAGACCTAGCCGTTTACACTCTCCCTTAAACCATTCACTTTTGTTAGGGTCAGTAGTGTAAGAAAAATCTGATCTAAAAGCCTGAGACCAAACACCTATTTCCTCAATAGTTTTCACATCCCCATGATCAAATACCCATTTTCCTATTACATCATCATCTGCTCCAGTTTTAACAAATTCCTTAAACTCGTCGGCATTAATATTTTTAAAACTAAAAAGCATTCTGTCTAATGGGCAATTAAAATGATATTCACCGATAGTACCAGCCAAATCTGCACGACACTTGTCTATTGTACGAGCAAGTATTGCAAATCCATTAATTGTTTCATAGGGACTTCTAGGCGCCTCAACCGCTAAATCTTTTGATTCCATATTTTTTATGTACCCTTTAAAGTTTGAACTGATAGAAAATCTTTGATTTTCCTTGCATTAGATGTATCTAATGCCTCAGTTCAAATTTTTTAGGGTGAATTAATTATTAAAGTATTTTTTTAATTTTCTTTTCTATAAATTCCTCAACATCATCTATGTGATTGGTAATATTTTTGAATATCTTTTCCTCTTTCTTGTTTAGTTCTCTGTCTTTTTTAATTTGCTCTAATGTATCTAACTGATCATTGAGTTCCTTCTTTAGAGAGATCATTGTCTCATGTATTTCACTAATAACCACTTTAAAATCTTGACGGTATCTCTCTCTAATGCCAAAGAACTTATGCCAACCAAGATACAAGAGATAAACAAATGTCATGGTCAAGAATACTATAATAACAATACCGAACACTGGATATAGATATTTTGTTATATCTTTTATTATCTTTGGATCTCCAACACTCAAATATATTTTATCTGAGGGTTTACTAAACTCAGTATCTGAAATCACTATCCGAGCAGTAATACCCACTCTTCCCCTAACATCAACATTATCAATCACAACCTTGAACAAACCATCACCGTCTGTTACATGTTGATATTTTCTTTCATCAGAATCACCACTGAATGTTATTTCGATTTTCTGATTCTTATAGACTGATTCACCATTAATAGTAACACTCTCACCCACTTCTATTTTCTCTGGGACAGCAGTAATCTTTGGAGGTTTAATCTCCGGACTTGTAAATACAACTTTTGATTCTCTAGAATTATTTGCCTTATCATAAGCAACAACAGTAAGTGTGTGTGAGCCACCCTCTTCAATTGGTAACAAATAATCATTATTTAATAATTTACCGCTAGCAACCTTTATTGGCGCCCTTGAATCAACATTTACCATGTAGTGATCTATTCCTGACATATCATCAACAGCATTCAATGTCACAATATTTCTGAAATCTTCTTCTCTAATCTCAGGCACAAAAACCTTTGGCTGTGTACCGTCGACTTGAACTTTATAATGAGCAGTAGGACTCCATCCTTCGGAATTACGCAATCTTAAATTAAAGTAATAAACCCCATCCGCAACATCATTCAGAGTTTTTCTTGATACAGAACCATCATATGAGACAGTTGGTACGTTCAGTATTGAAGCATTCAATGTTGCTTGTACAGAAAGAACACCAGCTGGTACTGACCAACTAAATGATGCGGTTCTACCGCTGTACCAGACATCTTGTTTCGGGTGTGTCGATGATTGTACTACCGGAGTACCGATCGCTACATTTGCTTTATTTATTACCTCAACAGGTTTTTCTGGTACAACAACAGGTAATGCAGAATCAATATTAATTGTCGTACCACTCTTTGAAGTAAGTATATCAGTACCGAGACCATCGTTTTCCCTTACAGCAGCTTCAGAAAATATTACTGATGCACTCCCTGATTTTTTTGCTTTAAAAGTTATTGATATTATTTCGCCATAACTTCCAGTAAAACCTGGATTTGGTAACCCACCATTGAAACTGACACTTCCACTAGAATTAGAAAATCTCGGCTCCTCAACCCATAGAGAAAATATTGATGAGGATTTGCTTACAGATAAAACTTCTAATAATTCAGATGGGAATTGAATTACACCGTCTGAATTATTAATTGATTTACCAGAAGTATTTACAGCAACCTTGACCGAAACAATGTTTCCCAAAGAAACTGATTGTGCTGATGAATTCAAAGACAGCGTCGCTGCCAACGATTCCCCAGCGAGCAAAAACAGGAATACCCCTAAAAATATTGTTAGGGGTATTACCTTCCTTTTAAATTGTTTAATTGATTTATTAAACATTCAATAGATTATTGTTTCTCTTTCTTCTTTTAAAGATAATTCTTACGATAATCATTATTATAATTATCACGTAAAATACCCATGAGAGCCCAAATAATCCATAAGTAGGACTTGTGTATGAAGCCTTTCTTTTATTTCCAGCTTTATCAAATGCAACAACATCAAGTCTAACTTTTGAAATGTCCTGATCTTGCAACACGTATGTACTTCCACTTCGAACAGCCGGCTTGCCGTTTTCTGAGACTTCGTAATAACTAACACCAGACACCTCATCCATAGCACTGAAAAATGCAAACTTTTTTCCATCAAATAAAGAATCTTCCTTGCCCAAAACTATTATAAATTCTTCTGGTGGCTTAGTGTCTTTGGCAACAATATCACTCCACTCATCGTTTGGAATTTCATTTTCACTAGACGGATTAACTGTTATCGTTTTCGACTCTAAAGTTACAGGTACTTTTGACCCGTTACCATCATTTGCAAATGCTACTACATTTTTAGGAGATATTTTTATTGAACCTTCTTTCTTAGCCTCAATAATAATATTAAATAAAGTAGCCCCATCAATCGCAAAACCTCCAGGAACTCCACCTATAAAAGAAACAATTCTACCGTCTTTCGACAGCGATGGGGTTCTCGGCCAGAGACCAAATATTGATCCGGCAAGACTAAATTCTTTGACTTGAAACAAAGAATCTCCAGACTGAATTGTTATATCTCCCTCAATACTATTGACTGCTGTACTTTTTGAATCAACTTTTACACTGACAACAAATGTGTCACCCGCTGAAACTGTATTTTTTGAAGTCTCCAGATACAAACTTGTAGCTGATGCACTACTAGCCGAACAGAATATTGCTAATACCAAAATTAATTTATATATATTTTTCATTTTCTAATGTTAATTATTAATTATTAATTATTTTTTACCTAATTCATACAACAAAATTGAGAAATCGACTGAATCTATTTTGTTGTCTTTGTTTAAATCTACAGTCAAATTCTTGAATGGTGGTTTTGATTTCCAGAAATAAAGTAGGATAGAGAAATCGATTGAGTTTACTTTGGTGTCGCAATTAAAATCAGCTCTCTTACATACTCCACTTGATTCAGATGAGGTCGAACCTCCCCCACCCCCTCCGCCACCACCTCCACCTCCTCCGCCACCAGTTGGTGGCGTGCTAGATGTGGTTGCAGTAAATGATCTCGAAGCACCTGAGCTTTCAGTACCGAAATAAACAACTAACTTAAAGTAATAATTACCTGCAGTAGGAACTGTTGCTGTGAGAGTAGTATTGAAATCTTCTCCAGCATTAATATATTTAGCAGCTACACCATGGAATACATCATCCCCACCTCCACAATCATCACTAGCACCAGAAACTACACACCATTCATATTGATATTCATAACCACTCAAACCTTCGTTTGTAATTGTAACATTCGCACCTATCGATGGAGTTGTATCATCAGAAATACTATTAATAATAACCTGAGCAGGACTATCTGTTACTTGCCAATAATCATTACCTGGTAGAGTCTTGCCTGTTTCTACGTTAGCAGAGAATACACTCTCCCAAGTTCCCGCAGTTGCATTCCCCGCTGTTGTATATGAGTAACTATATGTACCAGTTGAAGTTCTAGTCATTGAGACTCCGTTTGCAACCACATTACGATTTGGATCATAAATAGTTACTGTAGGAACGACTAGTGAGTCAGTCAATGTTCCATTGTAGATAGTTGTCACTGTAGCAAGATAATTACTTCCAGCAGTTATTGTTCCGAAGTCAGATGTAGATACTGTCCAAGGTGACTGAGAAGAAAGAGTTAGTGACGTTAATGTTCTTGTTGTTGCGTTCCATACATCTGAAGCAATTGATGCGAGAGAAGTTAATGTTCTTGAAGAGTAAGCCCAAACTCCTGCTGGAATTGTTGAAGCGAGTGAAGATGAAGCTGTAGAAATCTTTGTATCAGTATTTGAATTAATAGATG